>CADBNW010000001.1 GCA_902796025.1 uncultured Eubacteriales bacterium
GAAGTTTGCGTGGCCGTAAAAGATCCGCTTTGGGTGATGCGCCTTGAGCAGATCCCAATCGGCCTTCAGCTGTTCGTTGCTTTCGTATGCATCCAGGTATTGGAGGGGCTCCAGATCGCCGACAAAGCAGTCCCCGTCGTCCAAAATCAAAGAGACGCTGTCCCGGCTGTGGCTGGGGGTGGAGACGATCTCTCCCGCAATGCCGATTTCAAGCAGGAAGCTCCTGCTTTCCCGGCAGGGCAGGACGGTCGCCCTGGCTTCGTCGATCGGCTGAACGGGAAGGCCGCTTTTCAAAAAGATCGCGTCTGAAAAATGCACGAAGGGCTTTTGCTCCTCCATCAGCAACAGCCGGACGCCCTGCTCCATGAGCTCCGCAATCAGGCCCATGTGATCCGGATGATAATGGGTGGCAAGCACATACGCAATATCTTTCAGCTGAAGCCCGCTGGCCTTCAGGGCTTTGTAAAAGGCCCGCAGCGTCCCGGCGTAATCCGTATCGATCAGCAGGCCCCCGGCGCTGCCGGGGAGATAAAAGGTATTGGTGTTTCCGTACGTCAATCTGATCATGGCGCTTGCACTCCACATTCGATCAATCGAAAATGAACACAGCGAAGGACGTTCAGCTGTGTTCATTTTCTGTTTTTTCCCGGCTGTTTGAAAGGCAGGGATTTCTTATCCCGCCATGACCAGCCGCTTGAACATTTCGGTGCCGTTTGGCAGGGCGCTTTCGTCGAAAATGAAATTGCTGCTGTGCAGCGGGGTGGGGGTGCCAAGCCCCAGCAGGAACATCGCGCCGGGCAGGCGCTTCAGGTAGCAGGCAAAGTCCTCGGCGATGTTCTTGGGCTGGGCAAGCACTTGAAAGGGCAGGTCGCCCGCTGCGGCCTTCAGCTTTTCAAAGCAGGCTTCGTCGTTCAAAACCGGGGGATAGGCGTCGCCAAAGCTGAGGTCCAGCTTCGCGCCGCTTTGCGCCGAGATGTCCTTGGCGATAGATAGGACGTCTTTTTTCATCTCTTCAAAGATGCCCTCGTCGTAGGCCCGCAGGGTGCCCCAGGCCTCCGCCTTCTCCGCTACGATGTTGTTTGCGGTGCCGCTTTCAAAGCGGCCGTAGCCGTAGAGGTGGCGAACGTCCCGGTAGACGCTTTCGATGTGCGCCCTGCTGCGCTGCAAGAACGTAAGCCCCGCCATCAGCGCATCGATGCCCTCGCTGTACTGGGCGATGTGGGTGCTTTTGCCCTTCACCTGCAGGTGCACCTCGCTGGACATGGCCATCAGCGGCCCCGGGCGGCAGCCGATGGTGCCCGAGGGCAGCGGCGGCTCCACGTGGCAGGCGTAGATCTCGCGGGCGTTATAGCGCTCAAGCGCCTTGCTTTCCAGCACGATGCGCGCGCCGTTTCCCGTTTCCTCGGCGGGCTGAAAGATGAGCAGCACGTTTCGGGGGCAGGACATTTCGCTAAGCTCCTCCGCAAGCGCCAGCAGCATCGCCATGTGGGCGTCGTGCCCGCAGGCGTGCATTTTGCCGGGGTGCCCGGAGGCAAAGGGCAGGCCGCTGCATTCCTGGATGGGCAGGGCGTCCATGTCCGCGCGCAGGGCGACAGTGTCCTTTTTGCCCATGTCGAAGTAGGCCAAAACCCCTGCGGGGCTTAGCGCCTCCAGCCTGGCGCCGGTTTTTTTGAGGGCGTCCAGCACGTAGGCCTGGGTCATCGGCAGATCGTAATTGACCTCAGGGATCCGGTGCAGCTGTCGCCTGTGGGCGACGATGCGGCTTAATCTGTCTTCCATGGCTCAGATTTTCGGGCAGCCCAGCTGCTCCAGGTGGTGGCCGATGTGCTTTTCAAGCGCCTGGGCGTACTCCTCGCTGTGCTCGCGCCAGAAGGCGTACAGGCGGTTTTTGAAGCGCGGGCAGCCCTTTTCGTCCTTGGCGTTCAAAATGAGGCCGTAGGTGATGTGGATGAGCTGCCTTGCGTTGTTGTCCTCAAAGAGGGAAGGAAGCTCGCTGTCGCTCAGCTTTTCGATGTCCGGGATCGCGGCAAGGTCCGTGGTCACGTGGTAGTACCTGCGCGCCTCGGCAAAGTTTTGAAGGGCGAAAAGATGGATCTCGCGGTAGAGCTTTGGATCGTGCATGGCAACGATGCGCATGGCCTCCAGCCAGTTGGTGCCGGCGGTCTTTACGTGGTAGTTCTGATTGGTGCGCGCGCCCACGGAGGGGAAGACGCTGAACTTGTCGGAGCCGCTGTGCACGCTGATTTTGTAGCCGAACTCGCGGGCGATGGCCACGTGCACCTTCATCTC
>CADBNW010000002.1 GCA_902796025.1 uncultured Eubacteriales bacterium
GTTGACTTGCCCATGGCAAGTCAATCCCACGCAGAACGTGGGATGCCGACGGCTCAAATCAGAGATTTGAGACGCGGCACCGCAAGCCACCCCTGCGGATTATAATTGGAGGGGCTGCGGCCCCTCCAAACTACCCTGGGACTTTTACACTCGTGCAACAGCCCCTTGTGCAGCAATTATTTGCTGGTCAGCTCCAGCGTATCCATGGCGATTGCGAGCTCTTCGTTGGTGGGGATGACCCAAACGGATACCTTGCTGTCGGGGGTGGAGATCAGCTTTTCTTCGCCGCGCACCTTGTTGGCCTCGGGATCGATCTTGATGCCCAGGAACTCCAGGCCTTCGCACACCTTCCAGCGGCCCAGCGCGTCGTTTTCGCCGATGCCGGCGGTAAAGATCAGGGTGTCCAGACCGCCCATCGCGGCGGCGTAGGCGCCGATGTACTTTTTGATGCCGTACTGCCACATGTCAAGGGCAAGCTTCGCGTTTTCGTTGCCAGCGTCCGCCGCGGCGTTTACGTCGCGCATGTCGGAGGAGACGCCGCTTATGCCAAGCAGACCGCTTTCCTTGTTCAGCATGGTCAGGGTGTTGGTCACGGAGAGATTTTCGAGGTTTGCGATAAACTCGACCACCGCAGGATCCACGTTGCCGCTGCGGGTGCCCATCAAAACGCCCTCGAGGGGAGTAAGGCCCATGGAGGTATCCACGCACTTGCCGTCCACAACGGCGCTGAGGGAGGAGCCGTTTCCAAGGTGGGCAACGATCATCTTGTCGTGCTTATAGCCCTTTTCCTCGAGCAATTGCGCGGCGCGGCCGCTCACATAGCGGTGAGAGGTGCCGTGGAAGCCGTAGCGGCGCACGGCGTGCTTGTCGTAGTACTTTTTGGGTACGCCGTACATAAAGGCCTTGGGGGGCATGGTCTGGTGGAAGGCGGTATCGAACACGGCCACCTGGGGCGTGCCGGGCATCACCTTTTCGCAGGCCAAAATGCCCTGCAGGTTTGCGGGGTTATGCAGAGGGCCAAGGGGATAGCATGCGCGGATGGCGTTTTTGCACGCGTCGTCCACGATGCAGCTGGCGGTAAACTTGTCGCCGCCGTGCAGCACGCGGTGTCCCACCGCGCCGATCTCTTTGGTGTCGGCAATCACGCCGTGCTGCGCGTCCACCAGCGCGTCCAGCACCATCTGGATGGCGGAGGTGTGATCCTTGAACACCGTGTCCACCACGTACTTCTCCGCACAGTCCGCGCCGTAGCGGTGGGTCAGACGGCTGGAATCCATGCCGATGCGCTCGGCCAGACCCTTGGCGATCACGTCCCGGGTGTCCATGTCGATCAGCTGATATTTGAGGGATGAAGAACCCGCGTTGATGACCAGAATTTTCATGTTGTACTCCTCACTGGTTTGCTGTTGTTTTGTCAGCAGTAATAGCTTATCTCTCCAAAATGCTTCTGCCACGCCTCGATGACAGAGGCGCTGTTCGATTCGATGACCCGCTGCAGATTTCGAAGCATTTGATTTGGGATCCTTGAGCGATTATGGCAAAGCAGCGTTTTGCCGGATTGGGTGATCCAAATCTTTGTTGCGTCCGAGGAAGGCGTTCCGCTTGCGATGTGCACATGCACGGGCTCAAGCGGGTTTGATTCATTGGACCAGAAGTATACGATGTATGGCCCGATCCTAAGCACCTGCGGCATTCAGCACGCCTCCGCACTGCGAAAACTCAAGCATCAGGTGCGCGTTGTCCCGCACAAGCCGCTCGAAGCGCCGCATTTCATCGTTGCTGTATCCGGATACGTCCTCCCAGCGGTATGCGGGAAGCCAGCATACCGCATGGTGAAAGCCGTCCTTTGCGTCGGGTGTTTCTATGTAGACCCGAACGCTGCCGTCCGCCTTCATCTCGGAATGCGTGATCTCGGTATCGTCGTTCAGGGTCATATAGGGATACATCATTTTGAACACCCCTTGAAAATGCCTGTGCCTGCGTCCCTTACTGCGCCTGCACGGCGGTGATGGCGACGGTGGCCACGATGTCGTCCACGGAGCAGCCGCGGCTTAAGTCGTTGCAGGGCTTGGCGATGCCCTGAAGGATGGGGCCGTATGCTTCGCTCTTGCCGAAGCGCTGCGCCAGCTTGTAGCCGATGTTGCCGGCCTCAAGGTCGGGGAAGACCAGAACGTTTGCGTAGCCCGCGACCTCGCTGCCGGGGGCCTTCAGCTGGCCGACCTCGGGCACCAGCGCCGCGTCAAGCTGCAGTTCGCCGTCCAGCTTCAATTCCGGCGCCAGCTCGTGGGCGATGCGGGTGGCTTCCTGCACCTTGGTCACGTTGTCGTGCTTGGCGCTGCCCTTGGTGGAGAAAGAGAGCATGGCTACCTTGGGATCGATGCCCGCCAGCGTCCTTGCGCTGTCCGCCGCGGCCACGGCGATGTTTGCAAGCTCCTCAGCGCCGGGATCGATGTTGACCGCGCAGTCGGAGAAGATCATCACGCCGTATACCGGGCTTTCAATCATGAAGCAGGAGGATACGGTCTTGATGCCGGGCTTGGATTTGATGACCTGCAGTGCGGGGCGCAGCATGTCGGCGGTGGAATGGACCGCGCCGCTTACCAGGCCGTCTGCGTCGCCGGATTTTACCATAAGAATACCGTAATACATGGGATCCTGCGCCTTTTTGAGCGCCTCTTCGGGGGTCATGCCCTTGGCCTTGCGAAGCTCGTAGAGCAGATCGGCGTACTGCTGGGTCTTGCAGCTGGTCTTGGGGTCGATGATCTCGATGCCCTCAAGGCTCGTGCCGGTTTCCGCCGCAACGGCCTTCACCTTCTCAGGATCGCCCAGCGCTGTGATGCTGGCGATGCCTGCCGCCACGACCTTGGCCGCCGCCTGGATGTTTCGCTTTTCGTCGCCCTCGGGAAGAACGATGTGCTTTACGTTTGCCTTCGCTTTTGCGATGATCGTATCGATAATAGCCATAA
>CADBNW010000003.1 GCA_902796025.1 uncultured Eubacteriales bacterium
TCCTCACAATTCCTTTTGGTTATTTGTTTAGTCTATGTTAAAAGTCACACCGCAGAATCTGTAGTGTGACTTTGTTGATGGTCTGAAGCCCGCTCCGCTGGAAAGCGGAGCGGGCTAAGTGGGCTTACATTCCCGTAGTGATCTGATTTAAATGCTTACAAGGGAGCTGTTGCACAAGCGCAAAACCCCGGGGTAGCTTGGAGGGGCCGCAGCCCCTCCAAACTTCAATCCGCATGGGTGGCTCGCGGTGCCGCGGCTCAAATCTCAGATTTGAGCCGTCGGCATCCCACGCTCTGCATGGGATTGACTTGCCGATGGCAAGTCAACCTTCCGCCCCGAGGACAGCGATTTTTGCGAAGCAGCGCTTGCCTAAGGTGCTACGGATCGTCGTTTTGATCAAATAGACTATTCTGCCAACATAACCATCCGCTCAAAATGAATCGTTGATTCATTTTGAGCGTGATCCCCTTCACTCCGCCGTCGTCAGCAAGGAAGCAAAGCCGTCCATGCCCAGCTGCTGGTACAGCGCCAAATAGAAATCGATCATGTCCGCATAATCCGGATGCTCCGCCTTCAGTGCGGCGATGGCTTCGCTGATATCGGCTTCCTCGCCGGACTGCGCCTGTTCGAGCAGGGCCATGATCTCGGTCATCAGTTCGCTGATCTCCGCGAGGGGGTCTTCGGGCTCCTCTACGGTCCCGTCTGTGTGAAAGCGCCTGTTGGCCGCAGACTCTGTGATGCCGATCAGCTTTACGTCCGCAACCGCAAGTTCGCCCTCAGTGTCGTTTTCCTTGGCCGCTTCGTATGCTTCCTCGTCCGCGTCCATCCGGCACGCATAGTCAAACACGCCAAAGCGCAGCGTATAGACGATGAGGACTTCGTTTTCCCCCTCGCCGCTTTCCGTGCCGTTGGAGCCGATCTCAAAGCCGGCCTCCGTCAGCTCGGCAAGGGTCTTTCCGACCAGGGCAGCCCTCTCTTCGTCCGTCAGCGGCTCCGCCGTGAACATCTCGGTAAAGGCGATCGGCAGGGTCTTTACATGCTCCTCTATCGCCGCCAGCGCCGCGTCGTGCTGTTCAAAAAGTCTTCCGCCTCATAATCCAATTACCCGAGCGCTTCCTCAAGCTCGGTAAGCTTTTCGTCGTAAAGCGCTACGCTGCGAAAGTATTTTCCGCCCCTCAGCGTGACCACGGCATAGTATTCCCCCGGAACGCCTCCGGAAACGACATTTCCTTCAGCATCATCAGCCAGCGCCTCGCCCACCGTAGCGTACAGGGGTGCCAGCTGCCCCTCCTCCGCCATCGCGCTCAGGTTCAGGCAGACCATAAGCACAGTCAAAATCACTGCGATCAGCTTCTTCATGTTCTCGTCCTCCAACCATTCTATCGAATCTGTAAAATGAACTTGCTGCGTTCTCCGGGATGCCCCCGGCAGCTCCCCTATTATACTCGCTTCGCGCCAAAAACGCAATGGATAAAAATCGGGCTCGCCAATGCACCGCGCGTTCAATTTGCCGGTCTGGCGCTTACAGGGTTCAGCGCCCTGGGTGGACAAAGCTGCTCATCTTGACGATTTTACTCCGTTTGTATATAATGTTAACAAGAGATACAGCATCGCATGGATGCGTTTTTAGACGCAAAATATCTTTTGAAAATGCATGCCGAAGGTGTGATAAAAAGACGGTGTACGCAAAATAACGAAAGCGGGCAACCGCTATCGGATAAGGCACAGGAATTATGGTTGACAAGGACAGACAGGTTCAGACCAGGAAAACAACGGGAAGCTTCTGGCTTACGACATTTCTGATCATAGCGGCGCTGGCGCTGCTGTTTTCCGGTTTTATACTGCGCGAAACCTTTCAGCATTCCAGGCGGAATATCGAAACGGCGCTTACGACGCTTACGCGTTCTGTGGACGAAAAGCTGGAATCGGTCGATACGCGCATGCAGCAGCTGATCCAAAGCGATCTGAAAGCCCGGGCCTTCTTTATCAACAATATCAAGCGTGAGGACTACTACGACTTGTACCTTTTCTTTCAGGATCTGTACAACACAGTGGTGCTGGACGAAACGCTCCATTCCCTCTATGCATACCGAAGAAGCGATGACCTCGTTATCAGCACCGCGTATATCCACACCAGCAAGCTTAGCGACTTTGGTGACCAAGACTTTCTGCTTACGCTCGACGAAGGATATAAGGCGGCGCACAGTCCCGTGCAAAGCATTTTGGACGCGTACAAGAGGGTTTCGCCCCTGCGTCTGGTGGACGGGCAGAGCGTGCTGTCCATCAGCAATTGCTATCCGATCTATTCCAATCGCTATGGCTGGCTTGTGGCCAACGTCAGCGCCAAGGCGCTCAAAAACTATATCGGCGCGCTGGTCGACGATACCGGCGCAGAGATCGAGGTAAGCGATCAGGCTGGCAGCGTGCTGTTCAGCACCTTTCAGGAAGGCGGCGGGAGGTACTCTATTGAAGGCGAGCGCCTGTCAGCGTATTCCGGGCTCCGCTTCAGGGCCCGGCAGAGGACTACCCTGGCCGGATATTTCATTACAAAAGGCTATTTTGCGCTGATCGCGCTGGGCGTATTCATGCTGCTTGTATGCGCATACAGGATTTTGGCCTTCACGAAAAACGAAACGATGCCGCTTGACAGGATCAAAGGAGAAATGAAGCTGTTTTTTGGCGCGGAGACAGCGCCAAACGACTCCGGCCGGAAAACGCCGCCCCTTGAAAGCAGCTTTGCGCAGCTGCTGACAGAAGCCAGGAAGTACCGCGGCAAGTACGATGAATGGCGCGTGCTCAAGCGGCAGGATTTTATCAATCTGCTTTTGAACAGCTCTGAAAACTTAAGTCAGGAAGAGCTGAACGAGTACTGCCAATACGACGATGTATCGTTTTTGCGCGGAGCGGTCACCCTGGCCGTGATCTGCGCGATCGACGAGGAAACAGATTCCAATACGCAGCTGGCAGATCCGGAGTACCTTCCAAACACCTTGGAAAAGGCGCACGAATACATGGGCAGCCAGTATCTGATGCAGCGCAGAAGCGCAGCGGAAACCGTGCTGATCACAGAAATGGCGCCGCTTGAGGTGCAGCAGCTGCTGTCCTATATCAACGGCAATCTGGTGCCGCTGAGCATGGCAGTGAGCGATTATGTCTTTGACTATCACCAGATCGCAGCGTGCTATGCAGAGTTAAACAGCATGCAGCGCTACAGGATGGTGCTGGATAACCCCTTTATCATCACCAGGCAGCGCTTTAACCTCCTGGACAGGGCAAACAGCATCGAGATCTACGCAGCTGTCCAGGATTTGAACGGCGCCATTACGCGCTTTGATCCCGAATGGGAGGAAAAACTGGAGCTCCTCCGTTCCCGGATGGAGGCCTCTTTGCTGACGGAAGAAAATATCCGTCAGATCGTCCACGGCTTGCTTGGAAACCTGCAGGAGAGCCTTAAAATCATCGGGCAGGAGTTCCAAACGGAATTTAGGCGCAGCGTGGTCGAGGTCTATACCCTGCAGGAGGGATCGCTTCGGACGCTCAGCAGCGTGATGGACGCCTTGAAGGCGCTGCTTTCTGAATATATGCTTTGGGCGGGAGACAACCAGCGAAACAGCAGCCGCCATGCGCTGATGCGCAGGATCGAACAGTATATCGACGGCGAGATCGGAAACGATCAGCTGTCGCTGCAGTCCATCAGCGCGTATTTTAACATGAACGCCAGTTCGTTCAGCACCGTGTTCAAAAAACTCTTTGGCGAAAAATTTGTGGATTACGTGATCCGCCTGCGCATAGAGCGCAGCTGCATGCTGCTGAAGGATCCGGCTGTGACCGTGGAGGCGGTCGCCCGCTCCGTGGGCTATGCAAACGCCGCGTCCTTCAGCCGCGTTTTCAAAAAGGAGACCGGCCGCTCCCCCAGCGAATACCGAACGATGAACCAGGAGCCGGGCAGCGCACAGGCCTAAAAGCCGCGCAAGTCACAGACAGTCCGGCGACATTCTGGCCACGTCATTGCACTGTGCCCCGCCTTTGATGCAGCTTTCCCGAAAACAGGCAAAACGAAATGCGGAAGGAAGGCGGCCGCCTGAACCAAGGCGAGCCGCTTCCTTCCGCCGGCGCGTTTTGCTTTTTGTTTACGGATCTATTGACGCTCGCGAACGAGGTCTATGATCTGCTGCGCCTCGTAAACAGAAGAGGCATTCAGGTTGACGATGGCGCGGTGGGCAAGCAGAAAATCAAGATTGTCGCGCACGCCCTGGGCATCCAAGTCCACGTTGACCAGGCAATCTTCAAAATAAGGCGCGTACTCCCTGAATACCTCCATGCCCGTGGGCTGGTTGGGATCGTCGGTGAGCTGGTACATTTTGATCTTTTGGAGCTTTTTGAACAGGGGGATGCAGCTGCGGCCCAGCGAGTGCACGTGCAGGGCCGCATAGTCAAAATGCTCGAGTACCCTTGCGGTGTAAGGCAGGCCGAATTCCTCGTACATCTGCGGCGAGCACATGGAGGACAGATCCTCCGAGATGTGGCCGATCGCGTTGCCCGGCATCCACAGCCCCTGCCCGCTGATGTAGCCGCCCTCCACGACATCCGCGTAGCGGCGCTGGTTCTGGCTTGTCCACAGGCAGCCGTCCGCGCAGAAATCGATAAACGCCTTCGTCTCCTCCGGCTCATCGTACAGGTCGTAGAGGATATCGTTGCCGCGGATGGCGTTTGCAATGTCCATGGGGCCGTCAAAGCCGCGCAGCGAGACATAGTAGCCGTATTCGCTGCTTTTTTTCTTCAGATATGCCATGCAGTCCATGAGCAGCTTGTAGTGAGGGCGGTTTTCATCAAAGCGCAAGCGCCTGAAATCGGTGATGTCGTCCAGGGCCGGCTCCTGGTAGCTGGTGTTTCCCCCATACCGCACCTCGCCGCCCAGAAAGCAGCTGTGCTCGGCGATGCCAAGAAAGGGCTTCAGCGCCGGGATATAGTCGTCATCCAGCACCTGATGGGCCTCAAACCACTTTACATGGCTGGCGATGACCGCGTCCATGTAGGAGCTGGTATCCCGCGGGAACACGCAGCTTTCCAGCGGCGGGACCTTTGGAAGCTCCAGGGGGCCAAAGCCGGTACAGCGTATCAGAATGCCCCTTCGATGCTCGTCCAGGGTGAGCTCTTTTGTGCGTTTGATCGCCTGATCCAACTGGTATTTCATAGCAACCTCACTATCCCTTGATGGCGCCGATCATGACGCCTTTTGTGAAATAACGCTGCAGGAACGGATAGACAATAAACACGGGCAAAATCAGCACCACGATGCCCGCCGCCTGGATGCCCCGCTCCACGGTGTCAAAGCCCAGGGCGGATACATCCGCGTTGGCGTTGAGCTCGGTAAGCGCCTTTTGCTGGCTGATCATGTTTTGAACATAGACCGCCAGATTGTGATACGTGGAATCGTTGATGTACAAAAGGACGTTGCGTATCATGTTCCAAAAGTCGACCAGCGCAAACAGGCCAAGCGCCGCGTAGGTCGCCTTGGAAAGCGGAAGGTACATTTGCAGCATGATGCGCCATTCCCCCGCGCCATCGATGTAAGCGGACTCGTAGATTTCTGCGGGGATGGACTCGAATTGGGTGCGCATGATCATGGTATTGTAGATGCCCACCATGGCGGGCAGCCACAAGGACCAGTAGCTGTTCAGAAGCCCAAGGTTCGACATCAGCATGTAGGTTGGGATCATGCCGCCGCCGAAGATGCGCGCAAAGACAAAGAGGATGCTGAAAAATCTGCGGCCATAAAAGTACTTTTTTGACAGGGGGTAGGACGCCAGCGTTGTGCCAAACAGGTGCAGCGCTACGCCGACAACGGAGATGATACAGCTGTTTACAAAAGCGGAGATCACCCTTGAGGAGCGCAGCATCAGCTTATAAGAGTCCAAGCTGAACTGGACGGGCCAGAAATACACCTTTTGTCTCAGGATGGCGCTGGCAGAGGAAAAGGATTCGCTTATGACATGCAATACCGGTAAAATGCACATCAGCGACAAAAGCGCGAGGATAACGTGTACGATGGCCAGGTAGATCCTGTCCGACGTCGTGTCTTTCACTCTCATTTTGCCATTCCCTCCTTTACCACAGCTGGTGGCCGGTTGGACGGCACAGGCGGTTGACGATGACCATCATGAGAAAGCCCATGCCGGCTTCCACAAAGTTCATGGCCGTTGTGACGCCGAAGTTTCTGCCTTCCCTGATGGAGTTGTAGGAATACAGCCCGATCACGTTGGTGGAATTTTTCACTGCGTTGTTTGTCATCACGTAGATTTGCTCAAAGCCCACGTTCATCACGCTTTCCACGCTCATGATGAGCTTGATCATGATGATCGGCAGGATGGAGGGCAGCGTGATATACCAGGTTTTTTGGATGCGGCTGGCCCCATCCAGCGTGGCGGCCTCGTACTGATCCAGCGACACGCCCGCGATGGCTGCAAGATACAAAACGGAGCCAAAGCCCGCGCTCTTCCACACGCCTGTGCCAAGGTAGATGACCAGCCAGGAGTTCTCATTGTATAAAAAGGCCCTTCGCGGCCCGCCCAGGGCGGCAATGAATGTATTTACAAGGCCCGTTTCTTCCGAAAAAAGCATGATCACAAAGGTGCCCACGACCGTCCAGTTCAAAAAATGCGGCATGAAAACGGCCGTCTGCGTGATCTTTTTATAACTCATGCTGCGCACTTCATTCAGCAAAAGCGCGATGACGATCGGCATCGGAAAGCTTACTGCAATGCCCAGCAGGCTCAATTTCAGGGTATTGAGCACGATCCGGCGAAAGACCGGATTGGTGAACATCATATGAAAATTGTACAGGCCCGTCCAGGGACTGCCGGAAATGCCGTCGAGCATTTTATAGTCCTGAAAGGCCATGACATAGCCGGCCATGGGGATGATATGGAAGATAAAAAACTGCACCATCACAGGAAGGAACATCGTGTAGAGCACAATGTTCATTCTGAAAATGCGCTTATTGAATATTTTCCTTTTCACCACGGGTATGGAATTGAGTGCTTGTGACATAGATCATCCCTCAAATCTGCTCTTTGCTTGAGAAATAGGAGAGGAGATGGAGCGGGAGGCTCCTTACATGCAGCTCCCGCTCCCTGCCGCCTGAGCCGCCAGCTACTCAAGATAGTTGGGCTTCAGCTCCAGGTTGTCGTTGCGCACATAGATCCTGTCGCGGTTGTTGGTGAACCAGTCGGTCATGAATTCCACATATTTGCCGTAGCCGGATTCCTCGTAAAGCTTCTCGTAATCGGCAAGCGCCTCCTCAAGGCTGTACGCGTCGCCGGAGGTGACGGCCTTGTCCCAGATGCCCTGGTATTCGGCCGCCATGCTGTCGTAGGCGAACTGGATATCGGTGGGCAGCTCGACAGTGGAGCTGATGACCAGCGTGCACTGACGGCCGTCCTCAAACATCCATTTCGTGGCGTCATTGACGATGTTGGCAAAGTCGACTGCTGCGCGGTCGGATTCTTCGGTAAGCTTGGCTACCGGATCCGCCCAGGCTGCGGGCATCTTGATCTTGGCGTAGGTCATGCAGTAGTCAAAGCCGCTGGCCCACTGCATTTCCGCGGTGTACCTTTCCTGCTCTTCAGCGGAGCGGACGGGCACGCCCTTTTCGTTGAAGTGATAGTGTACGCCCTCCACGCCGAACATCACGCGGGCGTAGAATTCGTCGGACTGCATAAAGTCGATGTACTTGATGACGTCCTCGGGATGCGTGCAGTTGCGATTGATGAAGCCGGTGTTGTAGAGGCCGCCCTGCACATGGCCGTTGAAGGAGCCAAACTCGTTGGACGGCATGGGCATGGTGACGACGCGCGCTTCAGGCACGTTCTTGTACAGCTCGCGGATGAGGTTTTCAGCCTTCACATCGCTGGTGCCAAGGATAGCCATGCGCCCGCTGACGAAGTCCGCGTCCGCCTTTTCGCCGTTGGTATCGGTCAGGTAGTCGTGATCGATGATGTTGTTGTCATACATCCACTTGAGCAGCTCATAATAGGCTTCCATGCGCTCGGTGGAGTAGCTGATGTCGCCGTTTTCATCAATGTGGGGCCCGATCGTCTCGTTGCTCAAGCCCATCATGAACTTGATGAAATCGCTGACATTGGTGCCATAGGTGTCGTCCTCGCCATTGCCGTCGGGATCCTCCGTGGTCAGGGTATAAAGCACGTCCTTATACTCCTCCAGGGTCGTGGGGATCTCAAGGCCGAGCTTGTCCATCCAGTCGGCGCGGATGAGGACGGTGGTGTAGTTGGTGCAGGGCCAGATGCGCACGAAGGTGTGCATTTGTTCCTTTCCGCTTGGGATCGCGATCTTCTTTGCAGCGGGATACTTTTCAAGCAGTTCCTTGTACTCCACGCTGTATTCGTCGATCAGATCGTCAAGAGGCATCGTGTAGCCTTCCTTGATCCAGGTGCCGCACTCGTACTCGCAGATCAGATCCGGAGCCGTTCCTGCGGCAAACCAGGCGGCGAAGGTCTCGGCAGAGTTCCAGCGCGGCACTGCCATGAACTCCACTTTGACAGGGCTGTTTTCATTGATCCAATCCACCACGGGGTTGTCAACGATGGTGCCCACGGAGGTGGGTACATTTCCACGGTCGTACACGCTCACGGTGATCGTGGGGCGGTCGTCCTGTTCGGCGAAGACTGAAATCATGCCGGCAGTAAGCAGCATGACCACGGCCAGCAGGGCTGCGAACCATTTTTTCATGCGAAAACATCCACCTTTCTTTTTTTGGCTGTTTGCCAAATTTATTACGCCTGAATTATATGGAATATCCCAAAAAATGGCAATGCACAATTCTTTGCAAGCTTAACATTTCTTTGCATAGGCTTGATCTCAGGGGGAAATAGAAGGGTAAACAGAGAAAAAAGCATCGAAAGCGAAGTAACAAAAAAGGCCCGCCCCGCCAGCAAGCGGATCGGGCCTTGAGTTCCAACTCGTCTTTGTCGATTATATTTTTATGATTGGGGAAATGTTCTGGGATCCTCTTTCGTTCGTCAGATATCGCAGTCCCAAAGGAATGGCGTTTTCAGACGGGACCTGTGCCCACGTCCTGTTTCACCACTCCAATCTTTCAGGCATGATCGTCAGTTCTCCCCCGTCGGGCGCAAGCAGGAGCGCATCGCTCGAGGACACGCTGCCCTTTAGCAGCCGCAGGGCATAGCGCATCCCGTTATATTCATAGAGCAGCCGACCCTTTTCCGCCGCGAGGAAGGGCGTTTTGTCCTTCCGCCAGCGCAGGGCAAGCGCCGCGCCGCCAAGGATGCTTATGCGGTCCTCCGTAAGCAAAATGGATTCCTGGTCGAAGGTAAGGCACAGGGCGCTTTCCCCCTCCTCGGCCTTCAGGGGTGAAGGATAAAGCGGCTGTCCCTGCCCATCGACCAGCCAGGCTCCCGCGAGGATCCCCTTGCCGCTCATGCGGTTGCCGTCGATCAGGGACAGGTTGTCAAACACCAGATATTCCGTTTTGCAGACGTGCTCCCTGTAGCGCTCCGGGTATCGTTCGTCAAAAAGGGTCAGATCCCGCAGGCGCAGGCCCTTTTCGTCCCTGTAGACATTGGCGCGATAGTTTTTGCAGTCGTACCACACAGACTGGGCCTGTCTGTCGCCGTAAGGCTCCAGCGCGCACACGGAGGTCGCGGGGGTCAGGCGGAAGCGCTTACGGTACCACCTGCCGGTATCGCCCAGCTTCTCCACGCGCAGACCCTTTTCCGCGCGCCATCTGGCAAACAGCGGGAACTGGTACTCAAGGCCCATTTTCATCATCGGCCAGCCGAAGGAATTCTCCTGTCCCGCCTGCGCGTAGGCAAAGGCCAGGCTGCCGCCCTCAAAGTTCTGGCGCATGAACCAGTTGATCCACTCCGGATTGCTGCCCTCGTTGCCGTAGACCGGTTCCAGGGACGCCACGTGCTGCACCGCCGCCGCGCCGTCGTCCAGCCTGAGGCCCAGGTCGTACTGCGTGACCGGGTCGCTGCCCAGCATGCGGAACACCGGCACGGGGATCTGGTTTTCCGCCGTTTGCGCAGGGCAGAGCACGTTGTTCCGGCTGGGATAATACCCTTGATTCCAGTACCCGCCCCAGATGGTGTAGCCGTCGGTCCCCCATTGATCCTTGCAGTTGCAGCTGGCCTCGATGCCGTAGCGGTCGGACAGGTATCCAAGCGTCCAGGCGTCCAGCATCCAGGAGCCAACCGAGCGGACGGGGCGATGGAAGCATTCCTCAAACTTTGCTACCAGTGCGTCGCTAAGCGCCCGGCGCTCCTCAAGGGTATAGCCCACGGAGAAGCCCACGTGCGCGTGCCAGTCCCATTCAAAGCCCGGCCGTCCCCGCCAGGGAAGGCCCGCCGCCTCCACGTGGGGCTGATTCATCTCAAACCACAGGCCCAATTCGAACTGCTCCGGGTCGAGCGGCCGCAAAAGCGCCAAGATATCCTCGCGCAGCATCGCGTCGTATTGAAGAAGAAAGGTGCCCGGCAGCTTGTAGCGCTTCATCAGCTCGATCTGCCGCCGCACCGGCTCCACCAGGTCGATTGCCCGATTTCTCGGTTCCGCCCCGCGAATGAAATTGATGATGTTCAGAATATTTTCCATATATCCCCCTTATTCGGCTCCTGGCGGCCCGCAGGCCGTACTGCGCCAAAGAGGTGTCCCTCCCTACGGTGCCAGGGTGATGATTCTTTTTCCCTCGTCGTAGGCAAGGCCCACGGTCATGCGGGTGCCGCCGTGGGTGCCGTCGTAGACGGCGATCAGGGTCTGGCAGGCGTTTACCATAAAGCGGTTGCGCTCGTACATGCAAAAGGGTGTGTAGATCTCGCTGATCGTGGTAAGCGCGTCCGCCTGATCGCAAAGGCGTTTATGGAGCTGCACATCCCGCGCGCTCCAGTAGCGGGTCTGGTCCGGGCAGGGCAGCGCGATCTCAAGCGTCAGGCGGGGGTCTTTTTCCCGCATTTCCAATATCAGCAGCGCCGCAAGCGTATCGACGCCCAGCGCCCCGCCGGAGATGAAATGGGTGTAGCCCTCCCCGATCAGATCCTCTACTGCGCCGCGCAGGCGCTTAAGCAGGCTGCGGCAGGCGTCGCTTCCGGGATCGCTCAGCCAGGGATATTTGTTTGGCCGATGCCCGGTAAAGGCGCAGATGAGCCCTGCAGCCTCGCGCCGAAGGATGCGCTTCATGTAAGCGAAGCTGTGCCCGCGTTGTGCGCGTCCACAAGGCGCAGCACGTCGCTAAGATCGTGCGCCTCGCGCCCCGGCCAGTCGAAATCCGGCATGGGGACGTTCAGATACTTTTCCCGCCTCATGCGGATCGTGTGAAGGCCGAGCCGCCTTGCGGTAAAGAGGTTATCCTTTAAGTCCTCCACAAAGATGCATTTTTCCGCGGGCAGATCAAGCTCCTTTAGCGCCCGCAGGTAGATCTCCTCCCCGGGCTTTTGGCAGCCGCACAGGCAGGACACGGTAAAGCAGCTGAGCCTTGCTGTGATGCCGCTGGTATCCAGCGCGCGGATCATGGAGGGCAGGGCGTTAGACAAAAAGCCCACGCGGTATTTTGCGCACAGGGCGTCAACGCCCTCATGCGCGTCCGGGTAGAGGGCGTATTTGCTGTCGGCGTAGGTGAGGTAATCCACTACCGCGTCGATCTGGGAGGGGGTAAGGCCGGTTTTCAGCTCCTCGTTCATGCGGGTGTTGAATTGTACCCTAAGCGCGCGCTCGTGCCCAAGGCCGGTGATCAACTGCCCCTCGTCCATGAAGTGCGCGTGCCGCGCAAAGGCGCGCTTTGCGTCCTCCATGGAAAAGGAAAGCTTTCTTCCGTTCAGGATCGCGTCGAGATTTGCGGGCGCGAGCCACTCGCCCGATTCGGGATATACCACCACGCCGCCGCAGTCCAGCAGTATCGCTTCGATCATAAGTCGTTTGCTCCATCCAGTTTTTTAAGTTCGTAGCTGATCTTGCCCGCGTCCAGCGTGACGATGGCATAACAGCCGTTGCATAGCGCGCCGGGATTCAGGCACAGCACTTCGCCGTCGTCCTGCGCCGTCTGCACGTGGCTGTGGCCAAAAAGCGCAAGGCGCGCGCCCTTTTCCCGGGCCTTCAGTGCAAGGCGGGTAAGGCCGTACTTTACGCCGTAGGCGTCCCCGTGCGTCATGAGAACGCGCACGCCGTCCCGCTCGAAAAGCTGGAGCGGCGGCGCAAAGGACAGCGGATCGCAGTTCCCCGGCACGCTTATGAGCCTGCCAGGGCGCAGGTCAAAGGCGTCCATGTCGCTGTCGTGATCGCCAAGGTGCAAAATGAGCTCACAGGATTCCATTTTCTCCAGCGCCTTTTGGATGTTTCGGCGGGCGCGATGGCTGTCCGCCATGACGCCAAGGCGCGTCACTTTTCCGCCTCCAGATGGCTTTTGAGCGCCGCGATCGCCCGCGCCCGGTGGGAGATGCGCTGCTTGTCCGCGTCCGGCGCTTCCCCGAAGGTGCGGCCCTCAAGATCATAGGAGGAAAACAGCGGATCGTAGCCAAAGCCGCCGTTGCCCCGGGGCTCGAAAGTGATCTCGCCCTCGCAGCTGCCCTCGAAGGTCAGCGTTTCGCGGCCGGGGCGCGCAAGGCTGACCGCGCTTACAAAGCGCGCGGTGCGCGGGGCGGGCACGTTTTTAAGCTCGGCAAGCAGCTTTTGGTTGTTGGCCTCGTCGTCCCCGTGCACGCCGGCGTACCTTGCGCTGTAGACGCCAGGCCTTCCGCCAATGGCGTCCACCATCAGGCCGCTGTCGTCGGCCAGGCAGGCGCAGTGCGCTTCGCGCATCAGGGTCTCGGCCTTCAAAATCGCGTTTTCGGCGAAGGTCTGGCCGGTCTCCTCGATGTCCTGATCATAGCCCGCCTCGGAGGCGGAGTAAATGTCGAACTGCTCCCCGAGAAGGGAACGGATCTCCCTCAGCTTTCCAAAGTTGTGGGTGGCGACCACGAGGCGCGGCTTTTTGCCGATCACCTGCGCGCGCTCTTTAAGCGCCGTTTCCTGCGCGCGGTAGAGGCGCTTAATGCCCCTTTCCGCAAGGTTCAATAGCTTATTCAGCTCCGCGCGGGAAAAGCTTCTGCCCTCCCCCGTGCCCTGCACCTCCACAAATTCCATGCGGCCCGCGGCGTCCCGGGTCATCACCACGTTCATGTCCACCTGCGCGCGGGAGTCCTGCGCGTACTCAAGATCCAGCGTGGGCACGTCGTCCACAAGCCCTACGCTCACGGCGGCCAATTGCTTTATCACGGGGCTGTCCACGATGACGCCCTGCTTTAGCAGCCTGTCGCAGGCGAGGCACAGCGCCACAAAGCCGCCGGTGATAGAGGCCGTGCGCGTGCCGCCGTCCGCCTGCAATACGTCGCAGTCGATGTAGATCGTGCGCTCGCCAAGGCGGGTCAGATCCACCGCCGCGCGCAGCGAGCGCCCGATCAAGCGTTGGATCTCCACCCCGCGCCCGTCCTTTTTGATGCCGTCGCGCTCCTTGCGGCGGGAGGTGGAGCCGGGCAGCATGGCGTACTCCGCCGTGAGCCAGCCCGTGCCGGAGCCCTTTTTGAAGGGCGGCACGCCCTCGTTTACGGACGCCGTGCACAGCACGCGCGTGCGGCCACATTCGATCAGCACGCTGCCTGCGGCCATTTCGGTATAATCGGGAATGATGCGCACCTTGCGCAGGGCGCTTGCGCTTCTGTCTGCCATGTTGCTCTCCTTGTCAAAGCATCAGATTTTTTTCTTCATTATACCACAGTCCCGCAACGTAGTAACGCACAATATGTAAAAACATGGGACCATACCAAACCCCCGGGAGGCTTGGAGGGGCCGCAGCCCCTCCAACAATAATCCGCAGGGGTGGCTCCGCCACCCCGAGGACAGCGATTTTTGTGCAGGAAGCGCAGCGCAGCGAAGACGACCGGAGCAAATAATCGCGACCTCTCAGTTTTTGCGCCCGGAAATTCCCGCAGGAATTTCAGCAAAAACTGCTAACCTATCGCCCATCCGCCAGCGGCTTGTCGTTTCGATCAAATGGCCTATTCGTACAACATAGCCAACCGATCAAAATGAATCGGAGATTCATTTTGATTGCAAATTCTTTTCTTTTGGTTTTAGCTTCGCTTTAAGCTTGCAGGATATAATCACGCCATCAACAAGAAAGCGAGGAACAAAACCATGAAGCACAGGATCATAGCCATCCTTACTCTTATCGCCATCGTCGCGGGCCTTGGCATTTTTACCCTAAGCAAAAACGCCGAGGCCGCGCAAAGCAGTGCGGGCAGCACAAGCGCCCAGACGCTTGACGCCTCCGAGCTATTCACCAGCCGCGATCTGGAGCAAACGCCGGACCTTAGCAGCGCGACCTATTACACCCTTTCAGACGGCAGCGACATCCACATTACGACCAAGGGCGTATACGTCTTTAGCGGCAGCGCCAAGAACGCGACCATTTACGTGGAGGCTGCGGACAACGACAAGGTGCAGCTTGTGCTGAACGGCGCGTCCATCACGAACACGAGCTTTCCCTGCATCTACGTAAAGAGCGCGGACAAGGTGTTTGTTACAACTACCGCAGACAGCCAATTGCAGGTGACCGGCTCCTTCCAGTCTGACGGCGACACGCAGACCGACGCCGCGATCTTTTCAAAGCAGGATATCACCTTAAACGGCAGCGGCAAGCTTACCATCACTTCCACCTATAACGGCATCGCGGGCAAGGACGACGTAAAGATCACCGGCGGCAGCTACGCGATCACCGCGACCTCCAAGGCCATCGAGGCAAACGACTCCATCCGCATATCCGGCGGCACGCTGATTTTGAACTGCGGCACCGACGGCCTGCACGCGGAAAACGCGGACGACGACAGCCTGGGCTACATCTACATCGGCGGCGGCACGCTGTCCATCCGGGCCGGGGACGACGGCATCCGGGCGACCAGCCTTGTCACGATCGACGGCGGAGACATCACCATCGTGGCCTCCGAGGGCATCGAGGGCACGTACATCCAGATCAACGGCGGCGTGATCGACATCCAGGCGACCGACGACGGCATAAACGCCGCAAACAAAAGCAGCGCCTACTCTACCGCCCTCGTGATAAACGGCGGCAGCATCACCGTGGTGATGGGCTCCGGCGACACCGACGGCATCGACTCCAACGGCGACATCATCGTAAACGGCGGCAGCATCAACGTAAGCGGCTCCTCCACCTTCGATTACGACGGCAGCGCCCAGTACAATGGCGGCACCATCATCGTAAACGGCCAGCAGGTCAATTATATCCCCAATCAGATGATGGGCGGCATGGGCGGCTTTGGACAGATGGGCGGACAGAGCGGCTGGGGACAAAGCGGCTGGGGCGGACAGAGCCGAGGGAGATTCGGCAGGTAAAAGAAATGGCCCGGCTTTCCGGTAGGGAAGCCGGGTAGTTGTTTGGATGAGGGGGCGGTAAGCTGTTAAAATCGCATCCGCCCCTTCGGGGCACATCGCCGTCTCTTAAGGCTTCCCCTCTGGGGAAGCTGTCAGCCGCAGGCTGACTGATGAGGTTCTGTCTCGATGGCGCGGGTCAAAATATGCCATTATCAGGAAAAAACTATCCCCCCGTAATAGGCTGGTATTAAAAGCCCTACTCTATACAGAACCTCATCCGCCCCTTCGGGGCACCTTCCCCTAAAGGGGAAGGCTTTAAATCGGCTCACTTCTCCCCTCGAATCAAAGAGCAAATCTCGCCGTCTCTTAAGGCTTCCCCCTTGGAGCGCATTGCGGTAGTGAATCGATGTCCAGTGGACATCGAGAGCCGCAATGCGTTACGTGTCAGCCGTAAGGCTGACTGATGAGGTTCTGTCTCGATGAGGCGGGGAAAATATGCCATTATCTGACAAAACACAACCCCCGTAATAGGCTGATACCGCCCTTCCTACTCTATACAGAACCTCATCCGCCCCTTCGGGGCACCTTCCCCTAAAGGGGAAGGCTAAGAACTACCTTACCTTCCCCTCTACCCAATCACATAAACACTTCCGGCAGTCGGCTGCGGCTACCCTTGCTCATACTCCACCCTCTCTATCATCCCCCTGCCGCTGGAAAACCCGTCACGATTCACGTCGTCAAACGCCACGGCCTTGAGATACGGTTCTATCCTGTCCGGGGTGTTGCCGTTTATCCTTATGCGGCCCAGGTGCAGCTCTTCCAGCTTGCAGCTTACGTAGGGGTCGAAGATCTCGCATGTGCCCTCGTCCACCACGCAGGACTTGGGGCCTGCGCACAGCAGGTAGGAAAGGGGGTACTTTTCCCTGTGGAGGGTAAGGTCGATATTTTCAAAAAAGAGATGCTTTATGTTCGCGCCGATCTCAAAGGCGGCAAAGGCGCCGCGCACGGGATCAGACTCGCGGTATTCCCGAAAGCCGTCGATGGGCCCGGCAAGGTCCACGCTGATGTCTTCAAAAAACAGCCAGTCGCCGCTGCCCGGCGCGCCGCGCTCCGGCTTTTGCGTGCGGAGCTTATAGCGCGGCGTCTGATAGTAGAGCTTGAAGGTGCGTATCCCGCGCACGTTTTTTACGATGATCCCGTCCAGCGCACAGTCCACCCAGGAGCCGTCGTCGTAATAGTAGATCCCGGGCTGGATGCGCATGGCTTTGTAGGGGCTGGACGCCGAAAGCTCCAGATTTTCGCACAGGATACAGCGCATGGGGCCGAAGTTTACGGAGGAGTTTTGCCAGTCGTAGGCGTTCAGGGCCACGAGGTCGTCCCCGCACTGGCCGTGGATATCGCATATCCACGCGCGGTCGATATTGCCGTTCAAGTGCAGGCCGTCCGCATAGCACTGGTCAAAGGCGATGTTGCCCATCACCGCGTTTTGCAGATCCCCGCACTGCACCGCAAAGCCGGCCATGTGGGCAAAGGTCATGTTTTGCAGGGTAAGGCCGGAAAGATTGTTGAACAGCATCGCGGTAGAGACCCCGTAAAAGCTTCGCTCCTCGTCGATCATGCCGGTTTTGCCGTAGCCGGCGCGCACGTCCATGCTCTCCTCCCAGCGCCCGCCGGTGATGCAGATGTTGTGATCGCGCACAGGGGCGGAAATGGGGGCGTGCGTCCCGTCCGCGACGTGCCGGTTTCGAAGCATCAGGGTCCTGATCCCCTTTTTGAGGCGGATCACCGCGCCGTCCTCCGCCTCGATACGGCGATCCGAGGGGATCAGGATCGAGCGGTCGATATAGTACGGCTCCTCCGCGCGGGGGATAAAAACGATCTCGTTTTCGTCAAGCGCCGCTTGAAGGGCCTCCGACCAGACGCTGATCTTTTGCCCGTCCTGCTGGGACGGCCGCACAAGCGCCCGGTAATCGGCAAGGGAAGCCCGCTTTGTAAGCCTTGCCTGCGCGGCGGCATTATCCTGCCGCATTTTTGCAAGCGCGTCATAGATCTCCGCCTTTTTGGGGTGCATCGCGCGCCCGCTCGTCGTGTCGTCGTTCATGCCTTTGTCCCCACTTTCCTCGTTTGTTTCAGTCGCAGGATCAGTCATTTGCCGCCCTCCTGGGCGGTCAGGGCCTGATAGCGGCGCATCAGCTCCGCCACGCAGGCGGATTCGGACTTGAAGGCCGGATGATTTTTGTCGATGCCGTAGGCCTCCATCACGGCCTTGTCGTTTTGCTGGTGCGCGGTGCGCAGCTCCGGCGGCATGGTGAGATCGTCGTAGAGATCGGCAAGGCTGCAATCGGGATACAGGGCGCGGGCGTCCAGGATGGCCTGCGCAGTCTGTTCGATCTTCGCCTTCTGCTCCTCCGTGGCCTCCGGCCAGGGGAAGTTGTTGTAGACGATGTCCTTGCTGTAGCGGTAGTCGCTTTTCAGCCGCCCGCACACCGTGCGCATCCACGCCATGTGGACGTTGGAGGTCAATACGCCGAAGTGGTAGAGGGTGGCGGTGGGTATCAAAAATAATAGGTCACTGGCAATAACATCACAATTCAGGAAACCTAATGGGATATATCTCCGACGTTCTGATGACGTTTTGGGAACGGCGATATAGCTTCCTTCTGTTGGTTGAGCGATTTGACAGAACAACGTTGGAGTTTCTGCAAATTTTCTTGTGCCTGCCGCTTTGCTCGATAGTCTCGTATTTCTGACATGCTCAATTCTGGCTTTCACCATTGGACATTTCGCAATTTCTGAAGGATTTGCCCTCAGTAACCAAAGGCAATATCTCTTTTTATTGTTAAGAAACTCTTCTGCACCTAAATAGAGATGTATCCATTTTTCTGATATGGGCTCTTTTGAGATTAGTTCTTCTTTCTGTTCTTCACTTAGAATAAATCCTCCTCCGTCTCTTGGCATGCTTCCAAAGCGCATTGCAGGAACGTTACATAAAGGTGTAGACCGGCTATCGATAATAGCGGTAGGTGCATTCGTCAAGTATTGATTGATGTTGTCAACTTGCTTTTGTATGCCCGCAGCATCAAACAATACCGCGTATGCCTTTTTGATATATGAAAAACCAACAATGATGCAATGCACATGCGCCTTAATCGCTGCCTCGCTGTCCCATCTAAAGGTCTGATGAGCAAAATTGATATAAACACCCTGTTGAATTAGGTTTGCCCATAGTGTGGTTGCCTGTTGCCCTTGGCATATTGAATTTGTGGAAACGAATGCAGATTGAATACTTGTACCATACATAAGATCAAGTGGACCCGCGTCTGGTTTGTGCCATCCCAGCCATGCGGCCTCATGACATAACCATGTTTGAACAAAAGATGATTTCGATAGAATCATTCAAGTACCTCTTCACTAATACTTTTTCAGCTACAAGTCAGCATCTAGATTCACTCTTTGAACTTCCCCATTACTTTTTTATCTGTCACCCATCCATTAACCAATTCAGAAAGAAACAAGAAGGGTTGAATGAACGATAGGCTCTCCATCTCTCAATTCCAAAGACACCCCTTTTACCATCATGCCGCTTTCAATACAGCAGTTGAATGCATTCCGATAGGCTTCAATTTCCTCATTGATTGCCAGTCGTTTGATGCTAGGGTTCAATGAAACGAAGACATAACCGACCCTATATCCTTCATCTAAGAGGTGTCTGAGCTTTATCAACTGGTCAATAGCTCGCTGTGAGTAAACTGAAGGAAATCGAGCCTCTCTGCCTTTTGCAAAGGACAAGATACTTTTTATCTCAACTACAGTCCTTGTGTCTTCAATATACAAATCACTTTTATATCCATTGATCTTGCATTCCCTCTTAACGAGTTTTCTCTTTCCCAGAAAACAAAAGCGTCTGCTGCCTATATTAACTGCCACAGCTTCATTGGCTTTTGACATATTCAAAAGGATAAAACCATGATTTCCAGATAAAGCAAATACTGAATATTTTGTTCTAGCGTTGGGTGACGATACTGGCGAAACCAATACTTCTCTTCCTGTAAGATCAATGAAGTTGCTGAGCCTACACGACGATGGAATATAGCAGAGAGTGTCTTCACCATCGATCTCAACAAGGCATAAAAACCTGTTTTTAAGTTCTTCCTTGAATATGCCATGCTTGAAAGATTGTTCCAACACTCTCAAACTCCTTCGTTTCCGCGGAACTACAGTTTTCCGTTAATTACGTCTTTCACAATTTCGTCTAATTCCGGGATCTCAATTAAATAGCCTTGTGCCCGCTCAACGGTATCACCATTCTTATAGATCATATCGCCATGCTTTTGAAGGTATTGAGCATCTGGAGCCTCAATAATCATCCTCGATGAGATACCGTCGTTAACTCGCAAAGCAACACGACCATTCAACTGAGCCTTTGTCGTTGATGGTACCAGTTTTGCTTCAGGTCGCTGAGTGCAAATAACCAGATGTATACCTCTACTTCTCCCAGCCTGAGCGATTCGTTGTACGGGTTTATAGAATGCATTTTGCTCTTTTTTCGTTTCAAGCTGATCCGCAAGGTCTGCAAATTCATCGATCACTACTACAATAGGCGCGAGTTTCTCTGTAGCAATTTTATTGTATTCTACGATATTTGCGACCCTGGCTTCAGCTAACAGCTTTCCTCTACGCTCAGATTCCTCAAAGATTACATCTTTTATTACCCTCGTAGCCTCTACTGCATCGGAAATAACGCTTCCTGAATAAAGGTGTGGTAATCCTTCAAAATGTATAAAGTCCTCCAGCTTTGATGAGGAAAGCACCAATTGAAGGTCATCCTGAGTTGGATGGGTCATCAGTAAAGCTGCAAGCATCGTGAAGAGGAATACTGATTTCCCTGAACCTGTGCTGCCACCAACAAGCATATGTGGCAACTGCCCAAGATCTTCAATCAAATCCTTCCCATTCGGAGTCCTCCCAAGAGGGAAGTATAACTGCTCAGGTGAAGTAACCTTTGGAAGACAAGCAATAACGTCCTTAAAGAGAACCTTTTCTCTCTTTAACCTAGGTACATCTAAGAGCAATTCATCAGAGTTCGGCTCCTGTTGGATAATTACACCAGTACGCTTCATTTCCCTCCCGATGTCCTCTAAATGGCTGGACAGTCCCTGAAGCGATTGACCTCTTCCAAGCCTGAATTTGAGCCTTATCACGCTTGGCCCAACAACTGTATCCTCTGGATTACATTCCTTCAGAGACACATGATAATCCCCGCATGAGCGCTTAAAATCCTTAACCAGTTGTTCAATCTCTTTGCGACTGACACTATTGTTTGTATCTATTTGAGTCGCAGGAGATACGGTATCTGATGCTTCGCCGCCGCCCGCTGCTGTACGTCGTTCATGGTAGCCCTCCATAAACAGTTAAGAGTTAAGTTGATTATAGCATAAAACGGGAGGGGGGACAAGGGGGAGAGTTTGGGGGAGGATGGATGGGAGGATGGGCGGGGAAATAGCCGGAGAAAAGGCTGGGGCGTTAGCCTTCCCCTCCGGCTCTTCCTCGCGCCCCCTCCCTTCCGTCCTCCCCCTATTTTTTCCCCCCTCCGCCCTTGACATCGACCGGGGATCCTTTTTATAATGGGGCGGACAACATCAAAAAGAAGGTGCGTTATTGTGAAATTTCAGGCGGATCATGATCTGCACATCCATTCGTTCCTGTCGGACTGCTCCACCGACCCCGAGCAGCTGCCGGAGAAGATCCTTGCCCTCGAGGCGGAAAACGGCTTTACCACGCTGTGCCTGACCGACCACATGTGGGACGCGGCCATCCCCGGCGCATCCAAATGGTACGCGCCGCAGACCTTTGAGCACATATCCCAGGCGCTTCCCCTGCCGCAGCGGGAGGGCATGCGCTTTTGGTTTGGCTGCGAAACGGACATGGATCGCTTTGGAACGATCGGCATCTCCCGCGCGGTGATGGACAAGATGGATTTCATCATCGTGCCAACGACGCACATGCACATGAACGGCTTCACGCTGGACGGGTCAGAGGGCGCGCAGGAGCGCGCGGAGCTTTGGATCAAGCGCTTTGACGCGCTTTTGGACGCGGACCTTCCGTTTTACAAGGTGGGCGTCGCGCACCTTACCTGCACGCTGATCTGGAAAAACCGCCACCTCGAGGTGATGCGGCTGATCCCGAAGGACGAATACCACCGCCTGTTCCAAAAGGCCGCAAAGGTCGGCATCGGCATCGAGCTGAATTTTGAACCAACATCCTTTACCAAGGAGGAGCTTGAGATCGAGCTTACACCCTACCGCATCGCAAAGGAGGAGGGCTGCAAGTTCTACTTTGGCAGCGACGCGCACAGCAACGCGGACACGCGCGCGGCCAAGGCCAAGGTGGAGGGCATTTTGGCGCTGCTGGATCTGACAGAGGAGGATAAGATCCCGCTGCTACGGGATCGGCAATAAAAAAAACCGGGGCTTTTGCAAGTACAAAAGCCCCGTGGGAGCTTGGAGGGGCCGCAGCCCCTCCAAGTTCAATCCGCAGGGGTGGCTGTGCCCCCTCATTTCAGTTTTGAATTGAAGTATTCCTTGCTGACCTGAAGCTGGCGGTTCAGAATGGTCTTCCACAGGTGCCCGTTGATCTGCCCCGGGTTTTTGGAAACCTTGGTCAGGCGGATATTGCCATCCGCATCCCGTTTGCGAAAATAGTAATGGTCTGTTTGCTTATACAGCTCCCAGCCGTCGTGCTCGCAAAAGCGCTTCAGATCTTTCCAGCTTGGCATTGAATGCTGTCTCCGATCTTATGGATGTCTCCGATAAACAGCGCCTTGAATACATACGGGATATGCGCCCTGCGATTTGGCGCACTGCTCCAATAGGAGAAATCGTTGTAATAATCCTCGGCGTATTCAAGGATCGCTTTTGCAAGCTTCTCGCGCGCTTCCGCTTCGTCCCTGCCGTTTTCCACAAGGTCGATCTCGTTGAGCGCAAGGGTCACAGACCCGTCCTCCTCATCCATCCGCAGCGCCGAATAGGAATACCCTTTCAGCAGCTCCTCCATAAAGCGAAGATCCGAAAGAAAGATATAGTCCCGCGTCCGCTTAAAGAACTGCGGTTTTGTTCTGACCGTATTATCTACAACGGCGCTCCAATCTCTGCGAACATCGGTCGCGTTCATGACCTCGATCATTATTTCCACCTCCCGCAAAACTATAATATCACATAGTGCACACAATGTCAAGTATGTACATTATGTACATTTTTGCGTGCTTGCACGCGCGGGCGGAAAGTGCTATCATTAAGGCAAGGCTAACGAGCCTTGCGTTTTTCCATGATCCGTCCAGGGCCAGCATGCTACAGTCGCTGCTTTTCAGGAGGCCATGATGAAGCCAAACATCGTTTTTATCCTTTCCGACGATCAGGGCGCGTGGGCCATGCACTGCGCCGGGGAAAAGGAGCTGTGCACCCCGTCCCTCGACCGCATCGCCGCCGAGGGCCTGCGCTTTGACAGCTTTTTTTGCGCCTCCCCGGTGTGCTCGCCCGCGCGGGCGTCGCTTTTGACGGGGCGCATGCCCTCCGCCCACGGCGTGCTGGATTGGCTTAGGGGCGGAAACATGGACGGCAGGCGCTTTGCCGCCCAAAGCGCGCAGATCCCCTACGGGCGCGGCTACGCGGACGAGACAGAGCCGATCGCCTATCTCGACGGGCAGGATACCTACACCGCCATGCTGCAAAGGGCGGGCTACCGTCTGGCGCTAAGCGGCAAATGGCACCTTGGCGACAGCCTGCGCCCGCAGCAGGGCTTCAGCGACTGGTACACCATCGGCCTTGGCGGCTGCTGCTACTATCATCCCGACATCGTGGAAAACGGGGACGTGTCCGTGCGCCACGGGGAATATGTGACTGATCTCATCACCCGCCGCGCGGTGAGCGACATCCACCGCCTGGCAGCGGGAGACGCGCCGTTTTATCTTGGCGTACACTACACCGCGCCGCACTCCCCCTGGGAGGCGGATCAGCACCCCAAAAAGTGGATCGAGCATTACGAGGGCTGCGCCTTTCATGGCATTCCCGACGTGCCGGATCACCCGGATATGACCACCGGCCCCGTCTACGGCACGCCGAACCGCCGCAGCAACCTGCGCGGCTACTTTGCCGCCATCAGCGCCATGGACGAGGGCGTGGGCGAGATCATGGACGCGCTTGAACAGGAGGGGATTTTGGACGACACCCTTTTGATCTTTGCAAGCGACAACGGCATGAGCATGGGCCACCATGGCATCTGGGGCAAGGGCAACGGCACCTTTCCCATGAACATGTACGATACCGCCGTAAAGGTGCCCTTTTTGCTGCGCTGCCCCGCGCTGGTGAGCGCGCCCGGCCGCGTGATAAGCGAGCTTGCAAGCGCGCTGGACGTGTTCCCCACCCTGTGCGAGCTGGTGGGAGAGGATGCGCCAGAGGGTCTTCCCGGGGTAAGCCTTCTGCCCCTGATCCGGGGCGAAGCGGGTTCGCGCCGCGAGGTGGTGATCTTTGACGAATACGGCCCCGTGCGCATGATCCGCACGGCGCGCTGGAAGTACGTGCACCGCTATCCCTACGGGCCAAACGAGCTGTACGACCTAAAGGCAGACCCGGACGAAACGATCAATCGCATAGACGACGCAGCCTGCGACGAAGTGGTGATGGAGCTTTACGCAAAGCTGGAGGGCTTCTTCCTTCAAAACGCAGACCCCGCCCTGGACGGCGCGCGCCAGGCCGTGACCGGCTCCGGCCAGTTCTGCCGCCCGGGGATATACGCGACGCGAAAAGAGCCTTTTGCGCCAGCGCCGAAAACGGGGAAATAAAAATCGATGAGGGGCCGCTTAAGCCCCTCATTTCTATTTTAGCTCTTTTACGCCTTTGGCTTTTTCAGCCTGTCCCTCATGATCACAAGCAGCATAAGCGCCATCAGCACCACCATGATGATAAGGCAGATGAGGCTCCACTTTATGCTTCTTGCGACGTAGCCCATCAGCAGCAGCATGGGAAAGCCGATGATGATGCTCCAAAGGTTCTGGTAGACGATGTTGTTTGAGGCGGGGGTCTCAAAGGACGGGTCGATCTCCCGAAGCAAAATCACGCCCGTTGAGGCCGTGCCGGTCAGCATGCCGTAGAGGGCCAAAAACGCCTCGTCCTCGTAGGAGGAAAACAGGCGCTTGCAGCACCAGCGGCAATACAGGTACGTGGCCACCGCGCCCAGCGTGCAGGTAAGCGCAAGGGGCAGCACGAATTCCCGGTGCCTGAAGGCGCTAAGGTCTATCGCCGCGATGGAGGCTGCGACCATCAGGTCGAACATGGTGCCGGAGATGCGGTTGAGCATAAAGCTGTTGGTGTAGGCGCGCTTGATGACGCCCTTGCGACGAAGCGCGTTCATGAGGCTCTTTATGCCTATCGCTACCGCCGTGCCCACCAGGAAGTTAAAGCCCCACATGAGGCTGCGCACCGTGTTATCGTAAAACGGGATGCCGCTGCACAGCGTGTGGATGAGGTACATAAACAGATACGCAAGCGCGTAGCTCAAAAATACCAGCGCGAACTGGATGGTGAGCTTGTCCACGGATTCGCTCAGCGGGATCTCTCCCGGCGCGGTCACGTGCTGGGCGGTCAAAAGCTCCACCTGCTCTGCGTCCTCCACGCGGGCGACGCCCTTTTTGCGGCGGATGCGCTGCAGATAGATCACCCCGCCGACGCTGGCCGAGATAAAGCCGCACGCCGCCACCGACAGGCCGTAGCTCACGCCGTTTTCAAAGCCCAGGTCGCTGAAGTTTTTGCCCCAGGCGTAGGCCTGTCCGGGGCCCTGGCCGTAGCCCATGGGCAGCAGCATGCCGGCCGCCGCAAACGAGCCGATGAGCTTGAACAGAATAAGCGTGATCGTAAGCCCCACGAGACCCTGCACGATGTAGCTGCTTACCACGACCGCAGAGGTATTGAAGATGTCGCGCCGGGCCTTTGGGCCGCCGTGCTTTTCCATGGTCCTAAGCGACAAGGCAACAAAGCCAAGCCCAAGGCCGTGGTAGGTCAGCGCCTCGAGGGTGGTCGTATCCAGCATGGGCTTGCCGGTGATCGCCTTCCACGCCCAGCCAAGGCCCAGCACTAAAAAGCCCGCCAGCACCGAGGAGGGGATCAGCGACCTGCGCAGGGGCTTGATCGCGCGCCTTAAGGCGTTTGCCAGCAGCATCGCGCCAAACAGCACCGCCAGCACCACCACAAAGCTCCAAACCCCGCTGTCCCAGAAATTGACCTGTCCGTTTACCATACGTGTTTATCCTTTCCGGCGTGCCTCAGATCGCCCTTTGATCCATGTAGTCCTCTACCTTTTTGCGCATCTCGTCGCTCACCTTGCGCTCAAAGGGCAGCATGACCGCGTTTGCAAGGCGGCTTACGATCAAAAGCGCGATGCGCCCGGTCTTATCAAGCGCCGGGGCGCTTACGTATGCAAGCTTATCCCGGTTACAGTGGATGTAGCTCATGCCCGGCGCGCCAAAGCGCCCAAGGGACAGGGCGGGCACGCCCTTCAGCGCAAAGGGCAGACAGTCGGAGGAATAGGTGTCCGTCCGGGTCTCCACGGCGTAGCCCTCCTCCTTTACCAGCATGTCCACGTGATGGGTAAGCGCCTCCGGGCCGGTGACGATGGCAAACTCGTGCCCCGCAGGGCTGCCCGCAAGGTCCAGATTGACGCACAGGCAGACCTTTTCCAGCTCGTCCGCGTGGGCGGAAACGTAGTGCTTGCTGCCAAGCAGGCCCTTTTCCTCTCCGCCCGTCCAGATAAAGCGCAGGGAGCGCTTCGGGGGATGCGCGGCAAAATACCTTGCAAGCTCCAGCATGACCGCGCTGCCGGCGGCGTTATCGTAGCAGCCGGGCGAGGTGGGCACGGAATCCATGTGCGCGGTAAAGGCGATGATCTCGTCCGGGTACTGCGTGCCTTTGATATAAGCGCTCACGTTCCGGCCGGTGAGCTCCACGTCCCTTGAGACCACCTTGACCTTGGCTTCGCTTGCGCCGCGAACGATCATCTCCAGCAGGTCGCGCTTGCGCAGGTTTATCACGCACAGGCGCTGATCGTCAAATTTTTCTGTAAGCGTCGGGCGCAGCATGCCGCCCATCAGGGGCATTTCGTTTGGGTCGTCCAGCGCGTCGCCCTCGCCCTGCAAGATGCAAAGGGGCCTGGCCTTCAAAAGCGCCTCGTAGTTTTTGCGCCCCGCGGCGGTGTTGATGATCAGGATGGCTCCTTCCGCGTCCACGAGGTTTGCAGGCAGCGCGTCCTCTGCGTAGATCACGCGCGCTTCCCCCAAGGCGCTTGCGCTTCGCCTTAGCGCCGACGCCTCGTAGACCTTGTGATAGGGCTTTGTGACCTCAAGCGCCGTTTCCGCTATTTCGCCGTCCTGCTCCGGGAACGGGTCGATGCAGGCGTCAAGGCCCAGGGCCTCGCATTCCTGAAGCAATATGCGCGCGGCCTCCTCCTCCCCGGGCGTACCGCTGACCCGGACAAAGTTCAGCTTTTCGATCAGTTCAAACATTCGCTGTCCATCCATTGCAAGCGCTCCCTTTCAAAGCCAAATTTGTGTTCATTTTACCACAAAAAGCCGCGCCACGTCAAATAAATGCAGGAACAAAATGCGCGAGGCGTCAAAATTAAAAAGGACTGATGCACAGGCCCCTTTGGGGCTTCGCTCTCCCCCGTTCAAATCCATGTTGACGAACGCGGCCCGCAATGTTATAATTTTTTGACAGAGGTTTTTCCTACTTTATATGCGCGGGGCTTGATGCCCTGCGCGGAAAGAAAAGAGTTTCATGAGGCTGAAAAGCGATTTCGTATCTCAGGACGTGGACGGGCGGCGCTATCTGATCCCCACCCTGGGGCAGGAGTTCAGCGGCATCGCGCGCGGCAACCGCTCGGCGGCGTTTTTGCTGGATCGATTGGCAACGGAGACCAGCTTTGACGCGCTGGTGGACGCGATGTGCGAAAAGTACGACGCGCCAAGGGAGCAGATCAGCCGGGACGTGCAGGAGTTTCTGAATTCCCTACGCGCAATCGGCGCGCTGGAAGAATAGGATGGACGCGCCTTCTGCTTTGGACAAGGCCGCGCGGGATCTGATGCTCCTTTTGCGCTGCGCCGCAAACGGCACGGCGCCGGACGCCGCGCGGGCAGCGCGCATGGATCTTGACGCGGTGTACCTTCTGGCAAGGCGCCACATGCTAAGCGCCTGCGCCGCCCTGGCGCTTGAGCGGGCGGGCCTTGAGGACGCGCGCTCCCGGGACGCGCTGTCTTCAGCGCTTCGAAGGGCCGCCGCGTTTGACGGGGCGATGAGGCAGGTGACGCAGGCCTTTGACGAGGCAGGGCTTTGGTACGCGCCCCTGAAGGGCGCGGTGCTCAAGGACTTTTATCCCGCCTACGGCCTTCGGGAGATGGCGGACGTCGATCTGCTGATAGACCCCGCGCGGGAGGACGAGGCGCAGCGCCTGATGGAGCAGCTGGGCTTTGCACTGCAAAAGCAGTGCAGCGCCTGCCACCGGGTGTATCGCAGGGGCCCCACTGTGACGTTTGAACTGCACAGCGCGCTGTTTGCCCCCGCGCACGGCGAAAAGCTGCACACGTATTATAAGGACATAGGTTCCCGCCTTGTGCCATCCTCAGGCAGCGCGCGGCGCTTTACGGACGAGGACTTTTACCTCTACCTTTGCGCCCACGCCTGGAAGCATTTTAACGCGGGCGGCGCGGGGCTGCGACTTTTGATGGATCTCTACCTCTATACGGAAAAAACGCCCCTTAACGAAACGGTCGTCCGGCGCGAAACGGAAAAGCTCGGCATCGCGCATTTCGAGGCGCGGCTTCGCGCCCTTTCCCGCGCGCTGTTTGCGGACGAGGGCGAGGCAGACGCTGAGCTGCTGTCCTACATGCTGCATTCCGGTGCGCAGGGCAGCTGGGCACACCTTGCGCAAAACGGCCTGCGCCGCGCGGGCGGCTCTCCCCTGCGCTACGCGATCAGGCGCCTGCGGGTGCCGCTTGACCAAAGCGATCCCCTCTACAGCGCCTACGCCGCGCGCTATCCCCTGTTTTACCGGCACAAACTCCTTTTGCCCCTGCTGCCCGCATGGCGCTTTCTTGGCGCGCTCGGCAGCGGGCGGCTGAAAAAAGAGCTTTGCCTGTTTCACGAAAAGAAACGCAAATAATCAAGATAAACAGTACGTCTGCGCAGCGGTCCTTTGGGCTGTCGCGCTGACGTTTTTGTGTGCAAACAGGGTGTATCATGGCTGAATAATTGTCAAGAGTTCAGCACAAAAAACCAGCTCTCGCAATGGAGAACTGGCTGTGAATTATAACAGCTGTGTCTTACTCGAGTTTCGTACCGCACTCAGGACAGAACTTCATCGTCATCCCTTCCGGAACCTCATAGCCACAGTTGGTACATGCCTGCCCTTGCGGGCGGGGGGTTCCACATTCAAAGCAGAATTTTCCTCGGTTCATTTCTGTTCCGCACTCAGGGCAAGTCCAAGTATCATTGCCTTGTGCATTAGTATTTGGTTCCTGGGTTGGTGCAGGTACATCAAATGCCTTAACAACAAACTTGATGTTCTCTTCAGTACAGTGCGCTTCAGCGGTTGATCCTGCAGGAGCATAGACAGTCAATGCGTCACCACAAAAACCGAATACTCCCCATCTGTCGAAACTCGTGTATGGGTTCTTGATGTTGACAGTTGTCAAGTGCTCATCCCAGTCGAAGACCCCATCACCAAGCGAAAGACAGGAATACGGTATTGTTACGATAGTCAAGGAATCGCATGAACTAAAGGCGTGATAATCGAGGCTCACAAGACCTTCTGGTAAGTCAATCGTTGTAATCTTGTCACAGCCACTAAATGCGGAGCTTCCAATAGTAATCAATGTGCTGGGGAACGTTATTGAAACAAGATTCTTGTTGTACAAGAAGGCATATTCCCCGATAGTAGTTACACCTTCTGGGATAACGTAGGCATTCTTAGTCGCAGCTGGCGGAAAAGCAACAAGAGTCGTCATGTCGTCACTGAACAAAACACCGTCAACTGAGGTAAATGCCGTTGAACCTTCCGCCACTTCAATACGAGTCAGCTTTGAACATGATTCAAACATATCGTCCCCTAATGAGATTAACGAGGCGGGGAACACGATGGTGGTCAGAGATCGGCACTGATGGAATGCCGTGTTTCCAATCGACACAAGTCCTTCTGCAAAATTGATGGATGTCATCTTGCTACAGCCTGCAAACGCATCGTTTCCGATGGTTGTTACTGTATTCGGGATCGTAATGCTGGTAATGTTCTCATTCCAATAAAACGCATAAGCAGCAATGCTGGTAACTGACTGCGGTACAGTAAAGCTGGGTATTGCTTTGCCGGCAGGATAACACATAAGGATTGTTTGATCTGCATTATAAAGAACTCCATCAACGGAGATGTAAGAGGGATTTCCAACTGCAACGTTAATCCCAGCTAGCCTGTCACATCCCTTGAAAACACGGTCATCACTTATACTCACTACGCTGGCAGGAATTGTCAGTTCGAGAATCGATTCACAATCCGCAAAGGCCAGTTCTTCGATGGTAGTCAACCCCTCTGGGAGGGTTAAGCTGTTCAAAGCTTTGCATCCATAGAAACACCATTTAGGAATAACAGTAACGCCAGTAGGAATGTTTAAAGATACGAGCTTGCTACAGTTCTCGAAGGCGTATTGTCCAATGCTCGCTACACTTTCAGGGAGTGACACTGTGGTCAGATTACGACACCAGTAGAAAGCATACTCGCCAATGCTCGTAACTCCTTCTTCAATAACCACACTCTTGATATTATCACGCTGGTCTTTCCAAGGTATGCCACTACCATAGCTATATGAATCCATTGGGCCAGTTCCTTGGATTGTTAGTACACCGGCATCGCTGAGTGTCCACGTGAGATTCGGCCCACATTTCTCATCAGCAAGAGCCAATCCAGCGACAAGGCACAGAATCAGTGTCAGCATCAAGATAGAAAGCCTCTTCATAGTATCATCCTCCTGTGTTTCAATGCGGAGCGAAAGCTACCACTCTCCTGATAGTATAACAGAAAAATGCTGTCTTTGAAAGAGGGCTTTGCAGGATGTGAACAATTCTGTGTGCAGAAAAACGCAGACTCGAACGAGAGCCTACGCTTAATCATGATAGAATCTTGTCGTAACGATGAAACACAGAGCCTATATCCCTTTTTCAGATAATCCCGAAGGAGAGACGCAGCTGTGGGGTCATTGCCAAGATAGGCCGCGATATCGCTTCGTGAAAAACAGCCAAGCTCTATCAGCTTTTCATAGTGTTTCATTCGCAGCCCTCCCATCAGACTAATAATAGCACATAAAGATGAATGTTTCAATCCTCTGATGCATATTTTAGTCACGTTATCTGAAAACCATTTCATGAAGTATCACCCCCTCTGCCCGGTGCCGGATCGAGTTCATTCTCCGAATCCATTCCATCTAATCAGCAGCCTTCAGCTTTTCATCAATGCCTTCAGCCGCTGCCATCTGCCGGACAATCAGGTCGAGCCGTGCCTGAGTCTGTTCATTCATATCAACCAGATAGCTGTTCAGTTTGCCGGACAAGATCATCTGGCTGTACAGTCCGGGCCTGTGCTCCTTCAGGTAAGTCAGGTGCATTCGTCCCCATTTACCGATGGGCCGGCTATACTGTGGGCAAGTCAGATCGGGAATGTAGTAATCCCCGTGCAGCGTGTAATGGATTCTAATTTCCGTGATTTTTGCTGGCAGTTTCTCCATGGCAATCTCCTTCCTGTCCAATTCATATGGCTGAGCAGTGGTGCTGAGTATGTGCGAAGCGTTCTGCGGAATCGGGTTTGTCTGGATTGTGCTTTCTCCTTCCTTAGCAGTCGGTATTTCTTACAACTACTCGGCCATATTATGCTTTAAGACAAAGGAGCGCTCAGGCTTTGGGCGGAGTTACACTGTCTTCCTCTCCGATCCCGATTTCGTCCCAGTGCAGGGGTATATCCCGCGCCCGCAGCGCGGCCTGAACTTTTGGGACGTCCCCGTCCAGCGCTGCGGCCAGGCCCGCAGCCTCGCCGCTCACCGCGCAGCAGGGAATGGCCCGGGCGATGTCCCACATTTTGTCGTCCGCCGAGAGCACGCGCCCGGCGGCAAAGAGGTTTTCCGCTTCGCCCCGCAGCGCGCCCAGGGGCAGCTCGTACACCGGGCCGCTGACCCGCCAGTTGGAGAACATGCCGACGCTGTCCGATTGGCTAACAAAGGCGTCCTCCAGGCGCATGCAGTTTTTGCCCACGATGCGGCGGGTCATGCGAAGCTGCGGGATCTGGGGCAGGGTGGAGATCGCGTGTTCCTCCGTAAGCCCGCCCCGGGACAGGAAGTCCTGCAGGATCAATCTTCGCGCTTCAAGCATGAGGCCGGTCTTTTCACGGCTCGTAAGACCACAGACGCCGCCCTCCACCCTTTCGCCCGGCTGCGGCGCGGAGCCGATGGTGTGAAAGGCGTTTTTGCCATTTTCGCAGCTATAGTACCAGGCCGCCTGCCGATTGCCAAGGGGATAGAGCGCGGTCTCCTCCCCCGCGCAGGCAAAGAGGGCCGCGTCTCCGCTTGCGTCCACAAAGCCGTTTGCCTCGTAGGCCGCAAGTCCCTCCGCCTGAAGGCATAAAAGGGCTTTAAGGCGCTTTCCCTCCCGCAGGGCGTCAAACACGGTAGCGCCATAGAGGATCTCGACGCCGCTGTCCACCAGCAAACGCTCTGCCAGGCAGGTAAAAAGGCCCGCGTTGAAGCGGCAGCGATAGCGTTCGCCCCGGCGCTGGTCGGGGCCCGCGGGCGCTACCCAGCAGGCCGGGATCGGCTGCTCCGCCCCTTTAGATACCGACAGGCGCAAAAGCTCCTGGGCGATGCCAAAAGACACCTGATGCCCCCGCCCGTCGCAAAGCGGCAGATAGATCGTAACAAGGCCAAGCGTCGCAAGCCCGCCCGGCGCGTACTCGCGCTCAAGCAGGAGCACCCTCTTTGCGCCCGCGCGCTTTGCGGAAAGCGCCGCCGCGATGCCGGCGATGCCCGCGCCGCACACGATCACGTCATAGGAGCCTTTGATCTCGGCCCGCTTAGCGGAGAGTGAAACAAATCCATCCATAGCTGCGCCCCCGTACATCTGTTTGCTCCGTGATCCCTTGAATAGACGTCGGAGGAAGCAGTTTGCTTCCTCCGACTTGTTTTTGTTTTACTTATTCCGCGGGTACTGCGGTGATGTCGCCGCCGAAATTTTTGATGGACAGCTCGGCCAGCACGCCCTCGGCGCGCAGCTCCTCGATGGCCTTGCTCACGGCCTCGACCAGCGAAGCGCTGTCGGCGTCCTTGCGCATTTCGATGCAGACGAGGTTTGCTTCCTCGGTGCGGTCCACGATTTTGATCGGGGCGTCGGGATGCACGCGCAGGTAATCGTAGAAGGCGTCCTCGGAATTGGCGGTGGCGTCCACGCGGCCAAGCATGACCAGCTCGATCGTGGCGTCCAGATCGTCCACGCCGTCGGTGGTCGCGCCGTAGCTCTCGGTCAGCTGCGCGTAGGTGGAGGACAGGGTGTTGGCGGTGCGCTTGCCCTTTAGGTCCTCAAAGCTCTTGATGTCCTCGTTGTCGCTTCGCACGATCAGCACCGTGTGGGTGTAGCAGTAGGGAATGGAGAAGGCGTACTTTGCCGCGCGCTCCTCGGTCCAGTCTACGCCGTTAGCCACAAAATCGTAGCGCTTGGCGTCCAGGCCGCCGAAAATGCTGTCCCACTGGCAAAGCTCAAAGCTGGCCTCCACGCCAAGCTTTTTGGCGATGGCGCGGGATACGTCCACGTCAAAGCCCAAAAGGACCTCTTCGCCGTCGATCTCCTCGACATAGGTCCAGGGAGACCAGGTGCCTTCCATCGCCACGATCACGCTGCCGCGCTGTTTGATGCGGGCCAGCAGGTCGTTTTCCTCCGCCATCGCGGGCGCGAAACACGCAAGCGCCAAAACCAGCGCCAAAGCGAGGGCAAAAACCTTTTTCATTGTGATTCCTCCTTGGTAAAATATCGATACCGGGCGCTACCGCTCGGTTATCGTTTTCAAAAACGCCCGGGCCCTGGGGCTGCGGGGATCGGCAAAGAATTCCTTCGCGCTGTTCTCCTCCGCGATGACGCCCTGGTCCATGAACAGCACGCGGCTGGAAACGTTGCGCGCAAAGCTCATTTCGTGCGTCACCACCAGCATCGTCATGCCCTCCTCCGCAAGGTCCTGCATGACCTTCAGCACCTCGCCAATCAGCTCCGGGTCGAGGGCGCTGGTGGGCTCGTCAAAGTAAATGATCTCGGGCTTGTAGGCAAGGGTGCGGGCGATCGCCACGCGCTGCTGCTGGCCGCCGGAGAGCTGGATGGGATAGTGGTCGTACCTGCCCTGCAGGCCGACCTTGTCCAGCGCCTGGATGGCGATGTCCCGCGCGTCCTTGCGGCTAACGCCCCGGGCTGCGGTCAGTCCCTCCATCACGTTGCCAAGCGCCGTGCGGTTTGCAAACAGGTTGTAGCTTTGAAACACAAAGCCCGTTTTGCGCCGGAGGCGGTTTATGTCGCTCCTTCGCATGTTTTTCAGCTCGTAGCGCGCGCCGTCAAACTCCATGGTGCCGCTGTCCGCCCTTTCAAGAAAGTTCAGGCAGCGAAGCAGCGTGGTCTTTCCGGAGCCGGAGGGCCCGATGATGGCGACCACGTCGCTTTTGTTTACCGTGAGGGAGATGTCCTTCAGCACCTCCAGGCGGCTCTTTGCTTCCCGCTTGAGCAACCCCCGGCCGCCCTCGCCGCCGGTTTTAAAGGATTTGCTTAAGCCCGTTACTGATATGATAGACAAATTTTTGTTCCTCCCCCATCAAGCCTACAGGCCGATGTCGAGATACCTGCCCGTGCGCACCCGCCTTACCAGCAGCCCCGTGCGCACGTATGCATCGATCACAAAGGCGATCCACGGGCCGGTGTAGGCAAACAGCAGCGCAGGGTACGCCTGATTGACCGGATGGCACAGTGCCCAGGTAAGCAGCGGGCGAAGCAGCGCGACCGAGATCAGCGAGCAAAGCGCCACATACTTTACGTCCCCCGCGCCCCTTAGGCAGCCGGACAGGATCACCCTGGCATTTTGGGGCACGAAGCCCGCCAGCACCACCGCAAACGCCCAGGACGCGCCGCTTATGACCTCTTCGTTGTCCGTAAAGATCTGCGCGATGGAGCGCCTGGTAAAAAACAGCCCCACGATCAGCACGGCGCTTATGATGTAGCCCATGCGCATGCACACCTTCGCGTAGCCCCGCGCCTTGTCCTTGCGCCTTTCGCCA
>CADBNW010000004.1 GCA_902796025.1 uncultured Eubacteriales bacterium
ACCTATATTTTATATCCTGCGCGAAAACTGTCAACGTAAATTTGTTAACTTTTTGCCGCGATATAATCTCCAATTTATTTAAGGAGTGTTGCAAAATGATATCGGATGATGTATAATTGTGCTGATTGTTTTTAAGCGTTCATGACAGACGCGAAATAATTGCTGTAATAGGAGCTTATGATGGATATAAGAACAGGTTCGCAAAGGCTGATCGGCATACTGCTGCTGATGTGCTTTCTTACAGGGCTGTTTGTGCTACCGGCCCGGGCGGAGAGCTTTACCGCGGAGGTCGTGGTAAACAGCATGGTCGTGCGCTCTGGCCCTGCGGTGTCATACGGTGTCGTAGCAAGGCTAAGCAAGGGCACGCGCGTAACGGTAAATTCCTACTCGGGCGGCCTTGCCTTCATCAGCTTTGACGGGAAAAGCGGCTACGCGCTGGTAAGCGACCTAAGCCGCGTACAGGAAGAGCGAAACAGCAGCGCGTCCATCAGCGGCCTTGCCACGGTGACCGCCTCAAGCTGCAAGATCTATACCTCGCCCAGCACCTCCTCCAAGGTGATGACGACCTTAAAGCGCGGGCAGACCTTCCGCGTGCTGTCCACCGACGGCACCTGGGCCAAGCTTGAAAACGGCAGATACATCGGCTACTGCAAAATGAGCAACCTGAACATTCAGGCAAACGTCACGCCAACGCCGGAGCCGGGCGCTGCCCAGCCGACTACGACGGCGACCCCGCCCGCCTTTGTCGAGCCTACGCCCACGGGCCTTGCCACGGTAAAGAAAAACAATACCAAGATCTACACTAAGGCCAGCACCTCTGCCAAGGTGATGACCACCCTGCGGCAGGGGCAGACCTTCACCATCCTCGACCTTAACGACACCTGGGCCAAGCTTGAAAACGGCGCTTACGTCGGCTACGTGCTGCGAAGCGGCGTAACGATCCATCCCGGCGTCACTGCGACCCCGGCCATCACCCAGACGATAACTCCCGCGCCCACGCCAAAGCCCAGCCAGGGGATCTCCCTTGGCGCGCCCGTCGGCAGCGGCACGGTGAATGTCAACCTTTTGTACCTGTATTCTCAGCCGGACGGGGATTCGGCAAAGCTTGCGCCCCTGTACAAGGGCAGCAAGGTGACGCTCTATTCCAAATCCTCCGGCTGGGCGCTCGTGCAATATGCGGGACAGGCCGGTTATGTCAAGGTGGACGGCCTTACCATAAACCTTGGCGCTGAGCCGCTTCCGACCCTGGCACCAAATCCCACTGTGGGCAACATCGGCGAAACGATGTCCGTTCCGGCGTTTGTCAATTTCTCCGCGCCCGTTTATCAGTCCCCCTCCACAAAGGCGAAAAAGCTTAAGACGCTTGCCATCTCCACGGAGCTTACCGTGCTTGGCCACAGCGGGGAGTGGGGGCTGGTAAGCTACGGCTCCACCAGGGGCTATATGCTGCTTGCCGCGCTTACCAGGGTAAGCGACGCCACCCTGCAGGAGAGCATGAACGCCACGGCAAAGGTCTCTGTATCCAAGGCAACGTTCTATAAATACGCCTCAAGCTCCTCCAAAAACGTGGGTTCACTTGCCAAAGGCGCGGAGGTCACGGTGCTTGCGACCGACAGCGTGTGGGCGCTTGTGCAGTATAAAGGCAACAAGGGCTATACCACCCTGTCCTCCCTTACGGAGATCACCAATCCCACCATCGCGCCAAGCGAAAACACGCCGGGCCTCGTCACCAAGGCCTGCACGGTCTACCAGTACGCGTCCACCTCTTCGGGCAAGCTTACGAGCCTTAAGGCCGATACCGAGCTTACCATCCTTGGCAGGACCTCCTCCTGGGCGCTGATCGAGCTCGGCGGCCATCAGGGATACGTGCCCGCTTCCAGCATCACGGCCCTGTCAAACGTATCGCTGAGGGCGGACGAAGCCTATACCGCGACCGTGACCCAGGCGGGAACGGTGCTAAAGTACATGTACAGCGGCAGCGGCAGCGCGGGGCCCGTGAGCAAGGGCTTAAAGGTCAACGTGCTTGCGCACACGACCCAATGGGCGCTGATCGAGAAAAACGGCCACAAGGGCTATTTCCCCGTGTCGAATTTGCAGATCCAGCTGGACGAGTTCGGTTCGCCCACTGTAAAGACCCTTGACGCCACCGTGGTAAAGGCTACGTCCGTTTACGCTACGGCGCTTGAATCCAGCCAGAAGCTTGGTTCGATCAACGCCGGTGAAGACATCACCATCACCGCCTATACCAGCAAATGGGTGCGCATCAGCTACGGCGGAAGGCTTGGGTATCTTCTTAAGGCGCACGTGTCGAACGCAGACTTTACTGCGCTTAAGAGCGGTTCTTCCTCCTCGAGCGACGTACTCAAGCTTCAAAAGACCCTGGAGGACATGGGCTACTTTGACGGCACTCCTGCCGGCAACTATGGCTCGCTCACCACAAGCGCGGTCACGCGCTTCCAGACGCAGCTTGGCATAAACGCAACGGGCGTGGCGGATGTGGCGACGCTCCGGGTGCTCTACAGCGGCTTTGCGCCGGACTCCAGCATCAAGTCCACCTCGCTTTCCAAAGGCAGCATCGGCATGAACGTCACCCGCCTGCAGACCAGGCTTACCTATAAGGGGTATCTCAGCGCCGGGATCGACGGCGAATACGGCGCGCTTACGGAATCTGCGGTAAAGCTCTATCAAAAAACGGCGGGCCTTGGCGAAACGGGCAGCGCGGACAGCCAAACCCTTGCAAGCCTGTTCAGCAGCAGCGCGCCCAAAAACAAAACCAGCCCCATCAGCGGCGCAAGCTCCGGCAACAACAACGGAAACGCCTCCACGGGCAAATACTCCACCGACGCCGCGGACGATCCCTCGCCCGGCACCGGCTCGTCCCAGGTCGAAACCGTGGTAAGCAACGCCCTTGCGCAGCTTGGAAAGCCCTATATCTACGGCACCAGCGGCACCTCCAGCTACGACTGCAGCGGACTTACCTGCTACGCATACCGGAAGATCGGCATCTCCCTTGGCCGAAGCGCCTACGCGCAGGGCTATGGCCGCGGCACTAAGATCGAGACCGTAGGCGCGCTGAAGCGCGGCGACATCGTGTGCATGAACACCATCACCGATTCCGATCTCAGCGACCACGTGGGCATCTACCTTGGCGGCGGCAAATTCGTGCACGCGTCGAGCGCTGCGGGCAAGGTGATCATTTCCTCCGTCACCTCCGGCTATTACAACAGGGTCTTTTCCTGGGGGAGGCGCATACTGTGACGGAGCTGAGATTTCAAAGCGTCGTATTCGATTTGGACGGCACGATCACCCGCTCCGGAGAGGGAATCGTCAATTCCGTAAAATACGCCCTAAGCGAGCTTGGCCAGCCGATCCCGGAGGATGCGGTCCTGGCCGGCTTTGTGGGGCCGGAGCTTCGGGATTCCTTTATGGGGATCACCCATCTGGACCAGGCGCAAAGCGAGGAAGCGGTGCGGCTTTTCAGAAAGCGCCACGAAGCCATCGGCTGGCGCGAGGCAAAGGTCTATCCCGGCATCTTTGAAATGATCTGCGCCCTGAAGCGCCATGGCGCATATGTGGCCCTTGCAAGCTCCAAGTCGCTGATGCTGTGCGAGCGCACGCTGGAATATTTTGGCTTACGGGGCCTGTTTGACAAGATCACTGCGCCCGTGCCGGGCGGAGAGCGTCTTAGCAAGGCGGAGCTGATATGCCGCTGCCTGCCTGAAACGCCCGGGAAAAGCTGCATGATCGGCGATCGCAAATTTGACATGATCGGCGCAAAAGAGGCCGGGGTGTACGCCCTTGGCGTGCTCTACGGCTACGGCTCAAGGCAGGAGCTGGAGCAAAGCGGCGCGGACGAGCTCTGCCAGGACGTTCCCGCGCTAAGGCGCGCTCTGCTTGACGACGCGCCCAGGGAAAAGGGACGCTTTATCAGCTTTGAGGGCTCGGACGGCTGCGGAAAAAGCACCCAGCTCAAGCTTGCGCGCCAGTACCTTGAGGACTGCGGCATCGAGGTCGTAAGCACCCGCGAGCCCGGCGGCTGCCCGATCTCGGAGCGCATAAGGGCGCTGCTTCTGGATACGGGCTCCATGGGCATGACGGACGAGTGCGAGGCGCTTTTGTTTGCGGCCGCGCGCGCGCAGCACATAAACGATACCATAAAACCGGCGCTTGAAAAGGGCGCGGTCGTGCTGTGCGACCGTTTTGTGGATTCCTCCATCGCCTATCAGGGCGCGGGCAGGGGCCTTGGCGACTGGGTAAGGCAAATAAACCAAAGGGCGGTCGAAAAGTGCCTGCCGGATCTTACGCTGGTATTTGACATAAGCCCGGAGGAGGCCATAAGGCGAAGGTATTCTGCCTCCCAGGCCGACAGGATCGAGCTTTCCACCGGAGATTTCCACCGCCGCGTGTACGAGGCCTTTTTGAGCCTTTGCGATACAGACCAAAGATTTTACAAGGTGGATGCCTCGGGCAGTATTGAACAGATCGGGGAAACCGTGCGTCAAAGACTTGTAAAGCTTTTGACGGAATATGCGGAGGACGACAAATGACAACGCGTTGCTACAATTGTTTTAAGGAGATCGGAAAAAAGAAGGTTTGCCCCCATTGCGGCTACGAGCAGGATACCCCCTGCGAACCGGAGCAGCTGGCTCCCGGCCTGATCCTTGCGGGCCGCTACATGGTGGGCAGGGCCCGCGGCATGGATGACGACGGCATCGTATACAACATCTTCGATATGAAAAACGAGACCCGCCGCCGCATGCGCGAGTTCTTTCCCCGCGCGCACTGCAAGCGCGGGCAGGATGGCTCCGTCATCATCCGGCAGGGCCACGAGGAGGACTTCAAAAGAGAGCTTGACACCCTGCGCTTAAACAGCGAGGGAGAGGACGGCGAAAAGAAGTACAGCTTCGTCAAAACCAACGGCACGGGCTATTTTATCGAGCGCAAAGCCGCCAAAAAGGCCGCGCCCCAAAAAGCCGTGCAGGCGGACGAGGTGGAGGAAAGCCCCTTTAAAGGCAAGCTGCCCGCCATTTTGATCGCAGCGATCGTGATCGTAGCGGTGATCGTCGGGGCCGTTTTGCTGCTCAAAAAGCCCGCGACGGACGTTACCCAAAGCCCGACCTCGCGCCCCGAAGTAACGGCCCTCCCAACAGCCACGGCAGAAGCCCTGGTGTGGGAGCCGGAGGTCACGCCTTCGCCCACGCCCTTTAAGTACACCGATCCCACCCAGTCCACGACCATCACCTACAGCGACTGGATGGCGCAGCCGGGCGGAGAAAGCCAGCCCACGGCGGTCGTCAATCGCACGCCCACGCCCACGCCCTTCAACATGTGGGCGGAGCTGGAAAAGGAGATCGAAAGCCAGCAGCGCCCGACGCCTACGCCGCAGCCCACCCGCGGCACGGTGAACAAAAGCTCCGATCCCCAGACGATACGCGAATTGCAGTGGCAGCTGGTGGAGCTTGGCTGGCTGGATGTTGAAAACGTGAATGGAAAGTACGACGACGCAACGCTAAACGCCGTAAAGGACTTTCAGCGCTACGCAAACGAGACTTTGGGCGCAAACCTTACCGTGGATGGCATCTGCGGAAAGCGCACCTTCGCTTTCCTTGACAATTACGACCTTGCCATGAAGCCCGCCGCCACGCCTACGCCAGTGCCTTCGCAAAACGTGATCGGCAAGGACTCCAGCCCCCTCGAGGTGCGCCAGGTGCAGTTAAAGCTTAGCGAGCTTGGCTGGTACACGGGGGAGGCCAACGGCGTATTCGACTTTGCCACGATGGAAGCCATCATGCAGTTCCAGTCCTACGTAAACGAGGTGACCGGGGTAAAGTATCTTGACGTCACCGGCTACGCGGATGAAAAGACGCTGCTTTTGATGAACTCCATGTGGTATCCAAGACCCGCGCAGCCCGCCGAGACCGCGACGCCTGTGCCTGGCCCGACCCAGACAGCGGATCCCATGGACGAAAGCGACACGCTGGAGCTTTTGCCCTCTCCCGTGGACGTGCGCGTAAAGAGCGCCAGCAGCATCGCTGTGTATGAACGCGCCAGCACGAATTCCGCCGTGGTGGGATATGTGGCAAGCGGCAGCGTGCTTCGAATGACCGCTCAAAGCGCGAATTGGGCGATGGTGGTGAACACCACAGGCGCAAGCGCTTATGCAAAGCTCTCAGAGCTTGAGATCCTAAGCCCCGAGCCCAGCGACGAGCCCGTGGAGGACAACAGGATCAGCGAAAGCTCTGACAAACTGCAGATCACCGGCCTTCAGCAGATGCTCAAGGATCAGGGCTGGCTCAGCGGCAGCGCCGACGGCATCTACGGCCCCGCGACCCGCGCCGCGGTGAGCGCCTTCCAAAGCTATGTAAACGAGGTATTGGGCTACGAGCGCCTTGCGGTCACCGGCAATGCGGATGCGGATACGCTTGACACCCTGCTGGACGGCAATTACGTAAATCCCCAGTACGCGCAGCTCAATCCCACGCCCACGCCGGAAAACGTGATCCAGTTTACCCCCGCGGCCCAGGGCCTGTATGCCCGCGCGCTGCAGGACGGCACCAGTGTATACCATGCGCCCGATTTCTCCAAGCCCTGGACGACGGTAAACCGCGCAAACGAATTCATCCTGCATGCCGAGGGCGGGGAGTGGATCGAGCTATTGAACCCCGGCAACAACAGGACCGCCTACGCGCTTAGAAGCGAGTTCGCCATTTATACTATCGGCACCGAGACGCAGACTCCCGCGATCACCGAAACGCCGCAGCCGACCTACACCGAAACGCCTACCCAAGAGCCTGTGATCACGCCCACCCCGGAACCCGTGATCACGCCTACCCCGGAGCCCGTTGTGACGCCGACCCCCGAAGCGGAGGTGACGCCCTGGGAGCAGCCGCAGGAGCAGTTTATCAGCGCGCAGGGTGAAACGCTGGTGCTTACAGCGGACAGCGCGCTTCTGCTCAGCAAGCCCAACGAGGAGGCGGGCGACCCGCTGGTGTGGCTTTTCAAGGGCTTTTTGATGCAGCTGAACGCCTACAGCGAAAACTGGCTGTATGTGACCTACGAAGAAAACGGCCTGGCCTATACGGGCTACATCCCGCGCGGCAGCGCAGAGCTGTACACTGCGCCCCAGGAGCAGCCCACGGCACAGCCGGAGGACGTCTGGACGCAGCAGCCGGAATGGACGCCTGAAACGACCTTGGAGCCGACCCCTGAACCCACTCCGGAACCGACACCGGAACCCACGCCTGAACCCACTCCGGAGCCGACGCCCGAACCGACGCCCGAACCCACTCCGGAGCTGACACCCGAACCGACGCCCGAACCCACACCCGAGCCCACGCCCGCTGCGGAGATCCGCTACGATCCCAACTGGAGCAGCGATCAGGAGCTCGTGACCCAGTTCCAGCAGCGGCTTATCGAGATGGGTTGGATGGACAAGGCCAGCTTTGAGATCTATGGCCAGTACGGCGTGCTGGACGATATGACCTACAGCGCGGTGTACGAGATCCAGCAGTTTGCCCAGGACAGCCGCATGGCGAGCGTCAGGGACGCGGCGGGCTTCTTCAGGGCCAACATCGTTGGAGACTATTACCCGATCGACGAGATCACGTATCTTTACATCATGCTTGAACTGCCCTATAAACAGTAAGGCAGTAAGACAGGGCAGGGCCGCAAGGCTCTGCCCTGTCGCAACAGAAACTTAAAGAAAGAAAAGCCCGCTGCACCCTTGACTTTTTGTCCTGTTGCACTTATAATATCTAACGTTCTGCGGCTGTGGCGGAATCGGCATACGCGCACGTTTGAGGGGCGTGTTCCGCAAGGAGTACGAGTTCAAGTCTCGTCAGCCGCATAAAAAGGCAGTACGGTTTGTCCGTGCTGCCTTTTCTTGTCTCTTGGCAGGGCGAAGGCCTATCCCAGCTTTTTCGTGCTTTCGCAGGAGGCGATCACGGCTTCGATCAGGGCGCTGCGGAAATTGTTTTGTTCCAGCGCGCGCACGCCCTGGATGGTGGAGCCGGCGGGGGAGCAGACGTCGTCCTTGAGCTGCTCCGGGTGGGTATCGCCTTCAAGGAAGAGCTTTGCGGAGCCCAGCAGCGTTTGCGCCGCGAGCGTCAGCGCGTTTTTGCGGCTGAGCCCGCAGGCTACACCGCCGTCCGCCAGCGCCTCGATAAACATAAAGGCGTAGGCGGGGCCGCAGCCGGATACCGCCGTGCCCGCGTCAAACAGCTTTTCGTCCATGGGCAGAAGCCTTCCGGCCGCGCTCATCGCGCTTAAAAACGCACTCAGGGCTTCGTCGCTTACGTCGCAGGCGGCGTACAGCACCGCGCCCTCGTTTGCGCGGCAGGGGATGTTCGGCATGATGCGAATGATGGGGGCGGGCCCAAACAGCGCGCGCAGCTTTTCGATCTTTACGCCCGCCGCCATGCTGACAAGCACGTAGGGCGTTTTGCGCGCCAGCAGCAGCGGGCTAAGCTCGCCTGCCAATTCGCTTAGCATTTGCGGCTTTACGCCGATAAAGATGTAGTCGGCCTGATTTGCGATCTGCGCGTTGTCGGCATAGACCGCGTTTAAGCGTTTTGCCAGCGCGCGCGCCTTTTCGCCGTCGTGGTCGGCAAGCAAGAGCTTATCCGCCTGGAGGCTTTTTGCCGCGGCCTGCGCCAAAGCGCCGCCCATGTTGCCGGTTCCGATAAAGCCAAAGAGCTTGTCCATCTTATCGCACCTGTCCCTTTCCGTAGATGGTGTACTTGTAGCTGGTCATTTCCTCAAGACCCATGGGGCCCCTTGCGTGCAGCTTCTGGGTGGAAATGCCGATCTCCGCGCCCAGGCCGAACTCGCCGCCGTCCGTAAAGCGGGTGGAGGCGTTCCAGTAGACGGCTGCCGCGTCCACCTCGTTCAAAAAGCGCTGCGCCGCGTCCGCGTTTTCGGTGACGATGCATTCAGAGTGCATGGTGCCGTGCTGGGCGATAAAGGCAAGCGCTTCGTCCAGATCGCGCACGGTTTTTACCGCGAGGGTGTAATCGCCAAATTCTGTGTCCCAGTCCTCGCTTTGGGCAAGGCGCGCTCTGTCTCCAAGGATGCGCAGGGCTTCCTCGTCCGCGCGCAGCTGAACGTTTTTAGTATCCAGCAGCGGCAGCGCCTTTTCCCAGAAGGCTTTGGCGGCCTTTTCGTGCACCAGCACGCATTCCGCCGCGTTGCACACCGAGGGGCGGGAGCACTTTGCATTATACAGGATTGTAGCCGCCATATCGGGGTCTGCGTCTTCGTCCACGTAGATGTGACACACGCCCTCGCCCGTGCGAATGACGGGCACGCGGGATTCCTTTGTCACCGCGTGGATCAGCCCCGCGCCGCCCCGGGGGATCAGCACGTCGATGTACTGACTTAGCTGCATCATTTCTCTTGCGCTTTCGCGGCTGGTGTCCTGAACAAGCTGCACGGCGTCTGCGGGCAGCCCGGCGGAGAGGATCGCCCTTTGCATGATCTCCACCGCGGCGCGATTGGAGAAAATGGCCTCCTTGCCGCCCCTTAGGATGCAGGCGTTGCCGCTTTTCAGGCACAGGGCCGCGGCGTCCACGGTGACGTTTGGCCGCGCCTCGTAGATGATGCCGATCACGCCCAGGGGCACGCGCTTTCGCACGATGCGAAGGCCGTTGGGACGCAGCGTTTCGCCAAGGATCTCGCCGATGGGATCCCGAAGCGCGGCGGCTTCTCTTACTCCATCGGCAACGCCCCTGATGCGCTCGGGTGTGAGCTTCAGCCGGTCAAGCAGCGAGGGCTTCATGCCCGCTTCCTCAGCGGCGGCGATGTCCTTTGCGTTTGCGCTCAGCCAGGTTTCCGCCTGCTCCTCAAGCGCCTGGGCCACGGCCAAAAGCGCCGCGTTCTTGGTTTTGGTATCGCTTACAGCGAGCCTTCGGGCGGCCTGCTTTGCGTTTGCGCCCTGCCGTTCAAGCTCAGTCATGGCTGCTTCTCCTTCCTGTAAACAGCGTGCCTACGGGCTTGCCCTCGATGATGTCGTAGAGGCGTTCGGGATACTCTCCGTTGGTGATCACCATGCTGACGCCCGCGTCCGTTGCGATGCGCGCGGCGGAAAGCTTGGTGGCCATGCCGCCGGTGCCGCGCCACGTCCCCGCGCCGCCGGCCATGCTGATGATCTCCGGCGTAAGGTCGTCCACGCGGCTGATCAGGCGGGCGCCTGGATTCGTTCTGGGGTCTGCGTCGTACAGGCCCTCGATGTCGCTAAGCAACACGAGCATCTGCGCCTTGCAAAGGCCCGCGACGATGGCGGACAGCGTGTCGTTGTCGCCCAGCACCCTGTGCGCGCCGGTTTCGATCTCGTCGGAGGACACGGAGTCGTTTTCGTTTACCACGGGAATGACGCCCATCTCTAGTAGCGCGCCGAATGTCGCGCGAAGGTGCGCCGCGCGCACGGGATCGTCCACGTCCTCGCTGGTCAAAAGGATCTGCGCCACGGTGCAGTTGTATTCGCTGAAGAGCTTGTCGTAGATGTACATCATGCGGCACTGTCCGACCGCTGCCGCGGCCTGCTTCATGCGCAATTCGCCGGGGCGCTCCTTGAGGCCCAGCTTTGCCGTGCCCACGGCGATCGCGCCGGAGGTCACCAAAATGATTTCATAACCGTCGCCGCGAAGATCGGCAAGCACGCGCGCCAAACGCTCGATGCTGCGCAGATCCACGCTGCCGCTTGCGTGGGTGAGGGTGGAGGTGCCCACCTTTACCACTATGCGCTTTAATTGCTCCACACTTCCTCCCGAGGATTCCGGCGAATAATCACCCATTCTATAAAAAAGTATAGCACGTAAGGCGGGCGGCGTCAACTGGAAAGAGCGCAAACGCAAGCGGAAAGGGCATCTGTACTGCAGCGCCACAAGGGCCGCCCGGGCCGGGTCAGAACTGGTTTCTGGGATCGTCGCTTTTGTGATGGCGCTCGCTGTCGTCGAGGTACTCGATCTCCAGCTTGTCAAAGGAGACCTCTTCGATAAAGTGCTCTGGCAAAAAGGCGGTGCGGCGAAAGCGCGCAAACTCCACCTCGTGCTTTTGCAGCCAGATCGGGCAGGGAAGATCCGCCTGCTTGCACATGTCCACAAGAACGTCGTGAGTGTCATTTGCGCCGCAGGGAGCGGTAAAGTTTTCGCTGATGCGGTGGTTGGTGATTACCTTCAGCCAGAGTCTGGTCATTTGTTGCCTCCGTGACACATTTTTGTAAAAAAAATTATATTGACGATAACAATTCCTTTTGCTATAATCTAATCAATCCTGTGGTGTGCGCCACGTTCCCCATTTACCCACATTTTCGAAACAGGACACCTTGTCGATTTCATGGATGTCAGGCCTCCTTAGTCAGTGGAAGGCAGCAAGTGGACGCGGGTGATCCGCCCTGCCAGAGCGGCGGGTGAAAATCGGGAGCGAACGGCACTTACGGGGC
>CADBNW010000005.1 GCA_902796025.1 uncultured Eubacteriales bacterium
CACGGGCGTTGAAATGTTCACCCCCGTGATCAATCCCCCGCAGACCGCGATCCTGGGCGTTTGCGGCATCACCCAGCGCGTGCGCGATGAGGGCGGCCAGATCAGGCTCTATCCCGCGATGGGCCTTTCCCTCACCTACGATCACCGCGCGGTGGACGGCTCCCCCGCCAGCAAATTTGTGCAGGCGCTGAGCAAGAACCTGGAAAAATTCACCCTGCTGCTTGCGAAATAACCAGCTTTAGGAGATACGACTATGGAAGCTTTTGATCTGATCGTCATCGGCGGCGGCCCCGGCGGATACCTGGCTGCGGAGCGCGCCGCGCAGGGCGGGCTGAAGGTCTGCCTGTTTGAGAAACGGGCGCTGGGCGGCGTGTGCCTGAACGAGGGCTGCATCCCCACCAAGACCCTGCTCAACTCCGCCAAGCTCTACCGGCACGCGACCGAGAGCGAGAATTTTGGCGTAAAGAGCGAAAACGTGACCTTCGACCACGCGCAGGTGATCAAGCGCAAGGCCAAGGTGGTAAAGACCCTGGTAGGCGGCGTGGGCATGACCATGAGCGCCAACAAGGTAAACGTGGTGTCCGCGCCCGCCGCAGTAAACGGCAGGCAGGACGGCAAGTTCAAGGTGAGCGCCGAGGGCAAGGATTACTTTGCCGACCGGCTGATCCTGGCGCTGGGCTCCGAGGCCGTCGTGCCGCCGATCCCGGGCGTGAAGGAAGGCGTTGAAAGCGGTTTTGTAATGACCAACCGCGAGATCCTGGACGAGACCCAATTGCCCAAGACCCTGGCGGTCATCGGCGGCGGCGTGATCGGACTCGAAATGGCGTGCTACTTTGCCTCTGTCGGCGTGAAGGTGACCGTCATCGAGATGATGCCCAAAATCGCCGGTCCCACCGACAACGACATCTGCAAGGTGCTGCAGAGCGAGTACGAAAAGCGCGGCATGGTGTTCAAGCTCTCCGCGAAGGTGCTTTCCGTAAAGCCCGGCGCGGTGGTGTACGAGGACAAGGACGGCCAGCACGAGTGCCCCTGCGACAAGGTGCTTTTGTCCGTGGGCAGGAGAGCCGCCACGAAGAATGCCGGGCTTGAGAGCATCGGCGTGGAAATGAACCGCGGCGCGATCGTGACCGACGACACCCTGGCCACCACCGTTCCCAACGTCTGGGCGGTCGGCGACTGCAACGGAAAGCTGATGCTTGCGCACACCGCATACCGCGAGGCCGAGGTCGCCGTAAACAACATCCTGGGCAAAAAGGACAGGATCAACTACAACTCCATCCCCTCCGTGATCTACACCGATCCCGAGGTGGCAAGCGTGGGCTATACCAAAGAGGCCGCCGAAAAGGCCGGCATGAAGGTGAAGGAAGTAAACGTGCCCATGATGTACGCAGGCCGCTACGTGGCCGAGGTGGACGGCGGCAAGGGCTTTTGCAAGATCGTGCTGGACACTGACAAAAACCGCGTTGTGGGCGTGCACCTTGTAGGCTCCTACGCAAGCGAAATGATCCTCTCCGCCGCCATGATGGTGGACACCGAGCTGCCGCCTGAGAGGCTTAAGAAGTTCGTGTTCCCGCATCCCACGGTGTGCGAGGTCATCAGGGAAGCGATTTTCAAATTATAAGTTAGGAATTAGGAGTTAGGAGTGAGGAGTGAAGGAAGAAACGCTTGCGCGTTTCTTTGAATGAAGGAGAACGGAAGCGGCCATGAGCAGCGTGGTTTTCGACAAAAGCAAGCGCTTCGCCGTTAGAATCGTAAAGTACTACGCATTGCTGCGCGACGAGAAGCATGAATATGTGATGTCAAAGCAGCTGTTGCGCTGCGGAACATCCATCGGCGCGAACCTTTCCGAAGCCAACTTCGCAATCAGCGAGAACGACTTTCTGGCAAAGCTTTATATTGCTCTGAAAGAAACCGCTGAAACGCTGTACTGGCTGGAGCTGTTGCACGACACTGAGTATCTCTCCGATTCGGAATATACAAGCATCAGCGCATAGGCTAATGAAATCCTGAAAATGCTTTCTTCCGCAACAAAGACAATGAAAGAAAGACAATAGCCGCTCCTGCACAAACTTACTTTAACTCCTAACTCCTAACTCCACACTCCTAACTCGTAAAAGCGCACGCGTACAATTACACCATCAATATAAAGAGAGAGGGAAAAGACCATGCCTAAGTCATTATACTACGGGCCGACTGAGATCCGTGCAAAGAGCACGATCCATTTTGAGGACATCGCCGTAAACGCTTACGACAAGACCGTCGCCGAGGAGCGCAAGAACTTCAAGGACGAGGATCTGATCCGCATCTACCGCGACATCACCATCCTGCGCGAGTTTGAGAGCATGCTGACCTCCATCAAGACCCAGAAGCTCTACAACGGCGTTGAGACCACCTATCCCGGCCCCGCCCACCTGTCCGTCGGTCAGGAAGCGGCGTGCGTCGGCCAGGCGTACCTGATGACCCCCGCCGACTATCAGTTCGGCTCTCACAGAAGCCACAGCGAGATCCTGGCAAAGGCGCTGTCCTCCATCCAGAAGCTCAATGACGACGAGCTGATGAAGATCATGGAGGGCTTCCTTGGCGGCCAGACCCTGCGCGCGGTAGAAAAGATGGGCCCCACCGACAGCGTGAAGGAGCTTGCCATCCGCTTTATCCTGTACGGGACACTGAGCGAGATCTTCGCCCGCAAGACCGGCTTCCACATGGGCCTTGGCGGCAGCATGCATGCCTTCTTCCTGCCCTTTGGCGTATATCCCAATAACGCCATCGTGGGCGGCTCCGCCCCCATCGCGACCGGCGCCGCACTCTACAAAAAGTGCAACGACAAGCCCGGCTTCGTGGTTTGCAACATCGGCGACGGCTCCCTTGGCTGCGGCCCGGTGCTCGAGGCGCTGAACTTTGCCTGCATGGATCAGTTCCATACCCTGTGGACCGACGACGGCAGACCCGCGACCGGCCTTCCCATCCTGTTCAACATCTTCAACAACGGCTACGGCATGGGCGGCCAGACCAAGGGCGAGACCATGGCCTACGACATGCTGGCGCGCCTGGGCGCGGGCTTTACCCCCAACCAGATGCACGCCGAGCGCGTGGACGGCTTCAACCCCCTGGCGGTCATCGACGCGATGAAGAGAAAGCTTGAGATCCTCAAAGCCGGCGACGGCCCCGTGCTGCTCGACACCCTGACCTACCGCTTCTGCGGCCACAGCGTATCCGACCAGAACGCCTACCGCGAGAAGGACGAGATCAACGACTGGATGGCCGTGGATCCCATCATCACCTACAGGGCCGGTCTGGTGGAAGCCGGCGTAGCCCCGGACAGCAAGTTCGAGGATATCCTGGCCGAGACCCGCGAGCGCATGACCAACATCTGCCGCCACGCCGCCGACAAGGAGTTCAGCCCCTACGCCGACATGAAGGCCGATCCCATGATCGTCGAGCGCCTGATGTTCTCAAACGAGAAGGTAGAGGCCTTCGGCAGCGCCGAGGAAAGCCGCGTGCTGGCTCCCAAGGAGGAGTGCCCCAGGGTGCAGCAGATCGCGGGCAAGAGCCGCTTCGCCTTTGACGAGACCGGCAAGCCCGTATCCAAGATGAAGGTATTCAACATCCGCGACGCCATCTTTGAGCCGCTGATCGACAAGTTCTACGAGGACAGCACGCTGGTCGCCTACGGCGAGGACGTGCGCGACTGGGGCGGCGCGTTCGCCGTATACCGCGGACTGCCGGATGTCCTTCCCCACAGCCGTCTGTTCAACGCCCCCATCTCCGAGGCCTGCATCGTGGGCAGCGCGGTGGGCTACGCCATGTGCGGCGGCAGAGCGGTGGTAGAGCTGATGTACGCGGACTTCATCGGCAGAGCCGGCGACGAGATCTTTAACCAGATGAGCAAGTGGCAGGCCATGAGCGCCGGCATCCTGAAGATGCCCGTGGTCCTGCGTGTATCCGTGGGCAGCAAGTACGGCGCGCAGCACTCTCAGGATTGGACCAGCCTTTGCGCCCACATCCCGGGCCTGAAGGTCTGCTTCCCCGCTACTCCCTGGGAGGCCAAGGGCCTGATGCAGACCGCGCTGGACGGCACCGATCCCGTGGTGTTCTTTGAGAGCCAGCGCATCTACGAC
>CADBNW010000006.1 GCA_902796025.1 uncultured Eubacteriales bacterium
CAAACCTATGACGTGAAGATCAAACCTTCAGCGCGCGTTCAGAGAGCCGGGGCAGGTGTGAGCCCGGTCGCAAGCGGGCAGGCAAATGGATCACGGAGGGAAAGGGGAACGGCCCAGCGCCCAGTATCCGGACCGTGCGCTCGCGTTAAGAGCAGAGGATGTGCTTGCATCCCGACGAGAGGGTCTGCCGCAAGGCGGATCAATAAAGGTGGTACCGCAGGAATAATGCCCTGTCCTTTTTGGACGGGGCTGTTTGTTTTATTGGGAGCTGAAGGGCTTTCCCTTCAAGGCGAAAGGACGGGGCATGGAAAACTATTCGATCACGCTGCCCGCGTGGACGGTGGGCAAAGAGGCTTTGGATAAGATCAGCGAGATCTGCGCGCCCTACGGAAAGAGCGCAGTCCTGATCGGCGGGCAAAAGGCGCTTAGAGCGATTTCGGCAAAAATCAGGCGCGCCGTGGAGGGCAAAATAGCCCTTACTGCCGAGCTGCTCTACGGCGGGGAGGCAAGCCGCGAAAACATCGAGGCCCTGAAAGCCGAAAGATCGGTGCAAAAAGCGGATATGCTGTTTGCCGCTGGCGGCGGCAAGGCGCTTGATACGGTAAAGGCGCTGGGGCTTGAGATCGATAAGCCGGTGTTTGCCTTTCCCACCATCGCCTCCACCTGCGCCGCGTGCACGGCGGTTTCCATCCTGTACCATCCGGACGGCTCCTTTGCGGGCCCCTGCTTTTTGAAAAATCCGCCGGTGCACACGTTCATCTGCACCCCGGTGATCGCCGAAGCGCCAAAGAAGTACCTCTGGGCGGGGCTTGGCGACACCTACGCCAAGTACTTCGAGGCCGAAATGTCCGCAAGGGGCGACGCGCTCAGCCACTATCACGCCCTGGGCGTCGGGGCAAGCCGCATGTGCCTGGAGCCGCTGCTCATGCACGCGGCGGCGGCCCTTCGCGATCAGGAGAGCGGACGCCTGACCGACGACCTCACCCAGACGATCCTGACCGTGATCGTAAACACCGCCATCGCCTCCATCCTGCTTACGGCGGACAAAAAAATCGATTACAACACGGGCCTGGCCCACGCGATCTTTTACGCGCTGACTTCTTTTGCGGAGCTTGCGATCGAGAAAAACCACCTGCACGGCGAGGTCGTGGGCTTTGGCGTACTGGCGCTTTTGCTGGTGGACGGGCAAAAGGACATGTTTCAAACCATGCTGCGCTTTAACCGCTCCGTGGGGCTTCCCACAAGGCTTTCGGATATCGGGGTTCCCGAGGAGGCGCTAAAGCGCGTGCTATGCCAGGTGCTCAAAATGAAGGACATCGAGCACAACCCCTATCCCATCACCCTTGAAATGCTGGAAGGGGCCTTTGAAGAGCTCAAGCGCGTTACTGCGTAACATTGTATTCAGGGAGCAGCCAAATGCGTCCTTGAAAATAAACGGGAGGAATAAAACCATGAAAAAGCTTATCTCTATCGCCCTTGCCTTGTGTCTTGTGCTCAGCGCCTTTGCCTTTGGCAGCGCCGAAGGAAAAAACGTCAAGATCGGCCTTGTGCTGATGATCGAAAACGGCGCCTTTATGGACATGAAAAGCGGCATCATCGCAGGCCTTGAGAAGGCGGGTTATGTGGAAGGTGAAAATCTGACCCTCGTGTATCGCTGCGCCTACGGCGACAGCGGCACGCTGAACCAGATCTGCAACGACATGGACGACGGCACCTACGACCTGGTAATGACCATCGCCACGCCCACCACCCAGGCCTTTGTAAACCTTGAGAGCGAAACGCCCTGCGTGTTCTGCTCCGTGGCCGCGCCGGTCGCCGCGCAGGTGATGAGCGCTCTGGATACCCCGGACATGAACGCCACCGGCACCTCCAACGCGATCCCGGCGGGCGACATCCTGAAGATGGGCCTTATGCTTACCCCTGACGTAAAGACCTTCGGCCTTGTGTACTCCACCAGTGAAGTAAACGCCCTGAACGCCATGCAAAACGCCAAGACCTTCCTGGAGGAAAACGGCTACAGCTACGTGGAAGCCACCGTGACCAACTCGAGCGAGGTTGCCACCGCTACCAGCGTCGTGCTGGAAAAGGGCGCGGAGGCGATCTTCGTAGCCAACGACGCCACCGTGCAGGCCGCCGTGGAAGCGCTTGTCGAGCTTGCAAACGAGGCGGGCGTGCCCACCTACGCCTGCTCCGCCACCACCGTGCTCTCCGGCTGCCTTGCGACCCTGGCCATGAGCGACGTGGCGATCGGCGAGATCACCGCTGAAATGGCCGTAAAGGTATTGGAGGGCACCCCCATCGAGGAGATCCCCGCCATCGTCGTTCCGGCGGACATCGTGTCGATTAATACCGACACCCTTGAAGCGCTTGGCATTTCCATTCCGGACAGCCTCTACACGCTTGGCGAAGTGCAGCTGCTTGCAAGGTAAAATATCGCTTTCACCTCCCGCAGGGCAAGGTCCCTGCGGGAGGACGTTGATTCTAATGGGCGGGTGATCGATCAGTGTCATTGTTTTTGAGCTCAGTGCAGCTGGGTATGATTTACGCCATCATGGCGTTTGGCATTTATATCAGCTTTCGCATCCTGCAGGTGCCGGATCTGACCACGGAGGGCAGCTTTGTGTTCGGCCTTGCGGTCTCGGCCATGTGCACAAACGCGGGGCATCCGATCCTGGCGCTGCTCGCGGCGATGGCCGCGGGGGCCGCGGCGGGCTGCGTCACCGCGTTTATGCAGACGAAGATGCGCATCCATCCCCTGATCAGCGGCATCGTCACCATGACCGGGCTGTACTCGATCAACCTCCTGGTACAGCACAAGGCCATAAACGTGTCGCTGCTTAGGGTAGACACCATCTTCAAGATCATCCCCTTCCTGAGCAAAAATCAGGCAAAGCTCTGGGTGCCGATCGCTGCTGCCCTGCTGAGCGGCGCAGCCCTCGTCTGGTTTTTCCACACCCACATCGGCATGTGCATCCGCGCCGTGGGGGATAACGAGGCGATGGTCCGCGCCTCCTCCATCAACACCGACCGCTGCAAGCTGATCGCCTTTGCCGTGTCCAACACCTTTATCGCGCTCTCCGGCGCGGTGCTTTGCCAGTATCAGGGGCACAGCGACATCAACGACGGCAGCGGCATGCTGGTGGTGGGGCTGGCAAGCGTCATCATCGGCGAGGCGCTATTTGGAAAGCGCGGCGTAACGCTGGGCTTTGTGTCGTCGCTTGTGGGCTCGGTGCTGTACAGACTGATCCTTGCCTACGCCATGAAGTACAGCCCGCTGGAGCAGTTCATGCTGCGCCTGGTGTCCGCGGTGATCGTCGCCATCGCCCTTTCGCTGCCCGCGCTGCGCGCCGCCGTGGAGGGCATACGCCTGCGCGCCAAGGGAGGACGGAAAAATGCTTGAGATCAAAAACGCCACCAAGGTATTTGGAAAGGGCAGCGCCGTGGAGCATACGGCGCTACGGCAGCTGAACCTGTGCTTGAACGACGGGGAATTTGCCACCATCATCGGCTCCAACGGCGCTGGCAAGTCCACGCTGTTCAACGCCATCTGCGGCGCGTTTTTGCTGGACGAGGGCAGCGTTTCGCTGGACGGAAGGGACATCACCTTCGTCCCCGAGCACCGCAGGGCCAAGCGCATCGGCCGCGTGTTTCAGGACCCGATGCTGGGCACCGCGCCAAACATGACCATCGCGGAAAACCTTTCCCTCGCGCACTCCCGAACCACCACGGGCCCCCTGCATTTTGCCCCCTCCCGCAAGGAAAAGGCGCTTTTCCGCGACAGGCTTGCGCAGTTTGGCATGGGGCTTGAAAACCGCATGAACACCCGGGTGGGCCTGCTCTCCGGCGGCCAGCGGCAGGCGGTAACGCTTTTGATGTGCACCATCGTGCCGCCGAGGCTCCTGCTCCTGGACGAGCACACCGCGGCGCTCGATCCCGCGATGGCGGAAAAGGTGCTGGCGCTTACCCAGAAGATCGTTAAGGAAGAAAAGCTAAGCTGCCTTATGATCACCCACAACATGCAAAGCGCCCTGGAGCTTGGCAACCGCACGCTGGTCATGGATTCGGGCCGCGTGGTGATGGACGTAAGCGGGAAGGAGCGGGAAAAGCTTACCGTGCCGCTCTTGCTTGAGCAGTTCAAGACCCTCTCCGGGCGCGCCCTCGACAACGACCGCATGCTGATGAGCTAAAAGACCCGGCTCTATTTGGCGGCGCGCCTTGCCTTGTCGTCCGCCTCTTTTGCAAAGCCTTCGCTTGCTGAAAAAAGAAACTGAATTGCGAAATATCTTTTCTCGCCGCGCGGCGCGCGGGTCCTCCCTGCAAGGGAGCCTGCCGGGCCGCGCGGCTTTTTGCGGGGCAAAAATCCCCAAGGGGTATTGACAGGGCCTGCGCCCTTTGCTATAATGAACTCGCAACCAAATTACGACACAGGCGGGGAAGGATATGAAGTTTGGCGAGAAGCTGCGGCTCGTGCGGGGCAGGCGGCACATGACCCAGGAGGAGCTGGCAAGGCGCCTCGGCCTTAGCAAGCGCACTGTGGAGGGCTACGAATCCGGGGCCTTTTATCCCAGAAAGCGCCAGGTGTACGATCAGCTCGCCGCGCTCTTTGGCGTAGACAAAAACTGGTTTTTGACCGAGGACGACGAAGGCGGCGACGCTGCCCCGGGCGAGGAGGAGGCGCGGCGGGTGCTTGAGGCCGCAAAGGCCCTCTATGCCGGCGGCGCGCTCAGCCAGCAGGACAAGGACGCCCTGGCGCAGGCGCTGATGGACGCGTACTGGATGGCAAAAAGCAGGCAGGCGGGAGACAAGGAATAAAATGTTTGAACTGAAAAGCAGCTACACCCCAAGGGGCGACCAGCCGGAGGCCATCGACGCGCTGGTGCGGGGCGTGGAAAGCGGCATGAAGAGCCAGGTGCTTTTGGGCGTGACCGGCTCCGGCAAGACCTTCACCATGGCAAACGTCATCCAGCGCCTGCAAAGGCCCACATTGGTGATTGCCCACAATAAGACGCTGGCTGCCCAGCTGGCGGCGGAATTCAAGGAGTTTTTCCCAACCAGCGCCGTTGGCTACTTCGTCTCCTACTACGATTACTACCAGCCGGAGGCCTACATCCCCTCCACCGACACCTATATCGAAAAGGATTCCTCCATCAACGACGAGATCGACCGCATGCGCCATTCCGCTACCAGCTGGCTGAGCGAGCGGCGGGACGTGATCATCGTAGCAAGCGTCAGCTGCATCTACGGCATGGGCGACCCGGAGGAATACCGCGGCCAGAGCGTGAGCCTGCGGGAGGGCCAGCAGATCGACCGGGACGAGCTGATCCGCCGCCTCGTCGACATCCAGTATACCCGAAACGACTTTGAGCCCAAGCGCGGTTCCTTCCGGGTGCGGGGAGAGCTGATCGAGGTGGTGCCCGCCTCCCAGCAGGAAAGCGCGCTGCGCATCGAGTTCTTCGGCGACGAGATCGAGCGCATCGCCCAGACCGACACCGTCACGGGCAAGGCCACAAAGCTTTTGAGCCACGTGATCCTCTATCCCGCCTCCAACTACGTCACCTCCCGAGAAAAGCTCGAAAACGGCATCGCCCAGATCGAGCGGGACCGGGTGATCGAGGTGGAGCAGCTGCGCGAAAACGGCCGCCTGATCGAGGCGCAGCGCCTGGAGCAGCGCACGGGCTACGATCTTGAAATGCTGCGGGAAATCGGCTTTGTAAGCGGCATCGAAAACTATTCCCGCTACTTCGACGGCAGAAAGGAAGGGGAGCCGCCCTTTACCCTGCTGGATTATTTCCCGAAGGACTTTCTCGTGTTCATCGACGAAAGCCACGTGACCGTGCCGCAGATCCGCGCCATGTACAATGGCGACTACGCAAGAAAATCGACCCTGGTGGAATTTGGCTTTCGCCTGAGAAGCGCCTTTGACAACAGGCCCCTTAAGTTTTTTGAGTTTGAACAGCGGATCGGCCAGACGATCTTCGTCTCCGCTACGCCGGGCCCCTACGAAACGGGGCTAAGCCAGCAGACGGTAGAGCAGCTGATCCGCCCAACGGGCCTTTTGGACCCGGAGGTCGTGGTGCGCCCCGCCACCAATCAGGTGGACGATCTGCTTGGCGAATTGCGCCTTACGGCGGAGGCCGGGGGAAGGGCGCTTGTCACCACCCTCACAAAGCGCACCGCCGAGGGGCTCACCGAGTACCTGCGCGAAATGGGCGTGCGGGTGGAGTACATGCACTCCGACGTGGACACGCTGGACCGCATCGAGCTGCTGAGGAACCTGCGCCTTGGCCAGTTTGACGTGCTGGTTGGCATCAACCTTCTGCGCGAGGGTCTGGACCTGCCGGAGGTCCGGCTCGTTGCGATCCTGGACGCGGACAAGGAGGGCTTTTTAAGATCCGTGACCTCCCTTGTGCAGACCATCGGCCGCGCGGCCAGAAACGTGGATGGGCGCGTGATCATGTACGCGGACGAGATCACCCCCTCCATGCAGGAGGCTATCGACGAAACCAACCGCAGGCGCACGATCCAGCAGGCCTACAACGAGGCCCACGGCATCAAGCCCGAAAGCGTGCGCGCCGCCATCAAGGAGCTGATGAGCGTCTCCCGCGAGGCAGACGCTTCCGCAAACAGCGGCATGAGCGAGGAAGAGAAGCAGCTCGCCATCGACGAGCTGGAGGAGCGGATGCTTGCCGCCGCCGCGGAGCTGGACTTTGAAAAGGCCGCAAAACTCCGCGACGAGCTATTGCAGCTCAAGGGCGAACGCCCCATGGCTACCAACGAAAAGAGCAAGCGGGGCAGGAGAAAGGGAACGAAGAGATTTAAGTAGGAGCTGTTAGCTATTAGCTGTTAGCTGTTAGCTAAAGTTAGTTAGGAGAATGGGCGCGGCGGTTTTTGGCTGCTCTGATCAAATGCAAGTGCTTTTGCGCCGCGCGATCATATTATATTTCAGGCAAACGGGAGGAACCATCGAGATGAAGCTTACCCTTCTTGGCACCGGGAACGCCCTGGTGACAAAATGCTACAATACCTGCTTTTATCTGGAGGAGGAGGGACGCTTCCTGCTCGTGGACGGGGGCGGCGGCAACCAGATCCTGTCGCAGCTGAGCCGCGCTGGGCGCTCCTGGCGGGACATGCGCCACATCTTCGTCACCCACAAGCACCTTGACCACATCATGGGCATCGTATGGATGCTGCGGATGGTTTTGCAGCACATGAGCGAGGGCAGCTACGAGGGGGAGGCCTTCATCTACTCCCACGCCGAGGGGATCGCCCTGCTTCGCCAGCTGGCCCAGATGCTTTTGCGCCCGAAGGAGACGCGCTTTATCGACGAGCGCCTGCATCTTGTCACCGTGGAGGATGGGGATACGCTCAGTCTGATTGGGCACGACGTCAGCTTTTTTGACATCGGCTCCACCAAGGCCAAACAGTTTGGCTTTTGCATGGAGCTGGGCGGCGGCGAAAAGCTCTGCTGCTGCGGCGACGAGCCCTTCAGCGAGCGCGAGCGCGCCTATGCCGAAAACAGCAAATGGCTGATGCACGAGGCGTTTTGCTTAAGCGGTCAGGCGGACGTCTTCCACCCCTACGAAAAGCATCACTCCACCGTGAAGGACGCCTGCACCCTTGCGCAGCAGCTGAACGTGAAAAACCTCGTGCTCTATCACACCGAGGACGCAAACCTCGAGCGCAGAGCGGAGCTCTACACCCGGGAGGGCAGCGCGTACTACAGCGGAAAGCTCTTCGTGCCAAACGATCTGGATACGATAGAGCTATAAAAACACAAAAAACCATTTGGCGGGAGACGCTCAAATGCGCTCCCGCCAAATCTGTCTGCTGCTATGTGCAGCTTATTTCTTTCTTCTAAGCGCAAACACGCACACCGCCAGCATGAGCGGGAACAGGAGCCCCGCCAAAAGCCCTCTTTGGATGCTTTGCCCAAAAAGCTCGGACGCGTTGCCGACCAGCGCGGGGCCGACAGCTCCGCCCAGGTCGCCCGCCAGCGCCAGCAGCGCAAACAGGGCCGTGCCACCCTTTGGCAGGCGGGAGGAGGAAATGCTGATGGAGCCGGGCCACATGATGCCCACGGAAAAACCGCACAGCATGCAGCCGATCAGACCCATCACCGGCCAGGCGGCAAGCGCCGCCAGCAGATAGCTGCACAGGCACAAAAGGCCGGAGGCGATCATAAAGCCGGACAGCTCCACCTTTTCGCCGTATTTGCCGTACCAGACGCGGCTAAGGCCCATAAACACCGCAAAGCCGCAGGGGCCAAGCAGATCGCCCGTGGCCTTGGAGACCCGCAGCGAGGACTCCGCAAACGCCGAGGCCCACTGCGCCATGGAAAGCTCGGAAGCGCCCGCGCAGACCATCAGCAGGATAAACAGCCAAAAGACCTTCGTCTTCAACAGCTGCCCGATGCTCATTCCCTCGCCGTCCTTCACGATGGGCTCGATGGGGCAGGTGGCGAAGTTGAACAGATTGTACAGCGGCACGATGGCCCACAGGCAGGCAAGCACCCGCCAGTTCGCGGTGCCAAACAGCGCGAAAAATGCCGTGGAGAGCAGGATCGTGCCCACCGCGCCCCAGCAGTAGAAGGAGTGCAGCAGGCTCATCGTGCCCGCCTTGTTCTCAAAGGGGCAGGCCTCGATGATGGGGCTGCACAGCACCTCGATAAGCCCGCTGCCAACGGCGTACACCACGACGCTGAGCAGGATCCCAACGAAGGGATCGGGGCACAGATCGGGCAGAAAGGCCAGCATCAAAAGCCCCAGCCCCGAGGTGAGCTGGGCGGTCAATATGCACTTTCGGTAGCCGACCTTGTCCACAAAGCGCGCACACAAAAAATCGACCAGCAGCTGCGTAAGAAAAAACGTCAGGGGGATCAGCGCCAATGTGGCGTAGGAAATGCCGTAGGACCTGTGAAAGGTCAAAAACAGAAGCGGCGCAAAGTTTGCGCTGATCGCCTGGGTCACAAAGCCCAGATAGCAGGCAAGCTTCGTGCGTTGATAGTTCTTAGCTTCAGGCATCGCGCCCGTGTCCTTTCAAAGCTTATTCGTATAAGAAATGCGCTATTCCGGAAAGAAGATCTTGCTCACCCGATAGCCGTGGGGCGCGCTTTCGTCCGGCGCAAAATAGAGATCCACCAAAAACGCAAATTCGTAGCCGTACCCAAAATCCTGCTTTGCGATGGCGCTTATGCGCTGGATCCCGTCCGGCAGGGTCAGCGCATCCTCGATCTCAACAAGTGTGGGGATGAGTAAAGGCGCTTCGCCCTCGGGATATCCCCATTCGATCTTTTCGTCCTCCGGCTGCGCGCCTGCAAACAGCGCGGCGTAAATCGCCTCGCCCTCCATCTCGCTTCCCAGAAAGTAGGCGGGGTAGAGGAATACGGCCTCCCTGGCCAGCGCCGCGTCCGGCGCCTCCTCAAAGCTCGTAAGATCCGGCAGGGAGCACAAAAACCCTGCAAGCTCCACGATCCCTTCGTCCGGCGAAGAGCTTTCTGCACAGGCGAAGCAAAGCAGCAAAACGAGGATCAGCGAACAAACGCGCTTCATGGGCACCTCCTAAGGCTTGGCCGTATAGTCGGTAAGAGGCTTACTTTCCGGATATTCCCCGGTTGGCATATTGGGATAGGGCACCACCCTGTGCTTTGGCAGGGACAGGGCAAGGCGGGTGATCTCGTCCATCAGGGCGTTGCACACGCGCTCGCGTTCCTTCGCAAGCGCTACGCCGGGATCGAAGACCACAGGCGCGCCGAAAAGCATTTTTTTGAGCGCCGGGCACAGGTACATGGGCACAAAGCGCAGCGCCTCGCCGGTCTTTTTGTAATGCAAAAGCGCCATGTCCACAAAGTTTTCCTGAAAATCGCACAGGATGTTGTTGTGCGGCGCGGCGTGCTCGGGAAAAATGACCACGCGATGCCCCTGCGACAGCTTTTCCACAGACGTGCGGAACGTGCTCATCACCCTCAGATCGTGGTACACCTCGATGGTGTGTGCGTTATTGAAGACGACGACCGCAAGCGGCGCGATGAGGTAGCTCAAAAGCTTGAAAAACGGCTTTACGGCGCGGGGCTTGTGCGACCAGAAATCCCGGTAGGCGTAGGCGGGCACTTCCTTTAAGTGCATCATCTCCGCAGCGCACCAGGTGTCGTGCGGGCCGGGCGTGTACAATTCCGCCGCGATGGGGCCGTACATGTGGCAGTGATTGCCGATGATCGCGCAGCCTCCCTCGGGCAGGTTTTCCGTGCCGATGATCTCGTACTTGGGCGACAACAGCTTTACCGACCGGTAGATCAGCCGGTACAGCCATTTTGCGGGTTTGCGTGGCATCAAAACCTCCGGGAAACAGGAAAAAACCTTGTATTTGCAGCTTCTATATTATTTGTTAAAGCCCCTGCTGTTCAGCTTGCGCTCTCCCCAGCGCTGCAGGAAGGTGAGCACCGTGCAAAACAGAAGGTAGATGATCGCGACCTCGATATACAGCGCCAGCGTCTCGTGCTTGCGGCTCATGATGCGCTTTGCGGCGTTCAGCATTTCGGCGACCGTGATGGAGGCGACCAGCGACGTATCCTTTACCATGCTGATCAGCGAATTGGAAAGAGGCGGGAAGGCGGTTCTCAGCGCCTGTGGCAGTACGATGCGGAAAATGATCTGCAGATAGCTCAGGCCCACGCAGTAGCCGGCCTCGATCTGCCCATAGGGCACGGCCTCCAGTGCCGCGCGCATGGTCTCCGCGCAGTACGCGCCCTCGTTCAGGCTGAGCGCGATGATCGCGGTGGGGAAGGGATCCAGCACGATGCCGATCTGCGGCAGGGCGTAAAACAGCACGTACAGCTGCACCAGCAGCGGCGTTCCGCGGATCACCCATATATAAAAGCGCGCGATCTGCCTTAAGCCCTTGATGTTTGCGTACTGCACCAGCGCCGTGATGATCGCGATCACCAGTCCCAGCGAAAACGCGATGGCCGTCAGCGGCAGCGTGACGGTAAGCCCCTTCTCCAACAGCTGGGGAAAGGTTTCCTTAAAAAGGGGGATCAGCTCTTTGATTCTTTCTATCATGTCGTTTGTTCCGTGCGCCCCTGGGCGCGGGATGCTGTTGCACAGCTCCTCGCTTTAAATGAATCAAAGATTCATTTAAAGCGCTTGGTTATGTTGCCCATATGTGCATAGTTAAGCAAAACGCCGAGCTATAAAGCATGTGCAATAGGACAGCAGTTTTTGCTGAAACTTCTGCGGAAGTTTCCGGGCGCAAGGCGTGTTGCCTCAAATTTTCAATTTGAGCCAACACGTTCCGCAGAGCGGAA
>CADBNW010000007.1 GCA_902796025.1 uncultured Eubacteriales bacterium
CGATTTTTGCGAAGCAGAGCTTGCCCTGCGAGAGCAAAAATCGCTTCCTTGCAGTTTTTGCGCCCGGAAATCTCCGCAGAGATTTCAGCAAAAACTGTTTTCCTCTTGCACATCCGCCTGTGGATTGTCGTTTTGAGAAAACAGACTATTCGGTCAATATAACCAACCGCTCAAAATGAATCTTTGATTCATTTTGAGCGAGGGGCTGTTCAACAGCCCCAAAGTCTTACTGCTTCTTGCCCTGGTTGGCGACGGCCTGCATCTTGGCCTGGATGGCGCTCTGGTCGCCCAGGTAGTAATGCCTGATCACGTTGAAGTTGTCGTCAAATTCGTACACCAGCGGAACGCCCGTGGGAATGTTTACGCCGATGATCTCGTCGTTGGAGAGATTGTCGAAGTACTTCACCAGTGCGCGCAGGGAATTGCCGTGGGCGGCGATCAGCACGCGCTTGCCTGCCTTCATGTCGGCCTTGATGACCTCTTCAAAGTAGGGGACCACGCGCTCGATCGTGGTTTCCAGGCTCTCGTTTGCGGGCAGCAGGGCGGGATCCACGTCGCGGAACATGGGCTGCTTGGTGGCGCTGCGGGGATCGTCGGGCTCCAGGGCCGGGGGCTTCACGTCGAAGGAACGGCGCCACAGCTTTACCTGCTCCTCGCCGTATTTCTCCGCGGTCTCAGCCTTGTTCAGGCCCTGCAGCGCGCCGTAGTGGCGCTCGTTCAGCTTCCAGCTCTTGATGACCGGCAGCCAGGCTCTGTCCATTTCGTCCAGCGCGGCGTTCAGGGTATGGATGGCGCGCTTCAAGTAGGAGGTGTAGCATACGTCAAAGTCGTAGCCCTCCGCCTTCATGGTGATGCCAGCCTGCTTTGCTTCCTCGCGGCCCTTGTCGCTGAGCTCGACGTCCGTCCAGCCAGTGAAGAGGTTCAGCTTGTTCCATTCGCTCTCGCCGTGTCTTAAAAGTACAAGTTTCATCCGGGTACCTCTCTTTGTGTAATAGTGCCAGTTTCCAGTATTTATCATAGCACATGAAGCCCGCCGTGTCAATCTGGCGCGCTTTAGCCAAGGCTTAAATTCTTGCAATATTTGGCGTCCGCTTGCAGGATTGCGCAGGACGGCATAGAATAATAAACATAGATCATTACGCCCCCGGGCGCAGACCCTTGCGCGCGCCCCGGGCTTTAAAGGAGGACAGGATGCAGTTTGCTTTTCATTGCGGCGCGTTTGAACTGTGCGTGGATTATGCCAGCGGTGTTGTAAGCTATGCGGGGGCGGGCGGCCCCTGGCGCATGCAGCTTGCGCCGTATGTGATCTTTGCGGGCGGCAGGCGCGTTTCGTTCCCGGCCCCCGGCGCGTGCAGCGCCAAGGAGGCGGCGACAAGCTTTGACGTATACGCCCACTACGAGGGCTTTGAGGGCTCTGATCTCTGCGTCGATACGCGCATAAGCGCAGAGCTGATCACGGGAGATCTGCGCTTTGAGCTTTTGGTTCAGGGCGACAAGCCCGGCGAGATCGAATTTGTGGCCTATCCCTCCGCCTGGCAGGGAGAGGGCGCGTGCACGGTGCTACCGCGCATGCAGGGCGAGCTGGTGCTGCCGGGCAGCGATCTTGCGGTAGAGCGCGGTAAAGTGTTCGAGCGCACGGCCTACATGCCCATGTTCGGGCAGACGCGCGCGGAAGGCGCGTATCTGGCGGTGTTCGATACCCCCTTCGACGCCTCCTACGATTTTGCAAGGGGCGAGGTCTTGCCCCTGTGGCGTCCGTCCCTTGGCGTCATAGGCGCTCAAAGGCGCATGCTGTACCGCTTTTTCAAGGGAGACTATAACGACGTCGCCCAGGCGTACCGCGCCTATGTCAGGGAGCGCGGGCAGCTTGTCACCTTAAAGGCCAAGGCGGTCTTTGATCCGCTGGTGGAAAAGCTTGCGGGCTGCCCCATCATCCACACAGGCATAACGGTGCACGTGTCGCCGGATTCCAAATACTATAGGCCAGACGATCCTGCGTACAACGACCACTTTGTGTCCTTTGACGAGCGCGCGCGGCAGATCCGTGCGCTTAAGCGCAGGGGATTAAACAGGGCCTACACCCACTTTGACGGCTGGGGCGTGCGAGGCTACGACAATCTGCATCCCTCGCCCCTGCCGCCAAGTCCCATAGCCGGCGGCGCGGAGGGCATGCGCCGCCTGCAGGACGCGGTGCGCGAATGCGGGTACCTGTTTGGCATCCACGACCAGTACCGGGATTACTACTACGACGCGCCGGGCTTTGACATGGACGAGGCGCGCCAGAATCTGGACGGCAGCTGCTCCCACAACCACATCTGGTACGGCGGGCACTACGCCTACCTGTGCGCGATGAAGGCCGTGGAGTACGTGCGCAGAAACTATACCCAGCTGGAGCAAATGGGCATAAAGCCCGACAGCTCGTATCTGGACGTGTTCTCTCTGGCGGAGCTGGACGAGTGCTTCAACCCCCATCACCGCATGAGCCGGGAGCAAAGCGTTTTCTATCGCAGGCAGTGCCTGGACCTGCTAAGCAGCCGGGGCATCATCCCTTCCTCGGAGGAAACGCTGGACTGCATCCTGCCCTCTCAGGTGCTGTGCCATCACTCGCCCTTCAACGGGGACGATCTTGAAAACCGCGCGGGCGTCCTCCCGATCCCCCTGTTCAATCTGGTGTACCACGACTGCGTCGTGATCCCCTGGAACGGCCTGTCCGGCCAAAGGGGCGAAGGCGGCCTGCCGGAGGGGTATCAGACTTACCTCTACGCGATCCTGAATGGCGATCCCGTCTACTGCCCGATCGATGCGGACGAGGCCACCATCGGGCACGTGCAAAGGGCCTGTGCGGTTTCCGCGCGCCTTATGTACACCCCGATGCTGCGCCACGAGTTTTTGAACACCTCCCGAAGCCGGCAGCGCATCAGCTACGCCGACGGCACCCAAATCACTGTGGACATGGAAAAGGGAAGCTGGAGCGTGGACGGCTGCGCGGGATAAAGAGAAAACTGAATAAGCTGAGGGCTTTTGCACAAGTGCAAAAGCCCTATAAATTTTAGAAGCTAAACCTCTGGCATCAATCTGCAGGCAGAATTACTTTGTGAGGGCTTAAAGTGATTCTTTGACATTGTCTTTTTTGGAAACTTCCTGCAGCTCTGTTTTTATAAGCACACTTCTGACTTGCTAAATTCAATGATCCAAACGCACCGGGGACAGCCTCGCCACTTCGTTCAGCGCAGATGAGGTGAATCTTCCGGCGCGTGAAAACAATATATACAAAAATCGGACAATAACGCCTTTGATGCCGTCTAATGATGTGAAAGGAGGCCGAAGACGATGGATGACGATGAACGCAGGCGCTGGCTTACGGGCGTGATGGATCAATACGAGGAAAGCCTTTTGCGCATGTGCTATTCCTATTTGGGCGATCAGGCTCTGGCTGAGGATGCGGTGCAGGAAACCTTTCTGAAGGCCTGGAAGGGTTATGAGCGTTTTCGTGGTCAGTCCTCTGAAAAGACATGGCTGATGCGCATTGCGATCAACACCTGCAAGGATATTCGCCGCAGCGCCTGGTTTAAGCACATCGACCGAAAGATGTCGCTCGATCAGCTAAGCGACCGGGAGGCCTCCTTTGACGTGCGGGATGACGCCGTTACAAGGGCCGTTATGAAGCTGAAGCCGCGCTATCGCGAGGCGGTACTTTTGCGCTGGTACCAGGGGCTTTCAGCAGATGAAACGGCGCAGGCGCTTGGCATATCCCGCTCAACTGCCTATGACCGGCTTAACAAGGCGCAGGCGATATTGAAGCGTGAATTGGAGGAATGGCACGATGAAGCTTGATGAAAGAGATATACGAACGGCCATGGATCGTCGCCTTGGCTCGATCTGCTCCGACGCCGTGCGCCGAAGCCGGATATGGCAACGCATTGAACAGGAGGAACAAACGCATATGAAAAAAAGACTAACGTTGACGGTGGCAGTCGCACTAGGCGTATTGCTGCTTGCTACCGTGGCCTATGCCGCTGTGAGCGGCCAACTGACACGCTGGTTTTCAAGTGGGGATGGCAGGACAAACGAGAGTATTTCCGGAATGATACATCCCGTGCAGGCTGTCTACGAGGGCGAAGTGGTCGAGGTGAGCGTGAACGAAGCGATCTACGATGAAGCCGGGGAAAGCTACGCGCTTTATTGGACTGTGGAGAACCTGACGGGAGAGGAGGGGCTTTATGTGCTGTCAGACGTGCCTACCTTCGGCGGCAAGAGTGGCCACTACAGGCTGATGTCCAACGTCTCAGAATTCTTTCTCGACACAAAACAGTCCGATAATGTCGCCATCGGCGAGCTGCCCGAGGGAAGCAGCCGCGACTGTGAGCTGAATTTTACGATCCTGCGCGCAATCGGTCCTTATGAGATCGCGGAGGATGGGTGCATCGAAAGTCCCCTTGCTCCCCTCGACGAAAGCGGAGAGGACGGGGAGGATTATGTAAGCCGACTGGTCGGCGGCGGCAGCTTTGAGATCGCCGAGGCTTTTAAGCTAAGCTTCGAGGTAGGCGAAACCGACACGAGCTTCCTGCGCGTCCCTGATGGGGAAACTGACTTTGTGTTCGGTGATTATGAGATCAAAATCGAGCGTGCGCTGCTCACCCCCGCGTCTGCATTGATCGACATTCGCTACATTACCAGCGAGCCGGTTAGGGACGGCGGCAAGGGCGTCGGCCCGCTGTATGAGTTCACAATCAGCGTTGACGGCGAAAGGACATGGTGCGGAAGCAGCGGCGCTTTGATCGGCGAGCCGGAACAACTGGAAGACGGCCGTTGGTCGCAGCTATATGAGTTTGACGCCAAGCAGCTCTTCATCACGCCGGATGCGCTTCGGATCACGCTGGTGACTTACGAGGACGATGACATCTTCAAGCCCGTTTACCACAGGGACGAAAGTATCGAGCTGCGCTTTAAATAGCGACGGTCACTGTACCATGGATAACGCGAAAGCCCCCGGTCGGGGGCTTTGGAGCGCCAGCAAAGTTATCCTTTAGATTTGGACATGAAAAATAATCAGAAGGCGCTCTCTGTGAGCCGTTTTCAAAACAGGCGAGTGCTGATAGTCAAGACCGCCCTGCAAAACGCGGGGCGGTCTAGGGCATACGCTGAGTAGAAGGATCCTTTTGTATGGCTGCCTATTGGCAAAGCGCTTTGCCCGGCAACAGCGAAAGCGCCCTTGCGATGCACTTTGCCAGCCGCTCATCCGCGTCCTGAAAGTGGTTTCCGGGGTTAAACTCCATTGCGCAGGGGATCCCCTGGCGCTTTAGCAGCGCATGGCAGGATAAAAGCTGCTCCTCGACGCTTCGCATGAGCGGGTGCCGGGTATGGGCTTCCCGGTCCCCGAGGGACAGGGCGCAGCTTTTTGCAAGAAAGCTCCTTTTTGCCGCGTACTCGGAAAAGCCGGGGAACCATACGGAGGGGGAGGCCGCCGCGATAGCTGAAAACGCAGAGGTTTCAAAGCCTGCCCACAGCGCAAACAGCCCCGCAAGCGAGTAGCCCCCAAGCAGCAGGGACTTGGGCAAAAGCGTCAGCGCGGGAAGCAGCTGCGTCTCCAAAAAGGCAAGGGTGTTTGGCGCGCCGCCCTCAAAATCCCCCTGCCCCTTGAATACCGCCGGGGCGCTCCAGGGCGCAAGCTCCCGATTCCAGTCTACCTGAAAGGCGGCAAAGCCCAGCGCCGCCTCCGGGCAGAGCATGCGCACCTTTTCAAACAGGCCGGGCGCATCCTTAAGCTCCTGCCCGTCCATGGGCAGCAGGATCAGCGCGACACAGGGATCCTGCGCGCTTACGCACACGGCTTTATTGCAGATGGTCCTGGTACTGCAGCTGTCTGGCATATCGCTTTGCTCCACAAGATGATTTTTTGCGCGCCCGCATCCTTGCGCGGGCGGCCTTTGACATCGGGGAGAAGGGCTTTATTCGCCCTTTCCCTCCAGGATGCGCATGAATTCTTCGCCGGTGATGGTCTCCTTTTGCAAAAGGTACGCGGCAAGCTCGTGCAGCTTGCTTTCGTTCTGCTTCAGGATCTGATCCGCTTTGGCGCGGGCCTGGCCGACGAGGGCCACCACCTGGTCGTCGATCTTTTCGGCGTAGGCCGGGCTGCAGGCCAGGGAGGCGTCCTGCCCCAGGTACTGGCCGTTTACCGTTTCCAGCGCCACCATGCCGAACTCGCTCATCCCGTAGCGGGTGATCATGCCGCGGGCGAGCTTCGTGGCCTTTTCGATGTCGTTGCTTGCGCCGGTGGTGATGGAGCCAAAGACCAGCTGCTCCGCCGCCTGGCCGCCGGTAAGGGTTGCAAGCTTGCTCAAAAGCTCCTCCCGGCTCATCAGGTAGTGGTCGCCCTCGTCCACCTGCATGGTGTAGCCCAGCGCGCCGCTGGTGCGCGGGATGATGGTGATCTTCGTGACCGGCGCGGAGTGGCTCTGCATGGCCGCGACCAGCGCGTGGCCGATCTCGTGGTAGGAGACGATCTTCTTTTCCTGCTCGGAGAGCACGGCGTTTTTCCGCTGGTAGCCCGCGATGACGGTCTCCACGCTCTCCATCAGATCCTCCTGCAGGACCTCGCTGCGCCCCATGCGCACGGCGCGCAGGGCGGCCTCGTTTACGATGTTGGCAAGCTCCGCGCCGCTTGCGCCGCTGGTGGCCCGGGCGATCTCGGTCATATCGATGGAGGGGCCAAGCTTTATGTGCTTTGCGTGCACGTTCAAAATGGCTTTTCGCCCCGCAAGATCTGGAAGCTCCACCGGGATGCGCCTGTCGAAGCGGCCGGGGCGAAGCAGCGCCGGATCCAGCGATTCCGGCCGGTTCGTGGCCGCCAGGATCACCACGCCCTTTTGCCCGTCAAAGCCGTCCATCTCGGTCAAAAGCTGGTTCAGGGTCTGCTCGCGCTCGTCGTTGCCGCCGATGCCCGCGCCGGTGTCGCGCTTTTTGCCGATGGTATCGATCTCGTCGATGAATACGATGCAGGGCGCTTTTTCATTGGCCTGCTTGAACAGGTCGCGCACCTTGGCCGCGCCCATGCCCACGAACATCTCCACGAACTCCGAGCCGCTGATGGAGAAAAATGGCACCTTCGCTTCGCCTGCCACGGCCTTGGCCAGCAGCGTCTTGCCCGTGCCCGGAGGGCCCACGAGCAGCGCGCCCTTGGGAAGCTTTGCGCCGATGCCCGCGTACTTGTCCGGGTGCTCCAGAAAATCCACGATCTCCTTTAGCGCGTCCTTGGCCTCCTCTTCGCCCGCGACGTCTGCGAAGGTGACGCCTGTTTCCCTGTCCGCCACGATCTTTGCGTTGGACTTTCCAAAGTTCATCACGTTCATGCCGCCGCCCATGCGCTTGTTCATCTGTCCCATCAGGGCGCGCCCGAGCAGGGAAAACAGCGCGATCGGCAAGACCCAGCTTACGATAAAGCTGAGCAGCGGGCTGTTCCTGGTGGGGATCTGGGCGCTGAAGCGCACGCCCGCCGCCTCCAGCCGCGCCCTCAGGCCGTCGTCCGGGAAGACGGCGGTTTTGTAGATCTGCTCCTTACCGTTTTCGTCGGTGGCCAGAAAGATGATCTGGTCGCCGCTTTGTTCCAGCGACACCTCGCTTACGCGGCCTGTGTCCACCCAGCTCAGAAAATCGCTGTAGCCCACCTCCTTTACCTGCCTTGCCAGCAGCGCCGGGAAGACGAAGGTGTTCAAAAGCAGTATCACCATCACCGCCAATATGATGTAGGAGATCAGCGGTTTTCTGGCCTGGGGATCGTTCTTGTCCATCATGGCTTATATCTATCCTTTCTAAATCAATTGATTTCTTGTCTTATCCAGTGCCGGGCGCGCGGCTATCCGCCAATTTCGCCCCGGTGGTTTTTGTTTGCCGCGCGAAAGCATATAAGGCACAGCGCGACCTGCAAAACGGTGGAGCAGGGCGTCGCAAGCCCGATATGGAACATCGATACGGGCACCTCCCGGCTCATCAAAAACGCCACCGGGATGCGCACCAAAAACGCGCCCACGATCCCCTGCAGCATCACGAAGCGGGTCATGCCAAGGCCGTTGAAGAAGCCGATAAAGCAAAACAGGAAGCAGGTCAGCAGGCAGTCGATCGCGTAGGCCTTCAGATAATCCGCAGCCGACAGGATGACCGCATCGTCCTTTGAAAAGATGCCAGCAAGCAGATCGCCCCGCCAAAAGCTCAGCGCAAACATCGCTGCGGCAAGCAGGGCGGATACGCCGATCGCGTACAGAAGCGCCTTTTTTGCCCGCTCGTACTTGCCCGCGCCGATGTTTTGGGCCACGAATGCCGCCATCGCCTGCATGAACGCAGAGGGGATCAGCATGATAAAGCCGCAGACCCTTTCCGCAACGCCCACGCCCGCCGAGGGGATCAGGCCAAGGTTATTGACGATCGCAAGCAGCACCAGAAAAGAAACGCCGACCAGCAGATCCTGCAAGGCGATGGGCAGGCCCAGGGAGGTGACCGACCGTATCACCGCGCCGTCAAAGCGGATGTGGCTTTTTTCCAGTTGGAACGGCAGCGCCCTTTTGCGAAGCACCACCAGCGAAATGACCACGCTTACCGCCTGGGCAAGCACTGTCGCGATGGCCGCGCCTTCAGCGCCAAGGCCGAATACCGCAACCATCAACAAATCCCCCGCGATGTTGCACGCGCAGGCGATCAGCACCGTCATCAGGGGCGTTTTTGAATCTCCGATGCCGCGAAAGATGCTGCCGATCAGATTGTAGGCGATGATGAACACCGAGCCGAGCCCGCAGATGCGGATGTAGGCGGCGGTGGCGTCAAAGGCCTCCCTTGGCGCGTGCATCAAGCTGCCGAGCGGCCTTGACAAAAGCGGTACCAGCGCAGTAAGCACAAGCGCGATCGCGCCAAAAAGGCAGATGCTTGCGCCGACCACGCTGCCGCCCTCGCGGCCCCGGCCCTCGCCGATGCGCTGCCCAAGCAGTATCGTGGTCCCCATGGCAAAGCTGGTGACGAGATTGGTGATCGTCATCATCATCTGCGAGCCGGTCGAAACCGCGGATACGTCCAGCGACTGCGCAAACTGTCCCACGATCATAAGATCGACCGCACCGTACATGGCCTGCAAAAGCATGGCCAGAAATACGGGGACCATGAAGCGGATCAGCGGGCCAAGGATCCTGCCCGAAGTAAAATCGTTATTCTTTTGCACCGATGTCCTCCAAAGCCCATCCAACTGCGGACGGGCAAACAAAAGGAGCACAGCCCGTTCAAGGCGCGTTTTATGCGCACAGACAAGCGGGACCATACACCGGTATCAGCATAGCGCAATTCAGATTAAAATTCAAGCCCCGCGGCGCAAAAGCTTCCCAGCGCGTTTTTTGCGCTTGTAAGCGGCGCTGGGATGTGGTATAATCACATAGGAAATATACCAAGAGCAATTGTTTGGAGGACTGGATTTATGGCGATGGACATTTTTAAGGAGGAAACCGTTGTAAAGCACCACAGCGGTCTGAATACCGCGGTGTACTATCTGACCTGGGTGATGATCGTGGTGTTCGGTTTTCTGGGGATCATGAGTCTTTACAGCGTGCTGGGGCAGATCGGACAGGGCTTCAACTGGCAGTCGCTTCTGTTTTCCTTGGTGCTGATCGCGCTTGCGGTGCTATTATTCCTCAAAAAGGACAACCTGCGCGTGGAATACGATTACACCCTCACAAACGGCGTGTTCGACGTGCACATGGCGCTGAACAACGCCAAAAACAAGTACCTCACCCAGATCGAGCTGAAAACCGTGGAAAGCTGCGGCAAGGTGACCAGCGCGGCCTTTCAGCGCTACCTGAATGCCAAGGACGTGAAAAAGCACAACTGGTTTTTGAACCGCGACGCGGATCTGGTGTATTTCTATTTTGTCAAAAACGGCGTAAAGCACCTGGTGGTCATAGAGCCCTCCCCTGAGATGACGGAGCTCATCCGCACCAAGAGCGGCCTGGGCTACGGAGTGTGGCAGGCGTAAAATATGCTGGTATATCTGGACAACAGCGCCACCACACAGCCCTCGCCCGGCGTGGTGGGGGAGGTGACGCGGGCGCTGGAGGAGGAATTTTACAATCCCTCCTCGCTTTATGCGCCGGCGCTTACGGTGGAAAAGGAGCTTCGCGCCTGCCGGGAAAAGCTTTTGCGGGCGCTGAAGGCGCCGGATGCCACTGTGATTTTTACTTCCGGCGGCACCGAGGCCAACAATCTGGCGCTTTGGGGCACGGTGGGTGTAAGCAGGCCGCCTGTGCGCATCGCGGTAAGCGTGGGCGAGCATCCAAGCGTGTACGAGGCGGCAAAGGCGCTGGAAAGCGACGGCCACTGCGAAACGGTGATTTTGCCGCTGACAGGCGAAGGCACGGTGGACCTTGACGCGCTGGAGAGCGAATTAAAAAAGGGCCTTACGCTGCTTAGCTGCATGCAGGTGAACAACGAAACCGGCGCGATCAACGATATAAAGAAAATCGGCGAAATGACAAAGCGCCTATGCCCCACATGCGTACTTCACGTGGACGGCGTACAGGGCTTTTTGCGCGAGGAGATGGATCTGCACTTTGCGGATCTCTACACCGTCTCCGCGCACAAGCTGCATGCGCCCAAGGGCACGGGGGCGCTGATCGTCAAAAAGGGCCTGCGCCTAAAGCCCCGGCACGTGGGCGGCGGGCAGGAAAAGGGCCTTCGCAGCGGCACGGAAAATACCCCCGGCATCATCGGCTTTTCCCGTGCGCTTGACGAAATGATGGGGATGCCCACCCGGCAAAAGCGCATGATGGACTTAAAGCTCCAACTGCTTACATTGCTTCAGCAGGCCGTGCCCGGCTGCCTTGTAAACGGCCCCGCGCCGGAAAAGGGCGCCTGCCACATCCTGAATGTGAGCTTTCCGGGCGTTCGCAGCGAAACCATGCTGCACGCGCTGGAGCAAAAGGGCGTGCTGGTCGGAAACGGTTCGGCCTGCTCCAGCCACAAAAAGGGCGCGTCTCGGGTGCTGACGGAAATGGGCATCGACGCTAAGCGCGCCGACAGCGCCATCCGCTTTAGCCTTTGCCCCTACACAAGCGAAAGCGACATCCAAGCTGCCGCCCGCGCGGTGCGGGAGGCCTATGAAATCCTGGTGAAGTTTCAGAGAAGATAAAGTATAGTGAGGAGTTAGGAGTGAGGAGTTAGGAGTACAGGAAGCTTTCGCAAGCGAAAGCTTTGATGGAAGCAGGAAACGATTTGTCCAAATTGCAAGGCTGCATTTCGATTCTGCAAACAGGCTTTCCTTAGCCCTTTCGCACTCCACTTAAATCCAGGAAATCGCAAAGCGATTTCTTCCGCAACTCCTCACTCCTAACTCCTCACTCCTAACTTCCCTCCCCTTCCGGGCTTTATCCAAATCATACTAAGGAGATTCCAAATGCGAGAAGTGCTTCTGGTGCGCTTTGGCGAGGTGCACCTTAAGGGGCTGAACCGGCCCTATTTTCTGAAGATGCTGGTAAACGACATCAAAAAGGCGCTGGCGGACAGCGGCGCCCGCGTGTGGCTGGCGGAGGGGCGCATCTACGTCGCTGACGCCGAGGATATGGCCTTATGCGCGGAGCGCGTGAGCAAGGTCTTTGGCGTCTATTCCGTAAGCCCCGCCATCGAAATGGAAAAGGAGCTGGAGCCCATCCTGCAGCAGGCCGCTGAAATGATGAAGGATGTAAGCGGCAGCTTCAAGGTGCTGTGCCGAAGAAGCGACAAGCGCTTCCCCTTAAATTCCCAGCAGCTGGCGGTCGAGGCGGGCGCGCGCATCCTGGCCAAGAATCCCTCGCTCACCGTGGACGTCCACAAGCCCCAGACGGAGATGTGGATCGAGATCCGCGATCACGCGTACCTTTGCAATAAAGAGATCATGGCCGTGGGCGGCCTGCCCATGGGTACGGCGGGCAAGGCGCTGCTGCTGCTCTCCGGCGGCATAGACAGCCCGGTCGCGGGCTATCAGATCATGCGCCGGGGCGTCAACTGCCAGGCCATCCACTTTGCCTCTCCGCCCTACACCAGCCAGTTCGCCCAGGACAAGGTGCTGCAGCTTGCGCACATCGTGGGCCAGTACGAGTACGGCATGCGCGTGCACGTGGTGCCCTTTACTGAGATCCAGATGGCCATCCACGAAAAATGCGAGGACGGTCTTGGCACGGTGATTATGCGCCGCTTCATGATGCGCATCGCGGACCGCGTGGCCAAAGCCCAGGGCTGCCAGGCGATCATCACGGGCGAAAGCATCGGCCAGGTGGCCTCCCAGACGATGGAGGCGCTGATGTGCACCGAGCTTATGACGGAGCTTCCGGTGTTCCGCCCGCTGATCGGCATGGACAAGCTTGAGATCATCCGCATCGCGGAAAGGATCGGCACCTATGAAACTAGCATTTTGCCCTACGAGGACTGCTGCACCGTGTTCACCCCGCGCCATCCCGTGACCAAGCCCCGCGCCGACAAAGTCGCGCAGGAGGAGGCGAAGCTGGACATCGACGCCCTGGTGGAAAGAGCCATGCAGGGCATCACCACACAGGTGGTTTGATACTATGACAGTCGCGGCGTTTATCGAGCAGCTGAAGGCCGACCCCTCCTTTATGGCCAACGTATCCGTCATGCGCGAGATCCCGGCCAACCCCGCCTCCTACGCGGACTTTCCGCCGGAGCTGGACGGGAGAATCGCCGAGGTGCTGCGCCAAAGGGGCATCAGCCAGCTCTATTCCCACCAGCGCCAGGCGCTGGATCTGGCCTTTGCCGGGCAGGATTTCGTGGTGGTGACGCCTACGGCCTCGGGCAAGACCCTGTGCTACAACCTTCCGGTGCTCTCCTCCATCCTGAAGGACGACGCCTCCCGCGCGCTGTACCTGTTTCCCACAAAGGCGCTCTCCAGCGATCAGGTGGCGGAACTGTACTCCATGATCGAGGCGCTGGGCGCGGACATCAAGGCCTTCACCTACGACGGCGACACCCCGGCCTCCGCCAGGACCGCCATCCGGCAGGCGGGACACGTGGTGGTGACCAATCCGGACATGCTGCACCAGGGTATCCTGCCCCACCACACCAAATGGGTCAAGCTGTTTGAAAACCTGAAGTATGTGGTGATCGACGAGATCCACGCCTACCGGGGCGTGTTCGGCTCAAACCTTGCAAACGTCCTGCGAAGGCTTGAACGCATCTGCGCGTTTTACGGCGCGCATCCCACCTACATCTGCTGCTC
>CADBNW010000008.1 GCA_902796025.1 uncultured Eubacteriales bacterium
CGCCGCGCAGGAGGTCTACATCGACCGCCTCGCCGTGTCCTACGCCGCGTGCCTGCGCGCGGATCTGAACGAATTGCGCGTCCGCGCGCAGGACGGCCAGTATTACCGCCTGCTCGTGGACGCCGCGGGCCAGGTCAGCGCGCAGCCAACCTCCGTAAGCGCGCAGGAGGCGCAAAACGGCGTCACCGACTCCGGAGCTCCCATCATCGAAACCAGCCTCACAGCTCACGAGCTTTCCGCTTCCAGCGTCAAGGCGCTCTACGCCCTTATCAATAAGCTGGACGCCCAGCGCATCGACGCCTCCCAGCTCTTTGCCCAAAGCGCCTTTATCGACCGCCTGAACGCCCAGGACATCACCGCCAATACCTACCTGCGCGTCGCCCTTGGCCGCCTTGCGGGCAGCGCCGACAGCGCCCTTGCCTGCGCCACTCAAAACGAACAGCGCCTGGACGAGCACCAGGCCGCCCTCGAGGGCTACGCGCGCTTCATCACCATCGACGAGGACGGCATGAAGCAAAGCAAGGCCGGCAGCGCCTACGCCACCCTCATCAACGAAAGCGGCTTCCACATCCTGCGCCGCGGCAGCGCCCAGCCCGTCGGCTCCTTCGCTCGCGACGGCCTGACCGCCCCCGGCGTCACCCTGGGCCACATCACCGCCCGCAAAACCGCCCGCGGCGGCTGGGTGTGGGAGGGATAGCTTTTAGCTTTTAGCTCGTAGCTCGAAGCTCACAGCTCTTGGCTAATAGCTCGTAGCTCATAGCTCGTACCTATCACCCCGCCATCCCCCCAAGCCCTCCCCCTTCAAAAACACTTTGCCTCATCAGCGTCGCCCCGCCACCCCCAAAGCCTTCCCCTCTGGGGAAGGTGGCAGCGCCGCCAGGCGCTGACGGATGAGGTTCTGTCCCGATCCAACCGTCTCTATCCGCCCTCACCCTCCCCTCCCATCTTCCCATCTCCCATCGCCCCACCCCGATTTCTCCCCTCTCGCGTAACGCCTATAAATCAAAGAAATCGCCCCGCGATTTCTTCCACAACTCCTAACTCCTCACTCCTAACTTCTTTTCCGGAGGTTCCATGCCCACCGCCTCTCTCCTCCTCTCCGCCGCCCGCGTGTCCTTAAGCTCTGCCTGGTCGGGCTACGAGGCCGGCTACGGCGAGGTGCGCTACACCCAGCCCCGCGTGGACGGCTGCGCCCTCACCCTCTCCCTCCCGCAAGCGCTGGAAAACGCGTCCTTCGACTCCCTCTCCTTCACCTTCCGCGTAAGCTCTGACCCCGGCACGCGCCACATCCGCTTTTCCGGCACGGGCGAGGAGGTAAGCGACGCAGCCCTCCTAAAGCGTCTAAACGCCGGCGAAACGGAGATCTCCCTCTACTTCTCCTTCCGCGCCCAGGGCGGCCACGGCGGCGAGGGGCAGCATTTTGCCTCCTGTACCTGGCAGAACATAAGCGCCTGCGTCACCTACGTCCCCGCGGGCGGAACGAGTCTCGACTTTACTACTGCGCAGGGCAGCCGGCTCAGCCTGCACATTGACGCCTGCAGCCTCTGCCCGGGGCAGAGCGCAAGCGCTGCTCTGCAGGTCGATTCCCCAAACGACGCCCGCCGCGCCGTCGTCGTTTTAAGCGCCGAGGGCCCCTCCGCCCGGGACGAATTCAGCCTTTCCCTGAACGGCTCCGGCGTGTACAGCTTTACCCTCACGCCCCAAAACGTCCGGTGGAGCGGCAGGCTCTGCCCCGCGCAGCTTGCGATCTGTCTCTATACCGCCTCGGGCGAGGAGCTCTGCCCCAGCGCCCCCAGCGCGCTCATGCTCTGTCAAAGCCGCCTGCCGCCCGTGCCCAGCGCTTCCTGGACGGACACTTCAGCCCTCCCCGCCGCCATCGGCTCCTTCGTCCAGGGCAAAAGCCGCCTGCGCCTTTTGCTCCAATGCCAGCTGGATACCGAGGCGGACCCTGCGCTCCACCTTGCCGCCCGCAGCCTCACGATAAACGGCGAGACCCTGCCCCTTGCGGGCGACGAAGCGCTGATCGACACCATAAACCTTCCCCCTCAGACCCCCTACACCCTCACCGTCACCGATAATTTCGGCCTTACGGGCAGCTGCAGCGGTGTCCTTACGATTTTGCCCTACGCCTCCCCGGTGCTCAGCGACGTCCAGCTGCAGCGCTGCGTTCAGGCCTTCGACCCCCAGGGGCAGCCGTATTTTGAGCCGGACGACGGCGGAAATCAGCTCCTTGCCAGCCTCAGCGGGCGCGTTTCGCCCCTGAACGGCCAAAACGCCTGGACGCTCGAGGCCGCCTGGCAAAGCGGCGCTTCCTCTAACAGCCGCGTGCTCTCTCAGGGCGCGGACGGGCAGGCGCTCTTTTGGCAAAACGACGAGACCCTTTTTCCGGACCAGCTTTCAGAAACCCGGGACTGGCTCGTCACCGTCACCCTCACCGACCTTTTTGAAAGCGTCTCCTGCCAGATCCGCGTCCCCAGGGCCGGCGGCATCTTCAACATCGAGCGCGGCGGCGTGGCCATCGGCATGCGCTCCACCGGCACCCTGGCAAATCCCCTCTTCGAGGCTGCCTACCCCGCCGTCTTCCACGCTCCGGTCTCCTTCCCGGGCAGCGACAGCGGCTGGCTCGCCCCCGCCCTGTCAAACGTTACCGAATACTCCGCCGATTACCCTGTGCGCGCCAGACTAAAGCTCGGCCTGCTCTTTCTGCGCGGCGCAATCAGGCTGGACGCCCTGCTGCCCTCCGGCCAAAGCCGCCCCGTCATGACCCTGCCGGACGGCCTGCGCCCGGCCTTTCCCTGCGCCCTGTGGGCCGGCAGGGTCTCCGGCGTCAGCCTCCTGATAGAGCCCTCCGGCCTCGTCACCCTCTACAACAACTCCGGCGCCGCGATCACCTCCGGTGCCTTCATCTCCGTCGCGGGCTGCGTTCCCGCGGACTAAGGTTTTTCATGCTTAATATTAAAGATCAGGTCATCAGCCTGAACCGCGGCGACTGCGTCAGCTTTACCGTCAGCCTCGCCGACGATAACGCCCAGCCCTACACCCTGGAGCCGGGCGACCGCCTGCTTTTCTGCGTGCGCGCCGAGCCGGACGAAAGCTCTCCCGTCCTTTTGCGCGTGGAAAGCGCAAGCGACACCATTTACCTAAGCGCCCGAGACACCTCGGACCTTCCCGTCGGCAAATACTCCGCCGCCCTGCGCCTGCAGCGCGCCGGCGGCCAGTCCCTCATCGTCTACCCCGTTCTCAAAAACCACGGACGGCTCTCGCCCTGGAACAACTTCATTCTCGACCCGGAGGTATCTCTGTGAATCTGAACGCCACCATCGGCGCGGGCAGGGTGATCGTAAACGATTACACCATCACCCTCACCCGCCTGCAAAATGCAAGCCGCCTTAGCGTCTCACGCGGAAACGAGCTTCAAACCCTCGACATCCTGGACGGCGCGAGCGGAGAGGCCGGCCGCGGCATCCTTTCCGCCGCTTTTAACGAGGACGACACGCTCACCCTCACCTTTACAGACGGCACGCGCTTTACCACCCCCTCCTTAAGGGGCGCGCCGGGCAGCACCCGGTGGGCTCAGCTAAGCGGCGTTCCCACCGCCTTTCCGCCCGAAGCCCACGCCCATCCGATCTCGGACGTTTCCCGCCTTGGCTCCCTCCTGGCCGCGTCCTTCGACGCGCAAAAAGCCTACCTTCCCGGCTGCATCTGCCTGTTCGAGGGCCAGCTCTACCGCTTTGTCAAAACAAAATCCCCCGGCCCCTGGGACGCGTCCTGCGCCTGCCCCACCAGTCTCGGCGGCGAAGTGGAGGCCCGCCTTGCGCTCCTTCGCGCGCTCAAATCCACCGTCACCCCCGCGCAGCTGCGCGCCATAGCCCAAAGCGGCAGGGCCGCCGAATATTTTGAGATCGGCGACGTCATCCACATCCCCTGGACGGATGCATCCTCCCAGACCCCCGTCACCTATCAGTACCCCTTCGCCGTGGCCCACATCGGCCCGGCCGTTGACGCAGACGGCGTCACCCACGAAAGCGCCGTGTACCTGCAGGCCCTTTGCGCGACGCCTCAGCCCGTCGTCTTCGACGCGCCGGAAACCGAACAGGCCACAGAGGAGACCGCCCTTCCCGGCAGATATTACATCGGCGTCAGCGGCTCCAGCTTCACGCTTTTGAGCCTTTCCGAGGGGCAGACGATTCCCTACGCCTCCTACGACCGCATCTATTTCAACAACGCCCCCAGCGCGCAGCTGGCCCAGTACGGCTATAACCGCTGGAGCCTCTCCGCCGTGCGCCAGTGGCTCAACTCGCGATCCCCCAAGGGCACCTCCTGGTGGACCTCCTCGCACCCCGGAGACAGCCAGCCCCAAAACGCCCTCACGCTCCCCGGCTTTCTAAGCGGCTTTGACGCCGACTGGCTTGAGATCTTCTCCCCCGTGCGCGTCGAGACCGCCTGCAGCCGCGTGACCAACCCCGGCAAAATTGACGTGACGATCGACACCTTCTTCCTTCCCTCCGTCCAGCAAATGTATGGCGAAGCGCAAAGCGAAGGGGAGGGCGAAGCCTTCGAGCTTTGGCAAAAGCAAACGGGCTACCCCACGCCCAATAACGGAAGCGCCCAGGATACCAACGCCGCAAGGCGCATCCGCCCCGTCAGCGACCTGAGCGGCTCCGCCGTGGCGCTTCCCCTGCGCTCCGCCTCCACCGCCTACGCGCACTTTGTGTGGCGCGTCTACAGCGACGGCTACATCGGCGGCATCAGCTATCCCGCCTCCTACTCCTCCCGCTGCCTCCCCGCCTGCGTGATCCTCTAACGCCAAATCTCTCCCCCACCTCTCCAAAGCCTTCCCCTCCAGGGCACCTTGCGTCAGCGCGCCTCTCCCGCCACCCCAAAGCCTTCCCCTTCAGGGCGCCTTGCGTCAGCCGCGCTTCCCCGCCGCCCCAAAAGCCTTCCCCTTCAGGGGAAGGTGCCCCGAAGGGGCGGATGAGGTTCTGTCCCGATCCAACCTTTTTGCCCCCATACCCGTCCCTAAATCCTTCCTCTCCGTAGCGCATTGCGTCACCCGCGCCTCTCCCGCCACCCCAAAAGCCTTCCCCTTCAGGGGCGCATTGCGGTAGTGAATCGATGTCCAGTGGACATCGAGAGCCGCAATGCGTTGCGTTGGCAGCGCCTCACAGGCGCTGACTGATGAGGTTCTGTCCCGATCCAACCGTCTCTATCTGCCCCTCCCCCTCCTTCCAATCCCTACCCCCCCATCGCCTAAGTCCAATCTCTCCCCCGCCGCGTAACGCCCATAATCAAAGAAATCGCCCCGCGATTTCTTCCACAACTCCTAACTCCTCACTCCTAACTCCTAACTTCATCCAAGAGGTTCCCATGCTCATCACCCTTCATCCCGGCGCAGTCGGCCTCGAGGTCCTTCTGGCCTCGCGCCTGCTTGGCGCGCAGCCCGTCGATTGCTACACCGACTCCCTCAAAAGCCACGTCCTTTCCTTCCAGCGCGCCAGGGGCCTGCGCCCGGACGGCGTCATCGGCCCAAAAACCTGGACCCAGCTCATCGCAGGCGACCTCGCCCTTTCTCCGTCCCCCGCCGCCCAGCCCCCGGATTACAAGCAGTACGACGCCCGCTGGGCCAACAAAATGTACTCCTCCCACGGCGACAGATCCCAGACCCTGCGCTCCTCTGGCTGCGGCCCCAGCGCCATGGCAGACATCGCCGCCGCCTGGTGGGACGCCTCCCTCACCCCCTGGGAGCTTGCGCTTCTTTCGCTGGAATGGGGCTGCCGCAGCTATGATTCCGGCACCAGCGCCAGCTTTTTCAAAAAATGCGCCGATCACTGGAACGCCGCTTCCTTCCTCTCCACCGCCTCCATCTCCAAGGCCATCGACTGCCTCCAGTCGGGCGGCCTCGTCGTCGTCAATTTCGGCTGCGGCACCCCGGGCAAAAGCTCCTATCGCAAATGGACAAAGAAGGGCCACTACTGCCTGCTTTGGGCCTACGAAAACGGCCGCTTCCGCATCAACGACCCCGCCTCCGCCTCCCCGTCCCGCGCCAGCGGCACCTACGCCGAGGTCCAGGACGCAAAAAAGCGCTTCTACTGCTTCAAAAAGTAATGCGCCGTTTTGATCCTGCATTGCCCGGGCGAAGCAATCCCAGCCGCCCCGCCGCTCTTATCCTTTCTTCCCCGGAGGTCTTTTTATGTCCTATACCCTAAAATGGCTCAAATGCGCCCTCGTTCGCGCCTTCAAAACCGTCGCCCAGACTGCCGCCGCCACCATCGGCACCGGCGCCATGCTAAGCGAAGTAAACTGGCGCGCGGTCCTAAGCGCCTCCTTGCTTTCCGGCCTTCTTTCCCTGCTCACAAGCCTCGCCGGCCTCCCCGAAGTAAACGACCCATAAAAAACTCTGGGGCTTTTGCATTCGTGCAAAAGCCCCAGAGTAGCTTGGAGGGGCCGCAGCCCCTCCAACTTTCAATCCGCAGGGGCAGCTTTGCCGCCCCGAGGAGAATTTTTGCGAAGCAGAGCTTGCCCTGCGAGAGCAAAAATCGGTTCCGCTCAGTTTTTGCGCCCGGAAACTTCCGCAGAAGTTTCAGCAAAAACTGCGATCCTATCGCCTACGCTTTATAATCTGGCGTTTCGACCAAAAAACGATCTATGGACAGCCCAACCCTCCGCTTGAAATGAATCTCCGATTCATTTCAAGCGTTGCTCATCGCAAACGTGCTCAGCACCGTCTGCGCGATGTCCAGGGGCGTATTGGTAAAGGTAAACACGTACATCTGCGAGCCGGTCACCATGTAATACTGAAAGATGTTCGTATTTTTATAGCTCATATCCAAAAACAGGATGTCCATCACGCCCTTAAAGCTGTACTTGCCGCTGTCCTCCTTAAACACAAGGCCGCTCAGGCTGGCGCTCAATTGCGCCTGGATGTCCTCCATGGCGTCGATCAGGGTATCGTTGGTCACGCCGTCGGACGAGCCGTAGGTCACCGTCACCCCCGCGCCGTCCTTGTTTCGGCACATCAGATAGCTGTCCTTCTCCCCAAACGAGCGGAAGATCCCGTATACGTCCACGTCCTCCATGATGTCCACGGCCTCCGCAAGGTTCGTCGCCGTGCTGCCGGGCCCTAAAATCGCCCAGTCCGCGGGCACGCCCAGGTAATAGCCGGTCACGGGATCGATGTATCCGTGCATCAGGATCTCGCCCTCGCCCAGTACGATCTCGCCCTCCTGCGCTTCCTCCTGCGCTGCCTCGTCCTGCTGCGCTTCAGCAAGCGCTGCGCCGCACACAAGCAGCAAAATCAGGCACAGCCAGATCATCGTTTTTTTCATTCTCATATCCTCCGGTTTTGTAAGCCAGCGTCTCCACGCCGTTTAATGCTTTAGACAAATTGTACTATAATCGTTGTTTCAAGTCAACATTTTACAGATTTCTTAATGATACCTTGCCGCTTTTTATTACTTGGCGATTACGTTATAGTAAATTTTTCGTAGCTGATTGTTAAATGTCGTTTGTGCTTCCTTGCTGTACTTGAAATTTAATATACCATGGGTATGATATATATAATATCACGCATACGTGTGCACTGAAAGGGATATAGCATGAAGGTAGTAAACATAAAACTCAGTCTGCTTGAGAACGCCAAGCTGTTTGCGGACATCGCCAGCCGTTATCCATTCGACGTGGATCTTCGTGTGGGCCGCTATGTCGTAGACGGCAAAAGCGTACTGGGTGTGTGCTCGCTGGATATGTCTAAGCCCATCACTGTAGAAATCTACGACGACAACTGCGACGCGCTTTTAGAAGAAATCAAGCCCTTCATCATCAGATAAACGCTGATGACGCAAAGCGGCCGGGCGGAACTGCCCGGCCGCTTTTCTGCGCTTTGCTTACTGCTCGGTAAACGCGTCCTTGCCCAGACCGCACACGGGGCACACCCAATCCTCGGGGATGTCCTCAAACGCGGTGCCCGGCGCGATGCCGCCCTCGGGATCGCCCACCTCGGGATCGTACACATAGCCGCAGGGGCACTCGTACTTCTTCATAAACCGTTCCTCCTGTATCGTTGGTTCTGGTAGTGTATCACAAGCAAAGCCGGATTGTCAACCGCGCGTCACTTCTCTACAGCTTAAGTTCTTCCGGCTCATCCTCTCGGCGCGTCCTGCCGCCCCGTTTTCTCAGTCCTTCCCAAATCCCGCCGCCGTAAGCGCGGCATCCTTGTACAGCCCCATCAGCGTCTCCTCTATGGCGACGCCGTTGCCCTCGTAGAGCAGCTCCAGCAAGGGCCTTTCCGCCGCGCTCAGGCTGTCCAGGCTGATGCGCCACAGGGCGATCTTCTTTTTTGTCTCCCTGTCCGCAGCCTTGTACAGCGGGTTCACCACGCTGTCCAGCGCGCTTTGCCACAGCTGGCCGCCGCGCAGAAAGACCTTGTCCCAGTCAAAGCTCTTTTCCATGTCCATAAGGCCGATCACGTGCTTGTGCGCATAGGCGATGCTGCCCGCGTAGGTTTCCGTTACCGCGCTGTCGCTGCCACTGAGGGGGCCGAAAACGCGGCTGCTCTCGGTTTCAGCTTCTCCGCTCGCGCTCTTGGCATAGTCTCCCGCAAGGCTGCTTTCCAGCGTCTCCGGCGCGCTGTGCAGCGCGCAGCAGAGGAACGCGCACTTTACCCGCAGCTCGTTTGCCGCCGCCTCATGGCTCAGGGCGCTTAGGCCGTCCACGTAGTCGTCATACGCCGCCTTTTCAGAAACCAGCGCGGCCTTCAGCTCGCTGTCCGCAGCCTCGTAGAGGGTCTCGTAGAGCGCTTCCACCTCTGTTTTCCAAAGCTCCGCGGCCTTCACCCAGTCGCCGCTTTGCGCCGCTTCCTCTGCGGCTATGGCGGCCTCGCTGTGCTCCGCGCAGGCGTGCAGGGTGTAGCGGGCCTCGCCGTCCCCCAGCATATCCAGCTTCAGGCTGCAATAGTCCTCATCGCCCGGCAGCTTTTCGGGGTCCAGGTGCGGGGTCTCCGGCGGGAAGATATCGTCCCCCACCTTGCTTTGCACGGTGTCGCTGGTCTTAGGCGTGCCCTTGACGTTGTCGCCGAAGGTATAGGTCACCGTGGCGCTGTTGTAGACCCAGCCAAAGGGCAGGTCGCTGTCCTTGACCGTGTAGCTGTAGGTAAAGCTCTTTTCCTCGCCCGGGGCAAGGCTCGCCAGTGTGCCGATGGGCGCAAAGCCCGCCAGGCTGTCCGTGACGGCGATGTCCTTAAGCTCCGTGTCGCCCACGTTCTTTATGGTGATGATGTAGTCGATCGGCTCGTCTGCCTCGTACCAGCTGCTGTTCAGCGGCCCGTGGGGATCCTCCGCCTTGGTGATCGTCACGGCGGGATGCAGGCCCTTCAGCTCGCCCTTGAGGTCCTCGCCCGGAACGGTGGGCTTCTTGGTGAGGGCCTTGGCCACGTTGCTGGGCCAGGTATGCACCGCTCCCCGGTAGTCCGTGCCCGTGGCCGTGGCGTAGTTCAGCACATAGCCCACCACCTTGGCGTCGTACTCCGTCACGACGTGGACGGGCACGATGCAGTTTTCGGTATCGCCGGGGGTGATCTGGGTGTAGCTGCCCACGGTCTTGCCCTTGTCCTCCACGGTGACGTCGGTGATAGAGTCCTTAGAATTGTTGGTCACGGTGAGGCTCCACTGGATGGGCTCGCCCTCCTGGAAGAATTCGCCGTTTTCCGGTTCAAAGGCCACACCCTTTTTGAGCAGCAGGCCGGTCTTTTTGAGCACATGCACCGTCAGCGGCCCGGCGAAGGCCGTGCGCTCCTTCTCGCTGTCCGGATCCGTCCAGCTGATCGTGATCATGGGAAATTCGATGTATCCCCGCTCCACGTCCTCCTCCGTCACGGTCACATGGGCGCGGGTGTAGCTCTTTTCTCCGCCGACGGCGATGGGTCCGTCAGAGAAGTTGGCGCTGTCCCAGGGGTCGCTGACTCCGAAGATCTCAAGGTCGATGAGGCCCGTATTCTTTACCGTCAGCACGGTCTTTATCTCCTCGCCCATCTGGTAGCCCGCGGGATCGGAGCTTTCATAGCCCGGCGCGACGGCGAGCGTGCCCGTGAGCTTGCTGTCCTCTGGGATCTCCCAGCCGCTTTCCTTGCTGATCTGCCAGCTGCGGCTCAGGGTCTCCGTGCGGCACAGCTCCTTGCCGGGGTCGTTGGCATCTGTATAGCCCTCCGGGTCATAGCCGGCGGCGTAATAATGGACGGTCACCGTGCCATAAAACTCATCCGTTTCCGTGCCGGGCGTTAGGTGCTTTGTCGACAGGGACACGGGAGAATACCGGTCGGAGTTCCAAAAGTCATGCTGCGAATCAGCCGGTCCAAGCGGCTCGAAGAAGCTCCATGTATCGCTTTCGCCGTCGCCAAAGCTTGCGTAGGCGACGACCTTAAGCGGAACATTTCCGGTATTTGTCACAGCGAACCATGTGCTCACTGCGTCCTCTGCGCCGATGCTGCCGGGGGTTTTTGTGTTTTCCAGCCATCCCTTCCCCCTCTTCCAGACCTGGTCATACTCCCACTCTATCTTCAGTCCCGGCTTCGCTTCCTCCGGCTCCTCGCCGTCCGGGTAGGTCAGGGGGATGTATTGCTCCATGATGGTGTTGCTGTAAACCATCTGCCTTACGCCGCTTTGATCGGTATACCAGCCCCAGCTGGAATGCCAGACCTCCAGGGCCCCTGCCTCCGCATCCTTCAGCGGCACGATGTATCTGTACACATACGTCACATATTCGCCCGGCTTAAGCTCGATTTTCACGTTTGGCGCAAGCGTGCCGCCCGAGCCTTCGCAGCTGACGACCTGCGGATGATTATAGTACCACTCTACGGGGCAGTCGCCCGTGTTCGTCACGGTAAAGCTGACGTCCACCTCCGCGCCCTCGTAACACTTGCCCTCGCCCGCGTCGTCCGCCCAGGAGGCAGTAAGCGTGAGCTGCGGATGCGGGGCGCCATCCTTGAGCACACCGATAGAGGTCGAGGCCGCAGCCGAACAGATCACTTCGTCCGTACCTGGCCGGTAGCCGGGGACGAAAACAGTATACGTGATCGTTCCCGCAAGGGTTTCGGTCTGCGTGCCCGGGGTGACTTTGTCGAATTGAGCCGTGCCGGCGACCCCCAGGAACCAGTAAGCGTTCCACCTTTCTACCGTTTCACCGGGTTTGAGCAGGTAACGCGTTCCAGGCTGACTCCCATTCAGCGTCCATCCATCCGATCTCGACTGTTCACAATCATACAGTTCGATATCCACATTGCCTGTGTTCGTGACGCTGCCGTTAAACGAATATTGTTCCCCAACGGCAAACTCGGTTTTCCGGGTATATGGCGGTTCGGCTATATCTGCCCACAGGGTTATGCTCAGCTCGGGCTTTTCGTCCCCGGGATAGGTCAGGGGGATGCTAAATTCAACCAGGTTGGAGCCAATCGTTTTCCTCTCTCCTGAGGCATCGATGTATTGGCCGTAAGACTTCCAATTGCCGGTCAATTTGCCGGTTTCAACGCCCTGCGAATATACAGTCCTTCTGACCGTCATCGAAGTGGACTGACCGGGCTGCAATTCGTACAGGACATCGGGCGCAATCGAGCCGGAGGGGCCGATACAGCTTATGATTTCCGGACTGCTGTAGCTAAGATCGACGATGGGACAATTACCGGTATTGGCCAGCGTGATTACGAATTCCACCTCCGCGCCTTCATAGCGCTTGCCCTCGCCCGCGTCGTCCGCCCAGGAGGCGGTATCTGTAAGCTGCGGGTGCGGGTTTTCAGGATACGTCAGCGGGATGTAGATGACGCCGTTGTTGCTGCCGACAAACTTTACCGTGCCGTCTGTGTCGATGTACTCTCCCCCATCCACGACGACCCCTTCTGAATCGTAGTCAATCAAGCCGACTTTCACTTCATATTCGTCCACAGAATAAAGGTACGTATAGTTCCAGCTTTCTCCCGGTTGGATTGCAATCCGGGACGCACCGATCTGTGGGACGTAAGCCGCGCCGCGCGGGAAGGAGGTGGAAGCCGCTGTGGTATACTCTCCGCTGTCAATATAGACTGTGCAATCACCGGTGTTTTTGACCGTATAGTACATGGGGATCAGCGCGCCTTCATAGCGCTTGCCTTCGCCCGCATTTTCGTCCCAGGTGACTTTAAGATACAACGCCGGGGACAGAGCGCCGGTTTCTCCCGTGGCAGGAATCGGCTCCGTCTTCGTATGGGACGGGTCATTTTTGCAGGTGTAGGTCATTTCGCCGTCCTGGGTGGCGGTGGGGGCTTTTGTGATCACGCCCTCGCCCCAGTCGTGGTCGCCGTAGTCCTTCGTCCAGTAGTCCAGCGCGCCGCAGCGCCTGCACTTGCGCACGAGGCGCTCCTGGGCAACGCAGCTGCCGGGGATGTCCGTCTCCCATTTGCCCCAGTCGTGGGCCCCCGCGGTCGCCTGCATTTCTCGCGTGCCGCAGCGGGAGCAGACGTGCACCCGGAGACCCTGCGTGGTGCAGTTTCCTTCACTGATGACTGTCCACGCGCCGTAGTTGTGGCCCAGGGCGGGCTTGTAATTGCGGTTCTGATACTCTCCGGTCAAAAGATTATACCAGACCTCGTAGCCCTGCCCGGTGCATGTGGGCTTGACGGTCTCCCACAGCTGCCACGCCTCCTGGGTTTCGGCCCGCGCCGCGCCAAGCGTTTCCGTCAGCGCGCCAAACAGCATAAAGAGCGACACAACCAGCGCCGCAAATCGTTTGAACGTCATCGGCTCTTCCTCCTTTGTTTCGTCCACAGGCAGCTTGCCGCAAAGTATTTCTCACTGTTTTTACATTATACCATACAAAATAACGCTTGCCAAGGCGCAAATAAACAAACACTAAACCCACCCTGTACTTTTTTACCACAAAAACTGGGGCTTTTGCACTTGTGCAAAAGCCCCAGGGTGGTTTGGAGGAGCTGTGCAACAGCCCCGGTTTTTTATAATACGATGTTCAGCAGCCTTCCGGGCACATAGATCTGCTTTTTGGGCGTTTTGCCATCCAGCAGCTTTTGCACCTCGGGACAGGCGGCAAAGTATTCGTCTGCGCCCTCGCGGCTCAAGTCGCTGGGCACGCTGATGCGTGCGCGCACCTTGCCGTTTACCTGCACGGCGATCTCCACGCTGTCCTTTACCAGCGCCTTTTCGTCCACCTGCGGCCAGGGCTTGCGCACGAGCTCGGGGCCGATCTCGCACATCTCGTTCATCTCTTCGGTGATGTGCGGGGCCACGGGATTGAGCAGCTGAAGCAGCACGCCCAGCTCCGCCTTGCTCACGCTGCCCTTTTGATACATGGTGTTTACCAGCGTCATCATGGCGGCGATGGCGGTGTTGAACTTCATCTGCTCGTAGTCCTCAGACACCTTCTTGATGCAGGTGTTGATGTCGTAGGCCAGATCCTTCGTGATGCCGTTTGCGTCGTTCAGCATGGTGGAGAGCTTCCACACCCTGTCCAGGAAGCGGCGGCAGCCCCTCGCGCCGTCGGTCTGCCACGGGATCGCCTGATCGAATGCGCCCATGAACATCTCGTACATGCGGAAGGCGTCCGCGCCCAGCTCGTCCACGACCTCGTCGGGGTTTACAACGTTTCCGCGGGACTTGGACATCTTTTCGCCGTTGGAGCCCAGGATCATGCCGTGGCTGGTGCGCTTCATGTACGGCTCCTTCGTGGGCACCGCGCCGATGTCATACAGGAAACGGTGCCAGAAGCGGCTGTAGAGCAGGTGCAGCGTGGTGTGCTCCATGCCGCCGTTATACCAGTCCACGGGCAGCCAGTATTTCAGCTCCTCCATCGCGGCAAATTCGTTGTCGTTGTGGGGATCGATATAGCGCAAAAAGTACCAGCTGCTGCCCGCCCACTGGGGCATGGTGTCGGTTTCGCGCTTGGCCGGGCCGCCGCACTTGGGGCAGGTGGTGTTTACCCAGTCGCTCATCGCGGCCAGCGGGCTTTCGCCGTCGTCCGTGGGCTCGTATTTTTCGACCTCGGGCAGCTTTAAGGGCAGCTGCTCATAGGGCAGCGGCACCCAGCCGCAGCAGGGGCAGTTCACCATCGGGATGGGCTCGCCCCAATACCTTTGACGGGAGAACACCCAGTCGCGCAGCTTGAAGTTTACCTTCTTTACGCCGATGCCCGTCTTCTCCAGATGCTCGATGATGGCCTTCTTTGCTTCCTTCACGCTAAGGCCGTTCAAAAAGCCAGAATTGACCATCGTGCCGGTCTGGATGTCGGTAAAGGCTTCGTTCTGCACGTCGCCGCCCGCGACCACCTCGATGATCGGCAGGCCGAATTTCTTTGCAAACGCCCAGTCCCTGTCGTCGTGGGCGGGCACGGCCATGATGGCGCCGGTGCCGTAGCCCATCAGTACGTAATCGCTGATCCATACGGGGATTTCCTTGCCCGTCAGGGGATTGGTGGCGCTTAAGCCCTTCAGCTCCACGCCGGTTTTGTCCTTGTTCAGCTCCGTGCGCTCAAAGTCGCTCTTGCGCGCGGCGGCGTCCCGGTAGGCGGCCACCTCCGCGTAATTCGTGATCAGCTCCTTATGCTTTTCCACCAGCGGATGCTCCGGCGAGATCACCATGTAGGTCGCGCCGAAAAGCGTGTCGGGGCGGGTGGTGTACACGCGCAGCTTGTCGCCGGTAGAGAGCTGGAAGTCCACCTCCGCGCCCTCGCTTCTGCCGATCCAGTTGCGCTGCTGGGTGGCGACCTTTTCGATAAAGTTCACCTCGTCCAGCCCGTCGATGAGCTTTTGCGCGTAGCTGGTGATCTTCAGCATCCACTGGCTCTTTACCTTGCGGATGACCTCGCCTCCGCACCTTTCGCACACGCCGCCTACGACCTCTTCGTTGGCCAGGCCCACCTTGCAGCTGGTGCACCAGTTGATGGGCATCTCGCTTTTGTACGCAAGGCCATGTTCCCAAAGCTTTAAAAAGATCCACTGCGTCCACTTGTAGTAATTGGGATCGGTGGTGTTGACCTCGCGCGTATAGTCAAAGCTGAAGCCCAGCCGCTTCAGCTGCTCGCGGAAGTGATCCACGTTCTTTTTGGTCACGATCGCGGGATGGATGCCGTTTTTGATGGCGTAATTCTCCGTGGGCAGTCCAAAGGCGTCCCAGCCGATGGGGAACAATACGTTGTACCCCTCCATGCGGCGCTTGCGCGCGATGATATCCATGGCGGTGTTGGAGCGGGGATGACCCACGTGCAGCCCCTGTCCGCTGGGGTAGGGGAACTCGATCAGGGGATAAAACTTGGGCTTTTCGTGGCTGCGCTCGGCGTTCAATACGCCCGTGTCCTCCCAGTGCTTCTGCCACTTTTTCTCGATCTGCGCGGGTACGTACTCCTTAAAGACTCCCATTGCTATTCAGCTCCTTTATAAAATAAAAGACCTCACAGGCGAAGAGGCGCATTTTTGCTGCGCGGTACCACTCTTCCTGATCCTGTCAGATCCGCTTTGTGCCCTGTAACGGCGGCCGCCGCCTTCTTGCGAAGGATGCTCCAAAACGAGTTCGCCGCCGCGCGCTGCTGTCTTACACCCTCCGACAGCTCTCTGAAAGCGCCCGCATCGGTTACTGCTTTTCTTCACAGCGCAATAATCATACCATCCTATTGTAAAAAAACAAAGCTCTAATTAAATATTTACATTCTTTGCAGGCAAAAAACAGCGGCGACCGCAGGGCCGCCACAGCTTTATTTATAAAATAACCGTCTTATCCTTTTTCTCTTATGACCTCGAGCACCGCAGAGAAGATCTCTCCCGCCGCGATCGTGCCGCCCATTCTGCCGCGGGTCACGATGTAGCACAGATCGCATTCGCGCAGCCGCTCCTTTAGCTGGATGGCGGCGGAATAGGCGTTTACCGTGCACAGCACGCCCACGTCCGTCAGCGGCTCGTGCTGCCGGTGCGCAAGCAGGCGGCTAAGCGCCGCGGGCGCGCTGCCGATCACGATCAGCTTGCTGCCCGTTTCCGCAAGCGCCATATCCAGCGCCACCTCCGCGCGGGTCACGTGCATGTTTACCGCGCGCACGATGACCTCCGGATCGTCTATAAAGCAGCGCACGTTCACCTTGTCGTTTTCAGCCATGCCCGGCAGCTCGCTTATGCTGCGGGCCAGCAGCTCCGTATCGGTGATGATGCTGCCGCCGTTTTGCAGCAAACGGCGAATATGGGAAATGATGGTGGGGCTGAACTGGATGCTCTGGCTCAGCCGCTCGTCATGGGTATGGGAGGAGACAATGGCGCAAACGCTCTCGGTTTCCTCGCTGGTAAAGGCGAGATTAGCGCGGCGCACATCCACCGCTCTCCGACTGCGTTTTACCATTTTTACAACTCACCCCGATCCATCTAATCCTTGCAACGGTATTTGTTATGAGCGCATACAATGCGAATCTACCAAATCGATTACCATGAGATTATACCCTTTTGTTAACTCATCGTCAAGTTGCCACCCGCTTATTTTTGGAAGCGCCTTCCGAACCAATGTAAACTATCCGTGTGTTAAATATAAATTTGACTTTAATAAATCTGAAGTTGAAAATCGAACCCAACAAAAAAACGCCAAATTACGGGCGCTTTCGGGGCGTCCTTTGGCCGAAAACCCGAAAAAAAACCGAAAACAGGATTATTTGTTTTTAGATTAAAAAATGCGCGAATTATCAAAATCTTAACGCTGTTTGTGTTCTGTTAAGTTGCGCGTTTAGAGCGTGGCACGATCGGCCCTTCAGATCATCTGTAAAGTAATATGCTTGATATATCAAGCTCTCGGACGCAGACAGCGCGCTGCGCAACCCCCGTTTTTTTATAAACAAGGCCCTCGCAGCGCCTGCCTTAGTCGTATGATCTCTGGCTTATTCCTTCCCCAGCAGCGCTTCATCCGTAAGCGCCTGCGCGTCCGCGCCCACCACGGCGGCGGAAAAGGGCGCGTCCACAAGGCCCTTTGCCAGCTCGTTTACCTCCTCGATGCGCACGGCCCTGATTTTTTCGATCAGCGTCTCGGAGTCCATCGTGTCCCCCTTCATCAAAAGCCTGCGCCCCGTATAGCGCATGCGGCTGGACGGGGATTCCAGCGACATGATCAGGCTTGAAAGCATCTGCTCCCGCGCCTGCAAAAATTCCTTTTCGCTTACGCCCTCCGTTCCAAGCCTGCGCATCTGGTCGATGGCAAGGCGCACCACCTCCCGGGCGTTTTCCGGACTGGTGCCGGCGTACACAGAGGCAAGCCCGCTGTGCATGGTGGTGTTTGAGGAAATGTACACGTTGTAGGCTAGACCCTTTTCCTCGCGGATCGTCTGAAAAAGGCGCGACGACGACGCCCCGCCCAGGACGGAGCTCAGCATGCCGTAGGCGAAGGTCTCCTTCGTGCCGTCCCTGGGACAGGGAAAGTTCAGGCAGATGTGCGTCTGCTCGATGTCCTTTTCGCTTTTCAGGACTCCGGGCGTGTACGGCAAAACCGAGATCTCCGGCCGGGCCTCGTTTGGCCCCTGCCAATCGCCAAACAGCTCCCCGGCAAGCGCCACCACGCTTTTCCAGTCATAGCCGCCCGCAAGCGCCAATACCGCGCCCTGCGGCCGGTAGCGCCGCGCCATGTAGCCGGTAATGGTCTCACGGGTAAAGCCGCTTACGTTTTCCGCGCTGCCCAGCACGGGCTGGGAGATGGGCTGCAGCCCGTAGTGGGCCTGCGTCGCCAGCTCGAACACCAGATCGTCCGGCGTGTCCTCCGCCATGCTGATCTCCTCCAGCACCACGCCCTTTTCGCGCTCGATGTCCTCCGGGTCAAGCCGCGAATGAAGCACGAGGTCTGCGATCATGTCCATGGCCAGGGGCAGGTGCTCCGCGATCACCCGCGTGTGGAAGCAGGTGTTCTCCACATCCGTAAAGGCGTTCAAAAGCCCGCCCACCGCGTCCATCTCCTCGGCGATCTGCCGCGCGCTGCGCCTGTAGGTGCCCTTGAACAGC
>CADBNW010000009.1 GCA_902796025.1 uncultured Eubacteriales bacterium
CACCTCGCCCTCCGGCTTCAGGCGGAAATACTTTTTGGGCGGATCCTCCATAAAGTCGTCCTGCTCGATGTAGATCTCGTTGCTGATCGTGACCTGCCGCTCGCCCATTTCGGGATGATCGGGATGGTTCTCCATGGGAAGGGTGTCCTGCCAGGAATCGGGAACGTTTGTGAAAACGACCTTCACGGGATTCAGCACCGCCATCACGCGGGGAGAGCTGTTGCCCAGCTCGTCGCGCACGCAGGCGTCCAGCATCGCCACGTCCACCGTGGAATCCACCTTGGACAGGCCGACCTGCTCGATGAAGGAGCGGATGGCGCTGCCCGGATAGCCCCTGCGGCGCATGGCGCACAGGGTGGGCATTCTGGGATCGTCCCAGCCGGAGACGTAGTTTTCCTCCACCAGGCGGCGAAGGTGGCGCTTGCTCATGACGGTGCGGGTGATGTTCAAACGCGCAAACTCGATCTGCCTGGGGCCGCGGTAGCCCGCGTCAGACCCCTTCGCGCCGTCGCGGAAGCCGGCCTTTTCCACCATCCAGTCGTACAGCGGGCGGTGGTTTTCAAACTCCAGCGAGCACAGAGAGTGCGTGATGCCCTCCAGCGCGTCGCTGATGGGATGGGCAAAATCGTACATGGGGTAGATGCACCACTTGCTGCCGGTGCGCCAGTGCTCCTTGTACAAAATGCGGTACAGGGCGGGGTCGCGCATGTTGATGTTGGGCGAGGCCATGTCGATCTTTGCGCGAAGGATGTAGCGGCCCTCGGCAAATTCGCCCGCGCGCATGCGGCGGAACAGATCCAGGCTTTCCTCCGCAGGGCGGTCGCGCCAGGGGGAGTTTTTGCCGGGGGTGGTCAGGGTGCCGCGGTACTCGGTCATCTGCTCGGGAGTGAGCTCGTCCACGTAGGCCAGGCCGCGCCGGATGAAGTCCTCGGCGATCTCGTAGAGCTTGTCGTAGTAGTCGCTTGCGTAGTAGAGGCCGCCGTTCCAGTAAAAGCCCAGCCATTCGATGTCGCGCTTGATGCCCTCGGCGTAGGCGTTGTCTTCCTTGGCGGGGTTGGTGTCGTCAAAGCGCAGGTTGCACAGGCCGCCGTATTTTTCCGCGGTGCCAAAGTCGGTGATCAGGGCCTTGCAGTGGCCGATATGCAAATATCCGTTGGGCTCCGGCGGAAAGCGGGTGCGCACGTGGTCGTAGCGCCCGGTAGCCAGATCCTCTTCAACGAACTCCTCGATAAAATTGGAGGCTTTTTTCTCGGCAGTTTCCATGAAAGCAGTGCTCCTTTAAAAGTTTAGAGTGATTATATCATCTTTATGGCGCAGATGTAAAGAGTGAGAAGTGAGGAGTGAGGAGTTAGGAGTTGCGGTGGAAATCGCTGCGCGATTTCCTTGAACCGGGCTGCGCGGGCGGCAATAGACTTAATGTACTCCTGTGTCCGTTCGCGGGGGAAACAAGATATGATTTATTCTGCACCCGGCGCGCGGCTATGAAAACTCCTGACTCCTATCTCCTAACTCCTAACTGTTTTTAGATCTCGTCGTCCTCTACGGGGGGCTCGGGATTTTCCTCGAGGTCCTCCATCAGTCTGTCAAGGGCGTCGGGCTGGTCGCTTTCCGGCGCGGCCTGCGCGTCCGCTGGGTCGTCCGCTTCCTCGGGAAGCTCCTCCTCCTTGGCGGTGGGGGATACGGAGATGATGCGGCTGTCGCCCACCTTCATCAGGCGCACGCCCTGGGTGGCGCGGCCCTGCACGGAGATGGAGGCCACGGGGATGCGGATGATGGTGCCGTCCACGGTGATGAGCATCAGATCCTCGTCCTCGCTCACCAGCAGCTGCGCGGCGAGGCGGCCGGTCTTTTCGGTCAGCTGCATGGCCTTGATGCCCTTGCCCGCGCGGCTTTGCACGCGGAACTCGTCAAGCGGCGTGCGCTTGCCGTAACCGTTTTCGGTAATGGCCAGCACGGTCTTGCTCTCGTCCACGACGCTGATGTCCTCGACCTCGTCGTCCTCGCCCAGGTCCATGGAGCGCACGCCCGCGGCGTTTCGGCCCATGGCGCGAAGCTCGCTTTCCTCAAAGCGGATGGAGTAGCCGTTTTTGGAGCCCAGCATCAGCTGGCTGTCGCCCCTGGTCAGGCGCACGGCGATCAGCGCGTCGTTTTCGCGCAGGTTCACGGCGATCAGGCCGGACTTGCGGATGTTTGCAAAGGCGGAAAGCTCGATGCGCTTGATGACGCCCCTTCGCGTTGCCATGATCAGGAAGTAATCGTCGATGTTTTCCTCCGGCACGGCGAGCACCGCGGTGACCTTTTCGCCGGGATCCAGCTGCAGCATGTTGATGATGGCGGTGCCGCGGGAGGTGCGTCCGGCCTCGGGGATCTCGTAGCAGAACTTTTTGAACGCGCGCCCGCGGTCGGTAAAGAACATGACCGAGTCGTGGGTGCTGGTGACGTAGAGCTGCTCGACGAAGTCCTCCTCGCGCGCGGTGGCGGCGATGATGCCCTTGCCGCCCCTGCGCTGGGCGCGGTAGGTGGAGGACGCAAGGCGCTTCACATACCCGTTATGGGTGATGGTGACCACCATGTCCTCCTCCTGGATGAGGTCCAGCATGTCGATCTCGCCGTCCAGGGCGCTGATCTCCGTGCGGCGGGGATCGGCGTAGCGGCGCTTGATCTCACTGATCTCGTCTTTGATGATGCCCATCAAAAGCCCCTCGTCCGCGAGCACCGCCTTATAGTAGGCGATCTGGCGCTCGAGCTCGGCGTACTCCTCCTGAAGCTTGTCCCGCTCAAGGCCGGTCAGGCGCTGCAGGCGCATATCCAATATGGCCTGGGCCTGCTTTTCGTCGATCGCGAGCATCTCCATCAGGCCCTGGCGGGCGATGACCGGGTTGGCGCTGGAGCGGATGAGGCTGATGACCTCGTCGATGCGGTCGAGCGCCTTCAAAAGACCCTCAAGGATGTGGGCGCGCGCCTCGGCCTTGTTGAGCTCGTACTTCGTGCGGCGGGTGATGACGTCCTTTTGATGGTCGATATAGTGCTTGATGATGGACTTGAGCGACAGGATCTTGGGTTCGCCGTTTACAAGCGCCAGCATGATCGCGCCGAAGGTGTCCTGCATCTGGGTGTGCTTGTAGAGGAAGCTCAAAACCACGTTTGCGGACACGTCCCGCTTTAGCTCGATCACGATGCGCATGCCGTTTCGGTCGGATTCGTCGCGGATGTCGCTGATGCCCTCCAGCTTTTTGTCGTGCACGAGCTCCGCGATCTTGGCGACGAGGTTGGCCTTGTTCACCATGTAGGGGATCTCGGTCACCACGATGCGCTGGCGGTTTTGGCTCATCTCCTCGATCTCGTGCTTTGCGCGCACGATGATGCGGCCGCGCCCGGTGTGGTAGGTGTCGTAGATGCCCCTCTGGCCCAGGATGATGCCGCCGGTGGGGAAGTCGGGCCCCTTGACGAATTGCATCAGCTCGTCCACCTCGCAGTCCGGGTGGTCGATATAGTAGACGCAGGCGTCGATGACCTCGCCCAGGTTGTGGGGCGGGATGTTCGTGGCCATGCCGACCGCGATGCCGGCGGAGCCGTTTACCAGAAGGTTCGGAAAGCGCGCGGGCATGACCTCCGGCTGCATCAAGGTCTCGTCAAAGTTGGGGTAGAAGTCTACGGTCTCCTTGTCCAGGTCCCGCACCATCTCCATGGCCAGCTTGTCCAGACGGACCTCGGTGTATCGCATGGCCGCCGCGCCGTCGCCGTCGACGGAGCCGAAGTTGCCCTGGCCGTCCACCAGCGTATAGCGGGTGTTGAAGGGCTGGGCCAGGCGCACGGTCGCGTCGTATACGGCGGTGTCGCCGTGGGGATGGTATTTTCCCAGCACGTCGCCCACGATGCGGGCGGATTTGCGGTAGGGCTTGTCCGGGGTGTTGCCCAGCTCCATCATGGAGTAGAGGATGCGCCGGTGCACGGGCTTCAGGCCGTCGCGCACGTCCGGCAGGGCGCGGGAGACGATGACCGCCATGGCGTAGGAGATAAAGGATTTTTTCAGCTCCTCCTCGATGTCCAGCGGGGTCAGATTGCCGATGTTGAATTGGTCGTTCATTTGCTTTTACAGCCCCCTGTTACACATCAAGATCCGCCACGAGGCGGGCGTTTTGTTCGATAAACTCCCTGCGGGGCTCCACCTGGTCGCCCATGAGCAGGGTAAAGAGCTGATCTGCGGCAAGCGCGTCCTTAAGCGTCACCTGGTACATGCTGCGCACGGCGGGGTTCATGGTGGTTTCCCACAGCTGGTGGGCGCTCATTTCGCCAAGGCCCTTATAGCGCTGAACGTCGGGCTTTGTGTCGCGGCCGATCTCGTCCAGATACTTTTGCAACTGCTCGTCGGAGTAGACGTACTTTTCGGTCTTGCCCCTGGTGATCTTATAAAGCGGGGGCTGGGCGATGTACACGTATCCGTTTTCGATAAGGCCCGGGAAGTGGCGGAAAAAGAAGGTGAGCAGCAGGATGCGAATGTGGCTTCCGTCCACGTCCGCATCGGTCATGCAGACGATGCGGTGATACCTCAGTTTTGACGGATCGAACTCCCGGTCGAAGCCGCCGCCAAAGGCGGTGATCATGGCCTTGATCTCGTCGTTTGCCAGCATCCTGTCCATGCGGCACTTTTCCACGTTCAGGATCTTGCCGCGCAGGGGAAGGATGGCCTGGAAATGCCTGTCGCGCCCTTCCTTGGCGCTGCCGCCTGCGGAGTCGCCCTCCACCAGGAAGATCTCGCACTTTGCGGGGTCGCGCTCGGAGCAGTCCGCAAGCTTGCCCGGCAGCGCGCCGCTCTCCAGCGCGGTCTTTCTGCGGGTGAGGTCGCGGGCCTTGCGGGCGGCCTCCCTGGCCCTTGCGGCGCTTAAGCACTTGTCCAGCACGGCGCGGGCGATGGAGGGATTTTCCTCAAAGACCTGGGCCAGCCTGTCGGCCACCATCGCGTCCACGATGGGGCGGATCTCGCTGTTGCCGAGCTTGGCCTTGGTCTGCCCCTCA
>CADBNW010000010.1 GCA_902796025.1 uncultured Eubacteriales bacterium
CAGCTGTTGTCTTATGGATCTGTGCGGAAAAGAAAGAGAGACATGCACGAGGTATCTGAAAGAGAATAGATTAGACCAACAAATTCCAGTCTGTTGGGCGATTGTAAAATCGGGAGTTGCAGGTATGTGCTATGAAGAGAATAGATAATGACGCTTTCTATGAATACATAAAACGATATGATCCGGATCGTGAGTATCATTTAGTCGGTGCTGTTGACTATCATCTATTGTGCGATGATAAACCTTATGAAGGGATGAAATCTCACAGGAAGGCATTGCGGTGTGTCTTTGACTGGCTGGTAAAACAAAGCATAGAGAATAGAGAAAACGCCCGAATCATGTTTGGCGATCACGTTGCGGATCAGCTGCGCCCTTTGGCCTATGACATCGATAAGGCGCAGCCATCGCCGCTGGCACCGCCGGTGTTTTTCTACTGCCCGAATATTGTAAAAACTGATTATTATGGCAACGTCTGGTATGATGCCGAGTGGGTGCCAAACGACGAGAATTTTGGTACTACGGTTCCTTACTGGTATGCTTTGATGGAACCAGTACACGGCAGAAGAAACAAACCTGAAGACTTCAAAGAAGTGAACGAGGTCCTGTTTCCAAACGGTACAGATGTGCTTGACATCTATGAGTGGACAACAGACTGGTCAGATTATTTTGATGATGGACATGAATGGTATGGAGCATGCTGCTGGAGCGCCTATGATAAGTCATTAAACAGATATGCAATAATGCTTGTATCGACTACAGACTGACATTCCAGTTTGTTGATCTGACCGAAGGCACACATAAAACAGAGATCGAATAAAGAAATGAAGCCTTCCAGCAGTACCAACCCGACAGGCTACAAGATCGGATACTGACGCTCCTAATCAGCAAAACGATATAGCCGTTATGCAGGCATACGGAATGCCCATCAAAGAAACGACAGAAAGCAGTTGTGTCGCTGAACTCATGCGCCGTTATCAAGCTTTGACAGCGGCAGAGGGCAGCAAGTGATAGTTCCTTTTTCCGCTTATCCTGCAATATCTTCAAGCATCATTTTGCATATTTAAGCGACAAAATCACCCAAAAACCCGCTCAGGCTTGCCCGCAGTTAGCCCCTGCTCTTGCGCAAGTCCGCCCTCAAGCCTCTCCCTGTTATTTCGCCGCAAACAGAGAGGCTGTAAGCCCCGCGCGATAAATTCATTTGCCATGCAAAAGTCTCTGTGCTATAATCCCTGCAAAGCATTTTCCCGCAAGGAGGCCGCATGGATAATCGCGCAAAGCGCCGCAGGGCCACCGGCATGATCGTTTTCTCCATGCTGATTTGGGGCAGCGTCGGCGTGTTCCGAAGGTACCTCCCCGTGCCGTCCGCTTTTCTGGCGCTGGTTCGCGGCTTGCTGGGCGGGCTGTTTTTGCTGGGCTTTCAGCTGATCTTCAAAAAGGGCAGCCTTCGGGCGCTTCGCCCCCGAAGCGCATTGGCGCTTTGCGCAAGCGGCGCGGCCATGGGCTGCAACTGGATTATGCTGTTTGAGGCGTACTCTTACACCACCGTGGCCACGGCGACGCTTTGCTATTATATGCAGCCCACGATCGTGACGCTGCTCTCTCCCCTGCTGTTCAAGGAAAGGCTCACGGGCAAAAAGCTGCTCTGCGCCGGCGTTTCGCTTGTGGGCATGCTTCTGGTCAGCGGGGTGCTTGGCGGGGCCGCGCAGCCGCAGCAGCACATAAAGGGCGTAATTCTGGCCCTTGGCGCCGCCATCCTCTATTCCACAGTCGTCTGCATGAACAAAGCGCTAAGCGGCATCGACGCCTACAGCAAAACCACCATTCAGCTGCTGAGCGCCGGGCTTGTGATGCTGCCCTACCTGCTGCTTGGAAGCGGCTTTCCAAAGGGCCCCGTAAGCGCAGTGACCGCCTCCCTGCTGCTGGTCGTGGGCGTCGTTCACACGGGGCTTGCGTACCTTATGTATTTTGGCAGCATCGAGCAGCTCAGAGCGCAGTCCGTTGCGATCCAGAGCTATATCGACCCCGTTTCCGCCCTCCTGTTTTCCGCCGCGTTCTTAGGCGAAGCGCTGACCGTCCCCGCGCAGATCGGGGCCGTTATGATCATCGGCTCCGCCATAATAAGCGAAAAGGCAGGCAGCAAGCCCGAGCTGCGTTAAAAATACGGCAACAGCGCGCTTCCCGGTTGACTTCTTTACGCAAAGGTGCTATTATACCAATAATTTCTTTTTGGAAGGACAATTTTATAAGATCGCGATGACGGAGAGGGTCTTGGCTCCATAGCCCCGAAGAGAGGCGCTGGCTGGTGAAAAGCGCCGGGCAAGGGCAAAGATTGTAGCTCCCGAGCGGAAGGAAGAACGCCTTTGGCAAGTAGAACCTTCCGTCAGCCCGCGCAGGGGCAGTTTAAGGGCGCGCCGCAAGGCGCGAAATTGAGTGGTACCGCGGCATCGCCGTCTCAAAGCTTGCTTTGAGGCGTTTTTGTTTTTATGGAGGCAAAAGCATGAACCAGACAACCGGGCTTGAATTCAAACTGCACGAAATGGCCGGGCGCATCAGGGAGCTGCGCGAGATCGAAGGCCTCACCCGCGAGGAGATGGCCGAGAAGACCGGCGTGAGCCTTGCGGAATACAGCGATTGCGAGGAGGGCCGCAGCGACCTGAACTTCGCTTTTATCTACCGCTGCGCGCTGGTATTCAAGGTGGACGTGACGGACATCATCGAGGGCGCAAGCCCCCGCCTGTCCAGCTACACCGTTACCCGCAAGGGCGGCGGCCAGCGCATCGAGCAGGCGCACGGCATGATCTACTTTAACCTGGCATCCCAGTTCAAAAACCGCATTGCCGAGCCGCTGTACGTAAACGCCGCCTACTCTGAGGAGGCGCAGTACCGGGATATCGAGCTCACCTCCCACGCCGGGCAGGAGTGCGACATCATCATAAAGGGAAAACTGAAGGTGCAGGTCGGCACGCACTGGGAGATCCTGGGCGAGGGCGACAGCATCTATTACGATTCCTCTACCCCGCACGGCATGATCGCCGTGGACGGGCAGGACTGCCTGTTTTACGCGATCGTTTTGAACCCCAGCGGCGAGCCCATCCCGGAGCTCATCGTAAACAGCTCCATGACCCTTCCGAGGGAAGAGCCAAAGCCCGCGGTCAAGCCCGCGCCCGTCACCGCCCCGCAGGAGCATCTGTGGCAGCGCTACATCGACGTGGAAGAAAACCCCGACGGCTCGCTCAAAAAAATCAGCTTCAAAAACACCGAGCACTTCAATTTTGCCTTCGACATCGTGGACGAGATGGCGCGCATAAGCCCAGACAAATTGGCGATGCTGCACATCTCCCGCGACAAAACGGAGCGCCGCTTTACTTTTGCGGACATTTCGCGCCTTTCCAACCGCGCGGCCAACTACTTTAAGTCTCTGGGCATCAAAAAGGGCGACCGCGTGCTGCTGATGCTGCGCAGACATTATCAGTTCTGGATCGCGATGATCGCGCTGAACAAGATCGGCGCGGTCGCGATATTGGCTACGAACCAGCTGCTCAAAAAGGATCTGGTCTACCGCTTCGACAAGGCGGGCGTGAGCGCGGTGCTTTGCACCTCCACCGGGGCCTGCGCAGAGCAGGTGGAACTGGCCGCAGCCGAATGTCCCAGCGTAAAAACCCTGATCCTCGTGGACGGCGAGCGCGAGGGCTGGCACAACTTCGACGAGGAATACCGCATGTTCCGCTCCACCTACACCCCGGCCAAGGACGTAAGCCGCCCCGAGGGCGAGGATCTGCTGCTTATGGTGTTTACAAGCGGCACCACGGGCTATCCCAAAATCGCCACCCACACGCACACCTATCCCCTTGGGCACTTCCTCACTGCGCACTACTGGCACCAGGTGGATCCAAACGGCCTGCATCTGACCATCTCCGATACGGGCTGGGCCAAGTCCATGTGGGGCAAGCTCTACGGACAGTGGCTGAGCGAGGGCGCGATCTTCGTTTACGATTTCGACCGCTTCGACGCAAACGACATCCTGCCCATGTTCAAAAAGTACAACATCACCACCTTCTGCGCGCCGCCCACCATGTACCGCTTCATGATAAAGGAAGACCTTGCGCGCTTTGACTTAAGCAGCATAAAGCACGCCACCATCGCGGGCGAGGCGCTGAACCCCGAGGTATTCAACCAGTTCAAAAAGGCAACCGGCCTGAGCGTTATGGAGGGCTTTGGGCAGAGCGAGACCACCGTGATGATCGGCAACACCGTGGGCATGACGCCAAAGATCGGCTCCATGGGCAAGCCTGTCCCCCAGTACGACGTGGACATCGTGGATCCCGACGGCAACAGCGTGGGCGTTGGCGAAACGGGCGAGATCGTCATCCGCGTGGACAAGGGGCTGCCCATCGGCCTTTGCCGCGGCTACTACGATAACGAGCTGGGAAGGCCCGTGCTGGACACGCCAAACGGCCTGTACCACACCGGCGACACCGCCTGGCGCGACGAGGACGGATACTTCTGGTACGTCGGCCGCGTGGACGACGTGATCAAGTCCTCCGGCTACCGCATCGGGCCCTTCGAGATCGAAAACGTCATCATGGAGCTTCCCTACGTTCTGGAGTGCGGCGTAAGTCCCGAGCCGGACGAGATCCGCGGCCAGGTGGTCAAGGCCAGCATCGTTTTGACCAAGGGCACCGTTGGCACCGACGCGCTGAAAAAGGAGATCCAGGACTACGTAAAGCACCGCACCGCGCCCTACAAGTATCCAAGGATCGTGGTCTTCCGCGACGAGCTTCCCAAGACCACCAGCGGAAAAATAATCAGAAAGAAGCTGTAAAACTATGAAGATCCTGTCTATTGGCAACAGCTTTTCCATGGACGCCCAGCGCTGGGTGCCAGAGCTTGCCGCGTCCCTGGGAGCAGAGGTCCTGCTTGGCGATCTGTACATCGGCGGCTGCTCGCTGGAACGCCACGCGGACAACATGCGTACCGGCGCGCCCGCTTACGAGTACAGCGAGAACAATCGCTCTTTGGGCGCCTGCAAGCTCAAAACTGGCCTCATCGACCGCGACTGGGACGTCGTCACCCTGCAGCAGGCCAGCCATTTCAGCGGCCTTAAGGAGACGTACTATCCCTACATCGGGCAGCTTGCGGACTATGTGCATTCCCTCTGCCCGAAGGCAAAGATCTACGTGCACGAGACCTGGGCCTACGAATATAACTCCACCCATCCGCAGTTTGCAAACTACGGATGCGACCGCCACAAAATGCACAGCGCCCTTTGCGAAGCCTATGAAGGCGCGGCAAGCTCCATCGGCGCGCCGCTGATCCCCGTGGGCGAAGCGGTGGCCCTCGCCCGGCAAAATCCCGTCTTCGATCCCGAAAAGGGCGGCATGCCGCTGACCCGCGACGGCTTTCACCTGTCCTATCAGTATGGCCGCTATCTGGCCGCCGCCGTCTGGTGCGAAACGCTCCTTGGTCTCGACAGCCGAAACAGCAGCTTTGTACCTCAGGACAGGGAGTTCATCGGGCACGACCAAAATGGCGCGCCCCAGTACCGCCCCCTCCCGGAGACCCGCGCGGACGAAGAAAAGCTAAAGCTCTTACGGGCCGTCGCGCACGAAGCCGCGCAAAAGACCCTGTAAACAAAACCCCGCCTGCGGCTGCCGTTTCAAAACGCATAGCCCAGGCGGGGTTTTTGTATGCTTTTTTCTGTCTTCAGTCCGAGGTCGTTTTCGCAAGCAGCGCCCCTTCAAGGCCGCTTGCCGCTTGCCGCGCCTCCCTTTCGCCTGCGAACACGCCGTACACGGCGCTGCCGCTGCCGCTCATAAGGGCGTGCAGCGCGCCAAGTTCAAGCAGATTTCGCTTTGCCTTGGCGATTGCAGGCAGCATGCGCACAGCGGGCGCTTCCAGGGCGTTCAGATCCATTTTGCCAAGCGCCGCAAAGTCGCCGCTTTGCAAAAGCGCAAGCACAGGCCCCGCCGTTTTCGTTGAGGAAGCGCCCAGTTTGTCGTATTCCCGGTAGACCTCGGGCGTGGAAAGCCCGGGCGATACGTGCTTTATCACCAGCCAGTACTCCGGCGCTGGCGACAGGCGCTCCACCCGCTCGCCGATGCCCTGCACGCGGCAAAGCCCGCCCTGCAAAAAGAAGGGCACGTCCGCGCCGAGCGACAGGGCGATCTGTCCCATCGTCTTATCGTCCAGGTGAAGGGAAAACAGCTCGCACGCCGCCTTCAAGACTGCCGCGCAATCCGAGCTGCCGCCGCCAAGCCCCGCCCGGGCGGGGATGCGCTTTTCAACGCGCACGCACAGCGGCATCTTGCGGCCCGCGTGCGCCTCAAGCGCCCTTAGCGCCCGCAGTGTAAGATCCTTTTCCGCCGCTTCGCCCGGCACCCTCTCTCCGTTTACACAGAGGCTCGTTTCCTCTGCCCTGTCAAGCTCGAGCACGTCGCACAGGCTCACGGTTTGCATCAGCATATCAAGCTCGTGATAGCCGTCCGGACGCCTGCCGCAGATCGTAAGCGACCAGTTGATCTTTGCGGGAGCAAGAACGCGCACGGCTTACTCCTCGTCCTCCTCGTCGTCAAACGCGCCGCTGTTGATCAGATCGATCAGCTTTTCAGCCAGCTTTGCGTCGATGGGCACAAACTCTTCTTCGTCCTCGCCCACCGGAACCACCTTCATGATGACGATCTCGTCCGCCTCGTTGTTTTCGGGGCAGCTTGCACAGGCGCTGTTGTCCTTGCAGCTTTCGCACTTGCTGTCGGGATCGTACTCCACGAGCGTCGCGTATTCGTCGCCCTCGTAGAAGAAGTAATCCAGCACTTCCATCGTGACTTCTTTATTGTTGTCGTTTTCGTCCACAAAGACGACAAGATCCGGTTCGTAGCTTTCCATGATCGCACCTCCGCTGTTTTTGTCTATTATACGATAAAAGCTGCAAATAATCAACCTTGCGCCGCTTGATTTCGTGCGCGCAAGGGGTTATAATCAGGAAAACCATCGGGAGGAAAGCATGTATACCGGAAAATTTATTTTGAGCGCAAATGAAAAAAGCGCAGACGCCATAAAGCTAAGAGCCCAGATCCCCGAATTTGCCGCGGCCAGCGACGCGCACGACGGTATGGCGATCTACGCCCTTGTCTACGACGACGGCGAGCAGCTAAGCGGCGCGGGAAGGCTCTATATCGACGACGACAGCCATTTTCGCATCGACCTTCTGGGCGTGGTGCCCGAAAAGCGCGGCCAGTACATGGGCGATCTGATGGCGCGCATGCTTTTGTACCGCGCGCAGGAGCTGAACGCCCCTTCCGTCTACCTCACCGCGCCCGAAAACGTGATCCGCTTTTTCGCGCGCTACGGCTTTGTGGCTGTTGCACGGCACGACGGCCTTGTGGACATGAAGGTGGACGCGCCGGACATCCGCTTGGAGGGCAGCTGCTCCCGCGGCAAGGGCGCGCCCTGCAGCGGCAACTGCGCCGAGTGCAAGTAAGCGGCACCAAAAGATTTCTGCGCCCGCATCTTGCCTCCCGCGATAAAATGTGTTAGCATGATACCATTCTATCGCAGGGAGGTTTTTTTATGTCCGTTCGTCCCAAAAGAAAGGGCCGAAAGCTCCTGATCGCGCTTGGCTGCGTCCTTGCGCTTTTGGCCGTCGTATACTTTGCCTGGGGCCGCACCTACCTTGATCGCCACTACGCCGAAAGCGTTGTGGATTTTGAGTAGGCCACCGACCTCAGCGTGCCGATGGAGGGAAAGACCCTCGTCGTGTATTTTACCCGCCTCGGCAACAGCGATTTTGCGCCGGATGTGGACGCCGTCTCCTCCGCGTCCCTCATGCGGGACGGCGAGCGCCTGATCGGAAACAGCGAGCTGATTGCTGCTACGATCGCCCGCGCGACGAGCGGCGCGCTTTTTGCCGTTCAGACGCAGGACAAATATCCCTCCAGCTACAATGAGACCGTCGCCTGGGCAAACGAGGAATTCCGCGGCACGCGCCTGGTCGCCTTAAGCGGGGAGCAGCCTTCCGTAAGCGAATACGACCGGGTCTTCGTCGTCTTTCCCATCTGGTGGGGCAAGCTGCCCATGGCCATGCGCCTTTACTGCCAGCAGCAGGACTGGTCAAAAGCCAGGCTTTACTGCATCGTGACCCATGGCGGCAGCCGCGAGGGCCAGTGCATCAGCGAGCTTGAGCAGATCACCGGTGTCCCCGTGCTTGACCACATGCCGATCTACGATAAGGACTGCACGCAAAGCAGGCAGGCAATCGAGACCTGGCTTACGCGCATCGCAGAGAGCTGAGCTCCAAACACAAACCCGCGCGGAGAGGGATTGCCGCGCGGGTTTGCTTTTCCCATAAACAAGCAGCTCCGGCCCACAAGCTGTGGACCGGAGCTGCTTTAGCTGTTTTCCTGTGCCTTACGATCAGCCGACGACCGCCAGCAGAGCCTTGTTGGCCATCAGAGCCTCAAGGATCTCCTCGGTCATGATCACGTCCAGGCCGCCGTCCGCAGTGCCGACAGCTTCCAGAGTGGTCCAGTCGTAAGCGCCCATGTCGTTCTGGATGCCAACCAGCACGGCAACCTTCTGGCCCTCTTCAAAGGGAGTGGCGAAGGTCATGTGGAGCTTGAGATCATCCATGGTCTCGGCGTCGTAGCCGCCCTCTTCGATGGCCATGAACTCGTACACGGTCAGATCGTCAGTGGCGACGTATTCCTTGGCGGCCTCGGCAGCCTCGCCAAAGTACACGTCAGCGCCGGTCTCTTCGATCACGGTCAGCTGCGCTTCCGCCTCTTCCTGATCCTCGGCAACGATGATATAGAAGCCTTCTTCTCCGGTGAGGCCCTCGGCCTCGATGGTGGTGGTGTCGGCTACGGTCTTGCTGGCATCCTCAGCAGCTTCCTCAGCAAAAGCGGCGAAGGAGAACGCGAGCAGGCAAACGAGCAATACACTAAGTAACTTTTTCATGTTCAAGCCTCCAAATCAAAATGTTCGCTTATACTGTAAAAGTATAAGCCTTTCAGCCGCCGTTGTCAATATATCCCGTAAAAAATTACCGATTTGGCAAAGCGGCATCTACATTTAATTAATCCTCCGTCGTTTCCCCTGCTTTATGCGCGCCCGCATCAAGACGCTAAGCTTCGCAGGCTCCCTGCCGCATGCAAAGAAATCTGCGGCGGCACGAAGCCGCCGCAGGAGGCTTAGAGCTTGCTCTCAGCTTTAATCAAAGAACACGGGCTTTCCGGTCTTTGCGGAGGTGTAGATCGCTTCCAGGATCTCGCTCACCACGCAGGCCTGCTCGGGCAGCACCACGGGATCGGTGTCGTTCTCCAGCGCGTCATACCAGCGCATTTGCTCGGTGATCGGGGGCGTTGCGGAAATGCCGGCGTAGAAATTCACGCCGCCCGCGCTCATTTCGGGCTTGATGTCGACAAGCTTGCCAAACTCCGCCTTGTTTATGCTTACACCGCCCTTGATCTGCGCGCCGGCCTTGGTGCCGCAAAGCTGCACGCTGCCTTCCGGCACGGGCTCGATGGTGTTGAGCGCCCAGCTGGATTCCAGATTGATCGTGGCGCCGTTTTTCATCACGATAAAGCCAAAGGCGCTGTCCTCCATGGTGTTTGCGCCCTCCGGCCAGCCGCCCCAGGGGTTGCCCTCCTCCGGGTTTTCCACCTTTTTGTAGCAGGTACCCACGACCATGCGGGGCTCGTAGTTGTTCATCAAATACAGCGTAAGGTCGAGGGAATGGGTGGCGATGTCGATCAGGGGACCGCCGCCCTGCTCGTATTCATTCAGGAAAACGCCCCAGTTGGGAGTGCCGCGTCTGCGGATGGCGTAGGCGTGCGCGTAGTAGATCTCGCCCAGGTCGCCGCGGTCGATCACGTTCTTCAGATAGATGGCCTCGGCCTTGGAGCGGTGCTGATAGCCGATGGTGAGCTTTTTGCCGCTGCGCTTTGCGGCCTCGACCATCGCCCTGGCGTCCGCGGCGGTCTTGGCCATGGGCTTTTCGCACATCACATGCTTGCCAGCGTCCAGCGCCGCAATGGAGATCTCCGCGTGCATGCGGTTGGGGGTGCATACGTGCACCACCTCGATGCTTTCGTCCTTCAACAGCTCGCGGTAGTCCGTATAGACCTTTGCGTCCGGCGTGCCGTACTCCTTTGCCGCCTTCACCGCGCGCTCCTCGATCAAATCGCAGAAGGCTACCATGTCTGCGCGATCGATCGCCTTGATGGAAGGCATGTGCTTGCCGTTGGCGATGCCGCCACAGCCGATGATTCCGACCCTGAAGCGTTTTTTCATTGTGATTTCCTCCCTGGCTTTTGTATCAATTGCCATAAGTTTCTTCTTTTGGGGGCTTGCAGTAGGGACAAGCCGTCTTGCCCGCGTTCTTGGCCTGGTTCAGCGTTACCTTGGGGGTGGTGGGATAGACGTAGCGGCAGCCCTCCAGGTGGTAGTACTTGCCGTTATCGTTGCAGTAGACGCGGGTGGGCACGGGCGTAGGCGTGGGCTCGGAGATGAGCGAGCTGGTCTGTGTGGCGTTTCGAAGCACCTGCGCCTGCTCGGGCAGGTTTTCCGGCGGGAAGGGAGCCAGCATGCGCTTGTTGTTGTCAAGGTTCACGATCTCGACGCTGCCGGTATCGTATTCCCACGGGGCGATGATCATAAGCACCACGCCCAGCACCACGATGGCCGCCCATACGCCCGTGATCAGGGCCTTCAGCCACGTGTCCCACTTGCCCTCGTCCCACATGATGTACAAGCCCACGGGGAACGCCAGCACCAGCAGGCCGATCAGCAGATACCTGCCCCAATCGCCGTTCAGCCAGGCGCGTTTATAGGCGTTATTTCTCATGTTCCTTTTGCCTGCTTACCTTAAGTCCCACGTCCGGGCAGTTCGTGATCACGCCGTCGCAGCCAAGGTCGATCATATAGCCGATCTCGTCGGCGTCGTTGGGCGTCCAGCAGTTGACCTTCATGCCGCGGCGATGGGCGCTGAGCACCGTCGCCCGGGTAAGGTGGATGTAATTTGGATGGATCGCCTCGCAGCCGATGCTCTGGGCCTTGCGCGCAGATCCGTACATTTTATCGTACAGAAGACAGGTGGTCATATCCGGGTGCAGCTGCTTTAAAAGCGCAAGGGCCTTGCCGTCAAAGCTCGATACGATGACCTGCTCAAGGCAGCCGCTGTCCTTTACGACGTCGTAAAAGATGTTCTGGGCCTTTTCCTGCCCCATTGGGTGCTCAAATTGCTTGATCTCGATATTGATGACCTGAAGCGGCTTTACGACCTCAAGCATCTCCGCAAGCGTGGGCGCGCTGGTGCCTGTAAAGCGCGCGTCGAAGCGTGCGCCAAAGTCCAGGGCCTTGATCTCCTTCAGGGTAAGATCTGCAATGCGCCCCTTGCCGCTGCTGGTCCTGTCCACAGAGTGATCGTGGCAGACCACAAGCTCTCCATCCTTTGTCATGTGGATGTCGCACTCGATACCGTCTGCCCCCATCTCCACAGCCAGCTGGAAAGCGGGCAGCGTATTTTCCGGCGCGTAGGCGCTTGCGCCTCTGTGCGCCTGTATCAGCGTTCTCATATCGTGACCCTCCGAAGCTCAGTTTTTTCGTATAAGGTGGTGATCTCCGCTTTCCCCGGGCTTTGGCTGCCGGGACAGCCCACAGCAGCCGCGCCCGCGGCCAGCGCCAGGCGGTACATGTCCGCCCGGTCCATGCACGTCGAAAGCGCGTAAGCAAGCGCCGCCATCATCGTATCCCCCGCTCCCACGGTGCTCACCGCATTGACCCGCAGGCCCGGCGCGCGCCAAAGGCCGTCATCGTCCACAAAAAGCGCGCCGCGCGCGCCCATCGACAGGGCGACGATGCCGATGCCGCACTCTGCGCGGAGCCTTAGCGCCGCGCGCATCAAATCGTTTTCCTCCTCAGCCGCGAAGCCCATTAGCTCGCAAAGCTCCTCGTCGTTTGGCTTTACAAGGAAGGGAGCCGCCTGCACGCCCATCCTCAGCGCTTCGCCCTGGGTGTCCAACAGGATCCGCGCTCCGAGGGCGCTAAGCTTTTGGATGCGCTTTGCAAGACTGACCGCCTGAGCATCCAGCTTTCCCGAGATCACGCACAGATCGCCCGGCCTTATCCGCGCTTCCACCGTATCAAACAGCTCCGCGGCCTCCGCGGGGTCGCAGTGCCCGGGCTCGTTTACGTCCGTGGTGGTGCGGCCGATTGGATCCAGTATTTTGATGTTCGTCCGCGTTTCGTATTTGGAGTGCACGACGAGACAGTCTATGCCCATTTCGGCAAGGCTCTTTTCGATATAGGCCCCGGCCTCGCCGCCAAGGATTGCGCAGGCGACGCTTTTGCCGCCAAGCGCCGATATGGCCTTGGAGACGTTTATGCCCTTTCCGCCGGGATCGTTTCTTACGCCCTGCACGCGGTTGACCTTGCCAGCTGCAAAGCCCCCGATCGTAAGGCTTTTGTCCCGCGCGGGATTCAGCGTTATCGTATAGATCATTTCGTTTCTGTGCGCCTTCGCGCCTTCATGCAATAATTTGCCGCTATTATATCATAGAATGAAGCGTTCCCGCCGCTTTTAACAAATTATTAATCTTGCAAAGTGCTCTGGCTCTAAAACACCCTGATGCGGTTGCAACAGCACAGCGTTTCCCGGGAGGCTTGGAGGGCCGCAGCCCTCCAACTTCAATCCGCAGGGGTGGCTTTGCCGCCCCGAGGACGATTTTTGCGAAGCAGAGCTTGCCCTGCGAGAGCAAAAATCGATTCCGCTCAGTTTTTGCGTCCGGAAATTTCCCGCAGGAAATTTTCAGCAAAAACTGCGATCCTCTTGCCTATTCTATCAAGCCTTGGCGTTTCGGCCAAAACACCCGCACGGGCAGCATAACCAGCCGCTTGAAATGAATCTTCGATTCATTTCAAGCGATTGCTAAAACGCCATTCGGACATGCGGCGCGGGTGAACAGGGAGGGAGGCCCAGCAGCTCTCTTCCCAGGCGCACATAGTACCTGTAGTTTTCGATCGGCACGCCGTTTGGGATGCGGTGGTCCAGCGCGAACACCGTGCCGCCGCCGGTGAGGGGCGAAGCCATTTTGTATTCGAGCTCGCGCCGTATGTCTTCAAAGCTGCCGCGCAGGGCAAATTTGTCGATCCCGCCTTTAAAGGCAAGGCGAGTACCGTATTTTTTTCGCAGCTTCATCATGTCCATGCCCGCCTGCGGCTCGCAGGGATAGATGCAGTTGATGCCCGCGTCCAGCATTTCGTCAAGCAGCGCCTCGATGTTGCCGTCCGAATCCTGGCTGAAGAGCCTTGCGCCGCCTTGCCTTGCCAGATCCCATACCCGCCGGTAATAGGGCGACACAAAGCGCTTGAACAGCTTTGGGCCGATCATCGGGCCGCTTCGCCCCGCCATGTCCTCGTGCACGCACAGTACGTCCACGCCGACTTCTTCCATCACGCGTTCAAGCCCCCGCACGCACATATCGCCAAGGGTCAAGAGCATGTCCTCCAGCATTTCCGGCTCGTCATAGTACGCGCAGCACAGGTTTTCCTCCCCCATCAGGTTTCTGGGTTCGTCAAAGCCGCCGGGCATCCAAAACAGGATAAGGGCTCCCTCGTCCCTTTGGTGCTTTAGCTCCTTAAGCTTTTGCGCGTCCACCCTATCGTCCGTAAAGCGATACCAGGAGCGCACCCTGTCCCAGTCGTCCGGGGTCTCCACGGGATAGGAAAACGGCAGCGCGATGGTTGCACACTTTTTGCTTAAGCGCGTCCTTCTTCCCATGGCGTCGATCGATACCTGCTCGGTCTCGCTGTCCGACAAAACGCGGGGCGTTATGCCCGTGCGCGCGCTAACGTCAAAGGGCGCCCTTGCGTACTTTACCGCGTCCCAGCCAAAGGCCTCAAGGCTTATTTCGCTGTCGCCTGCGCCCTGGCTTTTCCACTCCCGGTCGAGGCTGATCAAAAGCCCGAACAGTTCCGAGAACATCTCGCGCCCGGCGCTTTGAAAGGTCATATGGCTCAGATACTCTTCTCTCGTCCAAAGCATATTTCTTCTCCCGGCAAAATGGAACTTTTCTATGCCCGTCTTCGTCTACTATGCAGATGCAAACACGGAGGTACGAAATCATGAAAAGATTATTCAGCTTGCTGCTGGCGCTGGCGCTGCTTGTGATCATGGCGCTGCCGGCGATGGCAGAGCAATACGCTTACGTTAAAACTCCAACCAAGGACGGCACTGTCTACGTGCGCTCTGTCGCCGGCGCGGGAAAGCCCGTCGTAGGCGTAGCCAACAACGGCGACGCGCTGCTGATTTTGAAAAAGGGCAACACCTGGCACAAAGTGCGCGTGATCAGAACGGGCACCGAGGGCTACATGTACGGGGCGTACATCCAGTTTATCAACGGCTCCTCCGGCTCGTCCTCCTCCGGTTCTTCCTCAAGCTCCGGCTCCTCGTATTATTACCACGATACCTACATTCCGGATCCTTCCGTCAGCGACAGCGACACCGTGATCAACAAATACGGCAATGTTTCCTCCTCGGACGGCTACGCGAACCTGCGCTGGGGCCCCGGCACCAGCTACGGCGTGATCACCCGCGAGTACAACGGGACCCAGGTCTGGGTGCTGGAGCAAAACGGCGCGTGGTACCGCTGCGCGGACAACAGCGGGCGCATCGGCTACATAAACCGAAACCTGCTGGTGCTCGGCTCCACCGTTTCCATAAGCGGCGGCCGCAGCGGCGTGATCCGCTCCTCGGACGGCTACGCGAGCGTTCGCTCCGGCCCCTCCACCTCCTACGCCCAGCTCTACACCTTGAGCGTCGGCCAGACGATCACCGCCTACACCTGCTCCGGGGACTGGCTGCGCGTGAACGTTCCTGGCAGCTGGTCTGACGCTTTCATTTACCGGGCGCTGCTCCGCTTTTATTCCAGGGCGCGCACCACGGGCAACGTGAATCTTAGGACCGGCCCCTCTACCTCGTATTCGAAGCTCCGCGTGGTCTACAGCGGCACGAACGTCACCCTGCTTGCGACCGACGGCTCCTTCTGCCGCGTGGATACGGGAAAAGAGATCGCGTATCTGAGCCGCAAGTATTTGAGCTACTGAGCTTAGCTTCCCGCTGCGCCATCAGCGCTAAGCCTTAGGCAGACCCTCGCAGACTCTCGGCATGAACGCCTCGGCCTCCGCCAAAGAAGGGATGGAGGGCGAGGCTCCTTTTTTTGTCACGCAAAGCGCCGAAGCGGCTGCTGCCATGCGCAGGGCCTCTTTGGGTCCTTTCCCCCGGGCGCAGGCGGCCACAAAAAAGCCCTCGAAGCAGTCCCCCGCCGCCGTCGTGTCCACCGCCTCCACAGGGCAGATCCCCATGCGCGTTACTGCGCCGCTTTGATCCATAAAACAGGAACCCTCGCTGCCAAGGGTCAAAAGCACCTCCATGCGCGCATTCAGCCTGCGGCAGGCTTCAAGCGCCTTTGCAGGCTCCCCTTCACCCACGAGCGCGCGGGCCTCGCTTTCGTTGATCACGAGGCAGTCCACGTCGCCCAAATCGCACGCAAGCGCCGCGCTGTTCATGGGCGAAGGATTGTAAACGGTACAGATCCCCTGCGCGTGCGCCGTTTTCAGAATAAAGGGCATGGACGAGATCTCGTTTTGGCACAGCATGACGTCCCCCGCGCCAAAGCCGCAAAGCGCTTTTTTTGCGTATTCAGGGGTGATCCCGCCGTTTGCGCCGGATAAGATGAGGATGCTGTTTGCCCCCTCCCCGTCCACCTGGATGATCGCGTGACCGCTCGGGCCGGGCAGCCTTTGCACCCGGCCAAAGTCGATCCCGTTTTGGGAAAGCGCATCTTCAAGCAGGCCTCCGTCCTCGCCCACAGCGCCTGCAAAGCACACCTTCATTCCCGCGCGGCTTAGCGCCACCGCCTGATTGAGCCCCTTCCCGCCGGGAAACAGCTCCATCAGGCTTGAAGCGATCGTCTCCCCGGGGCGGACGATGTGCTCCACGTGGTAGGTGCGGTCGAGGTTCAGCGAGCCAAACACCAATGCCTTCACCAGCTCACGCCCCTTCTTTCGTCTATAAAGTCCATGTAGAAGCGCCAATCCTCCAGGGACAAAAAGTGGATCCCGTCCCTCAGATTATAGCTTACGCGCGCGTCCGCGCCCGCGTCAAAGCCCTTTAGCCCGCATATCTCCCAGGCCTCGGACGCCTTTTCGCAGCTTTTTTTCTCACTCTCCGGCCCTGCCCAGTAGTCCTCGCTGGCGCTGGAGACTGCCACGAACCTGGGGCAGCAGGCGGCTACGGCGTAGTGCTGGTCAAAGGGCATGTCGTTTTCCCTGTCCACGTAGGCCTGATAGTTTTCGCAGAACCAGAAGGGAAAGTGATGCGTGATGATGCGGACGTTCTCGCCCCTGGGGTCCTTGCCCCTTGCGTAGGCGGCTCCGCTCGCGCCGGAATCGTTTACGCAGACAAAGCGGATGCGCTCGTCGTTCGCGCCGCACCACAGCGCGGTCTTTCCAAGGCGCGAGTGGCCGATCACCGCGATGTTGTTTGCGTCCACGTCCGGCCGCAGAAGCATCGCGTCCAATACCCTCGAGGCCGCCCAGGCCCACAGGGTGAGCTTGCCCCAGCCCGTGCCGTCTTGGGAACGCGGCATCACGGCGGCAAGCCCGTTTTGCATATCGCCGTCGTCGCTGCTTACGCTCTTATAGTGGATCAGCGCCACCGCGTAGCCCCGCGACAGCACCTCCTGCAGGGGGAAATACTTTTGATAAAGCTCCTTTTCAAAGCTCAAAAACAAAAACAGCGGCAGCCTGCCGGGAAGATCCGGCTTGATCAGCGTAAGCGGCAGGCGATAATCGCCAAGCGGCGCGTGGATGGTAAGCGCCATTTCCTCCGCCAGACCGTGCCCGCCGTAATGGTCGTTGTTTTTGGACAGCGTTTCACACTCCACCGGCGCGGCCTTGGGCATATAGCCGTATTCCTCCCGCGAAAGCACGTCCAACAGCTCCGCGCGGCGCGCCTCCCAGTCCCCGGCGCACTTCACCATCGCGCCGTCGTTCCTTTTAAGCAGTACGGGATCAAAAGCCATGTTTCCGCCTCCTCCAAGCTTGTGTTGTTTATTTACAGGATGACAGCTTCCTTTCCGCTTCCCATGTCAAAGCGGACGCGCCTGCCGTCAAAATCGAAGGGGACCTCTTTTCCGTCCACGCTGACGCTTGCAGGCTGCTTGTTGATCAGCGCGCACACATCGTATTCGCGCCTGGGCAGCATGCCGGTAAAGCTCCCCTCCCGCTTTTCGACGCGCAGGGTGATCGTGCCGCCTTTTCGGCTTACGCGCATGCGCGTCACGGCGTGCCTGCCTTCCAGATACTCCTGGGTAAGGCCGTCGTCTTCATAGAAACAGTATTCCCTGTCGCAGTCCTTAAGCGCGTAGACCTCAAGGCTAAGTCGCGCGTCGTCCTTGCAGTCGGTATAGAGCCTGTCCGGCTGGGTGGGCACCACTGCGCCGTTTCGGATGTACAGCGGGCCGCCCCTGTCCTCGGGTACGCAAACGGGGATCTCCTGTCCGCCCTCAACTTCTTTGTCCGTCCAGGCGTCGATCCAGGTCTCTCCCTCGGGCAGGTAGATCGTGTCCGCAAAGCAGCCCACGAGGTAGCTGTCGCCAAAGAGGTATTCGCAGGTGGCGTTTTGCGCCCGCTCCTCCTCAAACTCCAGCGCAAGCGCCCGCGCCACGGGCGTGCCCGTAAGGTGCGCGTTGATGGCCGCCGAATACACGTACGGCAAAATGTGATAGCGCAGCCGGTCGTAGAAGGTAAAGAGCTTTTCGTTTTCGTCCCCCGCCCACCAGGGATGGGAGTAGCCGCTCCAGCTGTTCAATTGGCACCAGGCGGTAAAGAAGCAGTAGTGGATCGTGTGCTTAGCAAAGATATCCATGTCGCAGGTGATGTTGCTTACGCCGGACAGGCCGCAGTTCAGGATCCACACCAGCGTTTTATAGCGCCCGCCGCTGTCGCCCGTGGTGCAGGCGGAATACTTCTGTATGGACGTATAGCCGCCGCTCAAATGGTGCATGGGGCGAAGGTGCGTGTATTCGCTGTAGCCCTCGTACATTTCCTTGCCGTAGAGCGTGGTCTGCAGCGAATGCATTTCGGCCTCCGGCGCGCCGTTTGCGTACACCCTATCCTCGCTGGCGCTGTCGATCACCTTGCAGGGATCCATTTTAAAGCCCGCAGCGCCGTCGCATACAAAGCTTTTGAGGTGCTTGAACCAGGGTTCAAAGCCAAAGTCCGTCGGATTGCCCGCGCGGTTTTCCTGACTGGCGGTAAAATCGTATTTGCAGCACAGCCACAACAAAAGCTTAAAGCCATAGCGGCGAAGGGCGCTGGTAAAGGTGCGTTCCCTTGGCGTATGCGCCTCAAACTGCTCCTCGGTCTTCCGCATCCAGTCGCAGATGTAGAAGCGGTCGGTGTTCCACTTTTTCTCGGTGGAAAAATCGTAACGCTTGGCCATCCAGCCCGGCTCCAACGAAAACGCGTCGCAGGGGATCTTCTTTTCCCGGAAGGTGGAGGCGTTTCGCATCACCTCAAACTGATCAGCGTTGTACTGGTCGATAAACATAAGGCCGTAGCCCCACTTGGGCAGCAGCATGGGCCTGCCGGTAACGTAGGTGAAGCGTTCCAGCAGGGCCTTCAGGCTTTCGCCGGAATAGACGAAAAAGTCGATGTCCCCATCCGGCAAAAACCATTGCACCTGCTTTTCATCCGCCTTGCTCACGTCCACGCCGTGCCAGAAGGTGGTGTTGAAGCTGATGGCGTAGCCCGCCTTTGTCATGATAAAGGGGATCACGACCTCGCTTACGGTGTAGATGACCCGCTGCAGGTAGGTTTTTCCATTCAGGATCAGCCTGTCCACGTTGCTTTCGCCAAGGCCGTAGAAGCGCTCGCCTTCGGTTTTCAGCGTGACGCAGCGGGGCTCCTTGATAAAATCGACCCGCGCCTCGGCGCTTTTTTCCTCGTCCCCCACGATCTGCTTGTGGGGCGGGCGAAGGCCGTTGAGCTCCTTTTCAAAGTAAGTCCTCACTTCGTTTGGGCACTCCGGCTCCAAAAGCATTTCCCGCCGCGCCTTCGGGGTCTCAAAGATCAGGCGGCTGTTTTGGGCGCGAAGCGTAAGGCCGTCGACGCAAATGCCGTCCGGCAGCGCCTTTCCGTGATCCTCCATGGCCGGGGTAAAGATGCCATAGCGTTCAAAGTAGGTTTTATCGTGCGTTTTGCTCCACCGAACGCGCGCGATCCCGGGCGCGCAGGCGGAAAGGATCAGCCTGCTCCCCTTCAGCGTGGTTTCATACATCGTCACCAGATCTGCACCTCCGCTTTTTATTCAAGCTTATTATAGCCCCTCGGGCGCAAGATTTCAACGCTTTTCTTGCGCGTTTGCGGGCCCGCGTCAGGGCTTTTCCTCCGCTTTTCAAGCGCTCCTCAAAAGCGTAACACGCTCACGGGCCCAAATCAGCAAACTTAACTTGACTAAGCGCGCGCGCGTGCATAAAGTAGCTTTATGGCAGTTTTCAATAAGCCGCCGCTTACAGGCGGAGGATCCAACAATCTTTTACAGGAGTAATGCAATGACACTCAAAGAGCTTCATGTCGGCGCAAGCGCGCGCATCACCGCAGTCGGCGGGCAGGGCGCGCTGCGCCAGCATTTTCTTGATATGGGTCTCATCCCCGGCGTTGAGGTAACGCTGGTCAAGCTTGCGCCTCTTGGCGACCCGATGGAGCTTCGTATCCATGGCTACGAGCTCACCCTGCGCCTGGACGACGCGGCGCACATCGACGTAGAGCCTTTGAAAAAAGACGCGTCTCGCCCCGCCCCTTCCGCCCCCCTCCAGATGGAGCATCCGGGTTTTGGCGAGGAAGGCCGCTTTCATCCCAAGGGCACGGGCGATCCCCTGCCGGACGGGACAAAGCTCACCTTCGCCCTGGTCGGCAATCAAAACAGCGGAAAGACCACCCTGTTCAATCAGCTGACCGGCGCAAACCAGCACGTTGGCAACTTTCCCGGCGTCACGGTGGACCGTAAAGACGGCATCATCCGCGGCCACGGCGACACGCTGATCACGGATCTTCCCGGCATCTACTCCCTGTCTCCCTACTCCAGCGAGGAGCTTGTAAGCCGCAACTTCGTTTTGAACGAAAAGCCCCGGGCGATCATCAACATCGTGGACGCCACCAACATCGAGCGCAACCTCTACCTCACCATGCAGGTGCTTGAGACAGGCATCCCCACCGTCGTAGCCTTAAACATGATGGACGAGGTCAGCGGAAACGGCGGCTCCATCGACGTAAACGCCATGGAGGCCCTGCTGGGCGTGCCCGTGGTCCCAATCTCCGCCAGCAAAAACCAGGGCGTGGACGAGCTGGTAAAGCATGCGCTGCACATCGCAAAATTCCAGGAGCGCCCCCTGCGGCAGGATTTTTGCGGCGCGGACGACAACGGCGGCGCGGTGCACCGCTGCCTGCACGCGGTCACGCACCTGATCGAGGATCACGCCCTGAAGGCGGGGCTCCCCGCGCGCTTTGCCGCAAGCAAGCTGATCGAAGGCGACCAATTGATCCTAAAGCAGCTGGAGCTTGACAAAAACGAGCAGGAGACCCTGGAGCACATCGTTTTGCAAATGGAAAAGGAGCGCGGCCTCGACCGCAGCGCGGCCATGGCCGACATGCGCTTTTCCTTCATCTACCGGGTGTGCGACCAGTGCGTGACCCGGCCCGCCAAAAGCAAAGAACACCTGCGAAGCCAAAAGCTCGACCGCGTGCTGACGGGCAAATACAGCGCGATCCCCCTGTTTATCGCGATCATGGGGCTTGTGTTCTACCTCACCTTCAACGTCATCGGCGCGTGGCTGCAGGGGCTGATCGAGCTTGGCGTAGGCTGGCTAAGCGGCGTCGTGGATAGGGCCCTTACCGCCGGAAACGTAAATCCCGTCATCCACGGCCTGATCGTGGACGGCATTTTCGAGGGCGTCGGCAGCGTGCTTAGCTTTTTGCCCATCATCGTCACGCTGTTTTTCTTCCTGTCCCTGCTGGAGGACAGCGGCTACATCGCGCGCGTGGCCTTCTTCATGGACAAGCTGTTAAGAAAGATCGGCCTCAGCGGGCGCAGCATCGTGCCGATGCTGATCGGCTTTGGCTGCACCGTGCCCGCGGTCATGGCCACGCGCACCCTGCCCAGCGAGCGCGACCGCAAAATGACGATCCTGCTTACGCCCTTTATGAGCTGCACCGCCAAGGCGCCCATCTACGCCTTTTTCGTAAGCGCGTTTTTCCCAAGGTACGCGGCGCTTGTCACGATCGGCCTGTACGTGTTTGGCATCCTCTGCGGCATCCTGGCTGCGCTCCTGTTCAAAAAGACCCTGTTTGCGGGCGAGGCCGTGCCCTTTGTGATGGAGCTTCCAAATTACCGCATGCCAAGCCCCCGAAACGTCATGCAATTGCTCTGGGAAAAATCGCGGGACTTTTTGCGCAGGGCGTTTTCCGTCATCCTGATCGCCACGATGCTCGTATGGGTGCTCAAATCCTTCGACCTTCGCTTTAACCTGCTTACGGAGGAAAACTCCTCCCAGAGCATCCTGGCCGCGATCTCCGGCGTGCTGGTGCCCCTGTTCAAGCCCCTGGGCCTTGGCGACTGGCGCATCTGCACCTCGCTCATCTCCGGCTTTATGGCAAAGGAAAGCGTGGTGTCCGTAATGGAGGTGCTCTACGCGGGCGGCGTAAAGAGCGTGATGTCCGGCCTTGCCGCGGCATGCATGCTGGTGTTCAGCCTTTTGTACACCCCCTGCGTTGCGGCGATTGCCGCCGTAAAGCGCGAGCTTGGACGCTTCTGGGCGCTTGCCGTAGTGCTTGGCCAGTGCGCGGTCGCGTGGGTCGCAGCGCTGCTTGTGCGCCTCGTTGGCCTGCTGCTTGGTCTTGGCTGAGACGGGAGGAAAAGCATGAACGCGCTTGACATCATTTTGATCATCGCCCTAAGCGCCATCGCCGGCTTCGCGCTTTGGCGCACGCTGAAAAACCGCAAAAAGCACTGCGGGGGCAACTGCTCCTGCTGCGGAGGCGGCTGTGAAGGCCGCAAGGGCTGAGAAAATTTCTAAAACCGCATTCAAATAAGCAATACAAAAAAACGATTGGAGAAAACTATGCCGTCCTTCAGGAGCTTACGCGCAAAATACGTGGGCAATAAGGCGTTTTACGCCGCCGTGCTTGCGCTGATCGTGCCGATCATCATTCAAAACACGATATCCAACTTTGTAAACCTGCTGGATAACCTCATGGTCGGCGCGGTGGGCGAAGGACAAATGAACGGCGTGAGCGTCTCAAACACGCTGATGTTCGTTTTCAACCTCGCGGTCTTCGGCGGCATGAGCGGCGCAACGATCTTCGGCGCGCAGTTCTACGGCGCGGGCGACGAGGACGGCATGCGAAACTCCTTCCGCTTCTCGCTGCTCGTGGGCGGATTTGTGTGTTTGCTTGGCTTAATTGTTTTCGGCTTCTTCCGCGAACCGCTTTTGAAGCTTTGGATAAACCCCGTCACCACCGGCACTGAGGAAGAGCTCCTGCTGGAAAAGCAAAAAGCCGCAGACACCCTGGAAGCCGGCCTTGCCTATCTTCGCGTGATGCTGTTTGGCCTTGTGCCCTTTGCGCTTACCAACGCCTACGCAGGTATGCTTCGCGTAAACGGCGAAAGCCGCCTGCCGATGTATGCGTCCATCGCCTCGGTCGCGACGAATCTTTGCCTCAACTACGTTTTGATCTTCGGACACCTCGGTTTTCCGGCCCTTGGCGTCACGGGCGCCGCGATCGCCACGGTGATCGCAAGATACGTGGAGCTTTCCATCATCCTGATCGTCACGTACCGGCGGGTGCGCCTTCGGGATCAGTACGGCTTTTTGCGCCACGCCTGGCGGCATTTTCGCATCCCGGGAGCGCTGTTTAGAAACATCCTTATCAAAAGCCTGCCGCTTTTGCTAAACGAGGTGATGTGGTCAGCGGGCATGTCCGTTTTGTCCAGGCAGTACTCCCTGCGCGGGCTCACCGTGGTAAACGCCATGACCATCACCAGCACCCTCACCAACCTCTTCAACGTCTTTTTCATCTCCATGGGCACGGCCTCAAGCGTCTTTGTGGGCAGAAGCCTTGGCGCAAACGACCCGGAGGGCGCAAAGGACAACGCGCGCAAGATCATCGCCTTTGAGGAATTCATTTGCGTCTGCACGGGGCTTATGCTGATCATCGCCTCCCCCTGGCTACCGTTGGTGTACACAAAAAGCTCGCTGGCTGCAAAGCACCTGGCCTCCACCCTCATCCGCGTAAGCGCGCTGATCCTGCCCCTGCAGGGCTTTTCGCACTGCACCTATTTTACCCTGCGTGCGGGCGGCAAAACCTTCGTCACCTTCCTCTTTGACAGCGTCTACACCTGGCTATTGCCGGTGCCCATGGCGTTTTTGCTGGTGCGCCTGACAGATCTTTACGTGGTCGCGATCTACGCGATCGTAAACGGCATGGAGATCATCAAGGACGTCTTTGGCTACATCCTTTTGAAAAAGGGCGTGTGGATCCAAAACATCGTATCGGATCCGTAGGCGCGCGCCGCTGAACGGCTCAGCGTTTCATACTAAGCCATAAAACAGGGGACGGCCTCAAAAGCCGTCCCCTGTTTTATGGCTTAGTCCCTTCTATTCTCTGCCTCGCAATTTACGCCTGTAGGCGCTTGGCGAAACGCCCTCCATTTTGCCAAACAGGCGCAAGAAGTTGGAATAGTCTCCAAAGCCGCACTGATAGGCGATGGCGTTTAGCGAAAGCTCCGAGCGCATCAGCTGCTTGGCCAGCGCGATCCTGCAATAGAGGATGTATTCATATACGCTTCTGTGGGTGAGCTTTGCAAACTCCCGCGACAGGTAGCTCACGCTCACGCCGAAGCGGCGCGCAAGCTCCGCCACCTTCATGCTTTGGGTATAGTTCGCATTTATATACGTAAGCACCTCGCTGATGACCGCGTCCTGCCCCACCGTGTCCGTCACCACGCGGGATTTTTGCTCGCAGCCGCACACAAACGCCAGAAAAGAGCTGAGCTCGCCATAGCTGTAATACAGGCTTAGCTCGTCCCGCTCGCCAAGAAGCTCCCGCACCCGCTTTATGGAGGCGACGCACCTTTCTCCCTCCGCCCGGCTCAGCTGAAAGGTATAATAGCCCATCGACGCGCAGGAGCGAAAGAAGCGGTCCAGATCCAGCTGGCCAAAGCCCAGCACCCGCAGCGCCTCCGTAGAGACGTTGAAAAAGCCGCGCTCGTAGTTGATCAGCGGGCTGTCAAAGCTCAGCCCGTGCATCACATACGGCGGGATCACAAACAGCTGATTGGGTTCCAGCTGATAGAGCTTTTCTCCTATTCCGTAGTACTGACCGCCGCTTAGATGAATGTAAAACTCATAATAGTCGTGGCAGTGGTATTCGCCCTGCGTCAGAACGTCAGAATGATTGAAGAAGGCCTCGATCCCCCGCCCGCCGTCGTGCAGGCTCGTGGGATTCAAAAACGTTTCTCGCGGAATTTGGCTCATAGCAACCTCATTGCCCGTTCAGGCCGAAAAGTCCGGGCGCCGGCCGCAGCCGGCGCCCGCATTCCTCTATGGATTCAGGTTCGTTACAGGGGAGGATCACAGGTTGCCCGGGAATACGCCGCGGTACTCGCCCGCCTCGTACGCCGCGCGGAAGCCTTCGATCATCTGAGCAGCGCCGGAAGCCAGGATCTCTTCGATGCCCGCGTCGAATACCGCGTCAAAGTCCTCTGCTGCGCAGGAGACCACTGCCGCCAGGAATTCGCCCTGCTTGCTCTTTACGGTGCTGTTGTAGTCGGTGTCCGCCTGCACGGTCACGGTAAAGCTGATCTGCGTCCAGGCGTCGGTCAGCGCGTCCACGTAGGAGGCTACGACGTCTTCCTCATAGCCTGCAAAGGGCAGCGCCAGAGCAGCTGCGTTCTTCGCGTCGTCGCCGTAGACCAGGCCGTTTGCGATAAAGCAGATATCGCCCGCGTGCATTTTGTTCTCGTTGGGTACGGCGTCGGCGCTCTTTACGCCGTAGGGGATGCCCAGCTCGGGGCTGATGCCCTCATAGTTGATGCCCTCGAGGCCGTTTTGCATCATGAACATGTTTTCAGGCTCAGCCATCCAGTCCAGATACTTCATGGCGGCGATAGCGGTTTCCTCGTCGGTGGTCTTGGGGATGATGATGCTAAGGCCGTTGGCCGCATAGATGTCGTGCAGGTACTTGCCCAGGCTCTCATTGTAGAAGCAGTTCACAGTCACCCAATGTCCCTCGGGCACGTTCTTTTCCAGTTCCTTCTGGTAGTTCTTGTCGGTGCGCCAGGGCTGGTCGGGCTGCTGGGAGAAGAAGCCGTTGTAGCCCATGATCAGCGCGGTGTCGTTCGCCTTGTCGTTGTCGGTCAGGGCGAAGGTCTCAGGCAGCAGGCCCTCATGATACAGGGTGTTCAGCCAGCGGAAGCCTTCCTTGGAGCCGGGCAGCATCTCGGGGTTGCGGGCATAGGCGAACCAGTCTTCCTCGGTGACCTGGGTGAAGTCCACGAAGGCGTCGGTGAAGCGGCGCACATTGTACAGCGGATCGGGCGCATAAATGCCGAAGGAGAAGGGCATGGTGTTTTCACCGGCCAGCTTGGCTTCCTTGGCGGCGCGCAGATAGTTGGTGAATTC
>CADBNW010000011.1 GCA_902796025.1 uncultured Eubacteriales bacterium
ACCCGCTTTTCTTAGCACGCTGCACAGGCGCGCGTGGGTGTACATGGCGTAGGGGCCGGTTTCGCCGTCGAAGTTCAGCGCCCTGTCCCAGCTGAAGTCGATGTCCTTGATGCGCCCGTTGTAGAGGGTAAAGAAGATCACCGCGCCGATGCCGATCTGCCGCGCGATTTCGCTCTTGTTTTCAAGCTCCGGGCTCTTTTCTTCAATAATGGCTTCGGCCTTTTCCACGGCCTGGGTCAGCAGGTCGTCCAGGTACACGATTCGTCCTTCGCGGGTGGAGAGGCTTTGTCCCTCGTAGGACACCATGCCAAAGTTCACGTGCTCGCAGCCCTTGGCCCAGTCCCAGCCCAAAAGCTCGCAAACCTTGAATAGCTGCTTGAAGTGCAGATCCTGCTGGTAGGCGACCACGTACAGGCACTTTGCAAAATCGTAGGTCTCGTGGCGGTACTTTACGGCGGCGAGGTCGCGCGTCATGTACAGCGTCGCGCCGTCTGAGCGCAGGATGATGGCGGGGGGCATGCCGTAGTCGTCCAGCTTTACGATTTGCGCGCCCTGATCCTCGACCAGCAGGTTTTTGTCCCGCAATTCGTCGATCACGGGCTGCATTTTATCGTTGTAGAAGCTTTCTCCGGCATAAGAATCAAACTTTACGCCCAGCATGTCGTACACGCGCTCGGCGTCCTTCAGGGTGACCTCCTTGAACCAGTTGAAGATCCTGAGCGCTTCCTCGTTGCCGTCCTCAATGGCCTTGAACCAGGCGCGGCCCTCGTCCTCCAGGGCGGGGTTTTCCTTGGCCTCGGCGTTAAAGCGCACGTAGAGCTTTACCATTTCGTCCACGCCGCCTCTGCGCACGGTCTCCTCGTCGCCCCAGCGCTTGTAGGCGGCGATCATCTTGCCAAACTGGGTGCCCCAGTCGCCAAGGTGGTTTACGCCGACGCAGTTGTAGCCCAAGAACTTATACATCTTATACAGCGCCGCGCCGATCATCGTGGTGGACAGGTGGCCGATGTGAAAGCGCTTTGCGATGTTGATGGAGGAGTAATCGATCACCACCGTCTTGCCCGCACCCATGTCGCTGGAGCCGTAGGACGCGCCAAGGCTCAGCGCCTGAGAGATCACGCTTTGGGCATAGCGCGTTTTGTCCACAAAGAAATTGAGATAGCCCTTTACACTTTCGACGCGGGAAAGCAGCGGATCGCTGATTTTGGCAGCCAGAGCGTCGCTGATCTGGGCGGGAGAGCGCCGAAGCGATTTGGAAAGCTTAAAGCAGGGCAGCGCAAAATCGCCCAGCGCGGGATCCGGCGGGGTCTCCAGCATGTCGCAAAGCGCCGGAGCGTCGATCAGAGCGTCCGGAAAACAGCTGTGCAGCGCTTCCTGTGCCGCCTGCACCACCGCAGATTTAAAATCCATAAATTATTTCCCCTTTATCAACCATTTCCCATAATCATACGCCGTTCAAGGTAAAATATCAAGCATTTGGAAAAGGGAAAGGGCGCTTAGGGGCTTGTATGCGCTTTACGCATTAGTTTTACGTAAATAACACAAATTCTGTTTGACATATCCACGGGGCAGGAGTATCCTTTTGTGGAAGTGAAAACGGACGCAATCTTTAATCCAATACGAGATATTGGCAAGAGCGCACTCCACGATATGCATGCGGTAAAGCCTTGCCATGCTCATTTGAAAGATGGGTACGGCAGGGCTTTTTGATTGTCCGCGATCACAAATCAGGGAATGCCTGATCCGCCTGTGACCAGCGCTTCCTAAAAAAGGGGAGATAATCTGGATGAAGCTTATCTACGACATCAACGACAGACCCAGCTTCGGCAAGACACTCGTGTTCGCGTTCCAGCAGATGATCGCCATCATGGCGGCCACGCTGCTCGTGCCCATGATCATGACCGGCTACACCGACGGCGCGATCCGCTTCGATCCCGCAGCGGCGCTGTTTGGCGCGGGCATCGGTACGGTCGTCTACCTTTGCTTTACCAAGAGGCGCTCTCCCGTGTTCCTGGGCTCCTCCTTCACCTTCCTTGGCGCTTACGATGCGGTGCTCGGCTCCAACTACGGCTACTGGGGCGTGATCATCGGCATCGCCTTTGCGGGCCTGGTTTACGTGGTGCTCGCGCTCGTCATCAAGGCAACCGGCAGCGCCTGGGTCAATAAGCTCATGCCCGCCGTCATCATTGGACCCATCGTGACGCTCATCGGTCTTTCCCTCTCCGGCACCGCTACCAGCTGGATGCAGAATAACGGCGGCAATACCTACAGCCTGATCAACATCTGTGTTGGCGTGTTCACCTTCCTTGCCATCGTGTTTGCCTCCATCAAGGGCACCAAGGGCATGAAGCTGATCCCCTTCATCATCGGCATCGGCGCGGGCTACGTGCTGGCCCTCGTGCTTACCCTGATCGGAAACGCCGCAAACATCGAGGCGCTCAAGATCCTGGACTTCACCCCCTTCAAGGAGGCCTTTGAGCCCTTCCGCTTCACCAGCATCCTGGATTACCCCAAGTTCACCTTCTTAAGGGCCTTCCAGACCAAGATGGTAGACGCTTCCGAGATCGCTGAGGGCACTTTCGGCGCGGCCAAGCTCAGCGGCACCGACATCGCCAACATCGCCCTGACCTTCATCCCGATCGGCATCGTGGAGCTTGCGCAGCACATCGCCGACCACAAGAATCTTTCCAACATCGTAAACCGCGACCTCATCACCGATCCCGGCCTTGACAAGACCCTGCTGGGCGACGGTGTGGGCTCCATCGTGGGCGGCTTCTTCGGCGGCGCGGCCAACACCACCTACGGCGAAAGCATCGGCTGCGTGGCCATCACCGGCAACGCCTCCATCGTCAGCATCATGGGCGCGGCCATCGGCTGCATGGTGCTTAGCTTCTTCACCCCCTTCGTTGCCTTCATCAACTCCATCCCCAAGTGCGTCATGGGCGGCGCCTGCATCGCCATGTACGGCTTTATCGCAGTAAGCGGCCTTCAGATGCTCAAGAACGTGGACCTTGGCAACAGCAAAAACCTCTTCGTGGTCTCCGCCATCCTGGTCTGCGGCATCGGCGGCCTGACGCTGAACTTCGGCACCAACAGCATGACCGGCGGCGCGCTGCTCTCCATCAGCGCTCTGGCCACCGCGATGATCGTTGGCATCATCACCAACCTCATCGTAAACAACGGCAAGATGTCCACCGGCGAAGACAACATGGTCTCCGGCCACGCCGAGAACATGGGCAACGTAAAGGACAAATAATCCAAATCCCGATCTGACAGAAACGGACACCGCGCGAAAAAGCAGGTGTCCGTTTTTACATAGGCTTTTTTCCGCGTCGCTACTTGCGGCAAGGCGCGTTTAAGCTTATAATACATTTGTTTCATCATCGCTTGGAAAAGGAGAAACCATGATCGCGCTGATTACGGGCGGGAGCGGCTGCGGAAAGTCCACCTATGCGGAGAAGCTGATCGCGTCTACGCCGCCAGGCAGGCGGCTGTACATCGCCACCATGCAGGTCTACGACGAGGAATCGCAAAAGCGCGTGGCGCGGCACCGCGCCCAGCGGGAGGACAAGGGCTTTGAAACGCTGGAATGCCCAAAGGGCTTGTTGAACGCGCCCATCGAAAAGGGCCGCGCGGCGCTGCTTGAGGATCTGCCAAACCTGTTGGCAAACGAAATGTTTGACGGGGGCAGACCGGATCAGATCGTCCCGGCGATCAAGCGGCTTGGGGAGCTGTTTGAATACCTGGTCATCGTAACAAACGACGTGTTTTCTGACGGCGTCACCTATCCCGATTCCACGAGCGAATACATAAAGGCGCTTGCGCGCATCAACCGGGAGGCGGCGCGCCTTGCGGACTACGCGGCGGAGGTGGTTTACTCCATCCCCGTCGCGCTCAAGGGGGAGTGGACGTGCGCATTTTAAACGCCATCATCATCGCGTTTTCCACCTATTCCCGCCTGCCCATGCCGCAGGTGGAATGGTCGGACGAAAACCGGCGCTTCTCGCTGTGCTTTTTCCCGCTGGTGGGGCTTGTCATCGGCGCGGCGCTGGGCCTGTGGCTCGGCGTTTGCAAGTGGCTTCATTTCAGTCCCCTCTTGCAGGGCGCGGTGGGCGCGCTGATCCCGCTTTTGATCAGCGGCGGCATCCACATGGACGGCTTTATGGATACCCTGGACGCCCTTGCCAGCTGGCAGCCGATGGAGAAAAAGCTGGAGATCCTGAAGGACAGCCGCGTGGGCGCGTTTGCGGTGATAGGCTGCGCGGGCTATCTTTTGCTGTCATGCGCCTTGATAAGCGAGGCTTCGGCAAGGGACGCCGCGGCGCTTGGCTGCGCGTTCATCGCCTCCCGGGCGATCAGCGCGTATCTCAGCGTGCGCCTTCGCCCCGCGAAAAGGGAAGGGATGCTTAGAAGCGTCAGCCAAAATGCCCCGCTGCGGCCGCTTTTGCTTGGAGGCGGTGCATTTATTGCGCTTTGCCTTATCGTGTGGCTTGCGCTCAGTCCCCTTCGCGCCCTGCTCATGTGCGTTGCCATGGCGCTGATCGTACTGTACTACCGGCACATGGCGTATTGGCAGTTCGGCGGCGTGACCGGCGACCTTGCGGGCTGGTTTTCGCAGATGTGCGAACTGTGCCTGCTCGCAGCCTGGATGATCGGAGGAAAGCTGTTATGAAGCTGTATATCGGCGGCGTATGCCAGGGCCAGATGGAGCTGGCGCAAAGCGAGAACCCGGACAGCGAGATCCTTTCGGATTTTCACGAGACGGTGAGAAGCGCCCTGCAAAGGGGAGAGGACGCGCGCGCCCTTGCCCAAAGGCTCGTGCGCGAAAAGCCGGACGCGGTGGTGGTTGCAAACGAGGTGGGCTGCGGCGTCGTGCCCATCGAAGCCGGGGAGCGCGCCTTCCGGGAGGCGGTCGGGCGCGCGCTGTGCGTGCTTGCGCAGGCATCCTGCAGCGTGACCCGCGTCGTGTGCGGCATCGGGGTAAGGATCAAATGAAGATCTATCTCATCCGGCACGGGCTCACCCGGGGCAACCTCGAGGGGCGCTACATCGGCTGCCGCACGGACGAGCCGCTGTGCGAGCAGGGCATAGATGCGCTGAAGGGGCTGTCCCTTCCACAGGTTTTGCGCGTGTACGCAAGCCCGATGCTTCGCTGCGTGCAAACGGCAGGGCTACTGTATCCGCAGGCGGAGCGCTGCCTCGTGCCGGATTTCAGAGAATGCGACTTTGGTCTGTTTGAAGGAAAGAATTACGCCGAGCTCAACGGACAAAGGCAGTATCAGGAATGGATCGACTCCGGCGGGGAGCTGCCCTTCCCGGGCGGAGAGAGCAGGGCGCAGTTTGCCGCGCGCTGCGTGAGCGCCTTTCAAGCGCTTGAGCTTTGGAAAAGGAGAGAGGACTGCGCCATCGTCGCCCACGGGGGTACGGTGATGGCGATCATGGAGGCCTGCGCCTGCCCGCGCGGTCGGTATTTTGACTTTCAGCTGCGCTGCGGGGAGGGGTATGCCCTGAGCGAGGATGGAAGCTATCAGAAATTGAATGCTTAGGGTTTTGGCAAAACCAAGGGCGGCGCGATCTGCGCCACCCATCGTTCAGGTGTTATTCAAGATATTGTGTGTCATCGTTGCTTGGGGTCCAGCTCATGTCGATGCCAAAGCCGCGAAGGCGCAGCTTATCCGGATCGAAATGGGGAAGCGCGCTTAAAAATTTCTGCCGGAAGGCGTCGTAGCTGCCCTCCTCCTTTTTGCAGCCAAGAAGGTACAGCCAGGCGCACTTTCGTTCGTACAGGCGAAACTCCATCTCCCGGTACGCTTCGTTCCATTTTTCCATCTGGCCGCTGCACCACAGCGCGATGTAGCCGTCGCCTGCGCGCCCAAACAGGACGCTTCCTGAGGACAGGGGCACAAGCTCGCTTTCGTCCAGCTGTTCTGTGGGGAAGAAGGCGTGGGTGTAGTCGATGCATGTTTCGCTTCCCAGGCAGTACACGATGCCAAGCGCGCTGCCCTGCTGCTGTAAGGCGGGCATCACGCCGTTTCCGTACCAGTAGCCGGGACGCATGCGGCTTGCGGGGCTGGTCGCGCCGGGATGGTTTACAAAGGAGACCGCGCCGCCCTTTAAGGACGCGTACATCAGATGCTGCTGGTAGCCGAAGGTGCCGGGCTCGATCTTCGTCGTGCCGTGGAAGCGCTCGTTCAGCGCTCGCGTCCAGGCGTAGCTGAAGTGGCCGGTCTTTGCGGGGTCGAGGGTCTGGTAGACGCCGCTGTCCCAAAGCTTTTCGGCCCCCGTGGGCGAAGCGCAGCTGGTCAGCATATAGTCTTCTGTTTTGTTTACGACGATCTGCGCCTTGCCGGAAGTGTACATAAGATTTGCGGGCGTGTCAGCAAGAGCCTTCAGCATCTCGGGCGGGCGATAGGCGCTTTTGTCAAAGAAGGCCAGCCAGCCCGTGATGCTGTCTCGCATGCCGGGCAGCAGCAGATTCATCAGCGCCGTTACGCCCTGCTGCGGCGGCGTGAGCACGTCGCCGTAGATGCGCCCCTGGGGAGAGATCACACTGCCGTCGAATACGTGCAGCGCCAGCTGGCACAGCAGGCGGTCGAGCGCGCGTTTGGCGAGCTGCTTTATTTCCTCCTCGCCAAAATCGATCAGGTTCAGCAGCGCCGCCGCCGTGACCGGGGCGTAGCTTGAGGAATTGAATTCCTCAAAGCCGTACTCCTGCACAAGGCGCAGCCATTCCAGGCAGCGCTCCCGTCCGATGCTGCCCTGCTCTTTTCCGGTACGCCCGCTTGCCAGGAAGCGTTCTTCGGGGAAGAGGCGGCCTGCGATATGCTGGTTTCCAAAGTACAAAATGGCATGGTTCTCGCTCCAAAAGCACATGCCGTCCTGCCCTTCCTCGTCCATCCAGTAGCGAAAGCGCAGCGCGCAGGTTTGAAAATCCTGCTTTAATCCTTCAGGCAGGCCGTAGAGCAAATGGATGCGCAAAAGCGTAGCAAGCGTAAAATCGGAGCAGTCACTGCGGGAGAGCACCTCGTTTATGGCGTCCCTCAGCAGATCGACGTCGTCTTGGTCAAATGGGGCTCTGCGCCTTCTAAGCAGCGCGCCGACGGGCTTTGGGATCTCCGCAACGCGCGCAAAAAGGGCTTCCTGTCTTGCCTCCGTTTGTGCCTCGGCATTTTTGGGGAGGAGCTCCGGAAGCGGCCTTGTATTTGGCGTCTCGCTTTCCGCCTTGCCGCAAAGGCGAAGGACGATCCCGGCGTTTTCAGGAAGCTTCATCGCAAAGAGCGTTCGCGTATCCCGCGCGCCCAGCGCGCGAAAGCGGACGAAGAGGCGGTTTTCGCCCTGCTTTAATGTCAGACGGCAGCTTTCCCGCTTGATGGGCTTATAGACGGGGCGGGCGCTTTGCAAGACTCGCTGCCCGTCCAGGTAGACATCAAGGGCGCAGTAGCTCCAAAAAACTGCCTCGACCTGCTGCGCTTCGGGGGAAACAAGGCAGGTATACGCCCAGGCCTCCACGCCCTGCAGCAGGGCGTAAAACGAGGAAAGATCCACAAAGCGGTCCTCGCCCTGCGCGTTAAGCGTCCACGGCTTGCCGCCGCAGCCCGGCGCGCCGCATTGAATGTCTTCAGGCGGCGTAAAGCCGTCGTCCGGCGCGATCTCGCCGCGCAGGCTGCGCTCAAAGGAGAGCTGATTTGCGTCGTGGATGTCGGTGACCGGCGTCCAGGTCTTTACGCCGCTGACGAGCCAGCTGGTGACAAAGCCGCTGCGGGCGAGGGGATGATCGGTGTAAGCCATGTTGAACCTCCCGGTGCTGTATGGGTAAGGGACTTAGCTACAGCCGCACTTCCCGGCCTTCGCGGTGCGCGGCGTAGGCGCCCTCCATAAGGCGGGTCAGTTCTCTTGCCTCTGGCAGGCCGAAGCGCACGGGCTTTTGATACAGCGCACTGTCCAAAAACTGGCGCAAGGGGCTGGGCAGGGCCTTTGGCAGCTCCGGCTCGATCCAGCCGCCGGGCGCATTGCTTTTAAGGGCATCCAGCTTTACGCGCACATGACCGTCCTCTGCAAGTATGACGCCCTTTGTGCCGTACACCTCGCAAAGCTGCGGGGTAAAGGGTGAAACCAGACTGGTTTCAGCGATCGCTACCGCGCCGGACTGAAAGCGGATGACGCTTAGCGCGTCGTCTTCGACCTTGCGCGCGGTTATGTGCCTGAAGCAGCTTTGCACGCTCCAGGGCTCGCCCAGCAGCCACGCGCTCAAATACATGGGGTGCGCGCCCAGATCCATCATCGCGCCGCCGCCGGTGGTCTCGGGGTCGTACCAGTACTCCGGCAGCCACCCGGCCAGCGCGCCGTTATGGCAGTTGCGCACGCGAAACAGCGTGACGTTTCCAAGCATCCCGCTTTCGATGGCCTGCTTGATGAACAGGTTTTGCGGCATGCAGCGGTGCGGGAAGGAGATGGTGAAGGTGACGCCGCTTTTTGCGACCTCGACCGCCGCCGCGTCGCAGTCCTGCGTGCTCAAGCACATCACCTTTTCGGTAAAGATGTGCTTGCCCGCCTGCGCGGCCTTGATGATGACGTCTTTGTGCAGGCTGGTTTCGCAGCACACGCAAACCGCGTCCGCGCCGCCCTTTTGCAGCAATTCGTCGTAATTTTCAAAAAACGGAACGCCAAGGCCCTCGGCAAAGGCGCGTCCACGCGCTGCATCGCTGTCCCACACGCAAACCACGCGGGAATCCGGCTGGGCGTTAAAATCCTTGGCATAGCCCGCGGCGTGCACGTGCCATACACCCGCGATCGCGACGTTTAGCATAATGGTATCCCCCTTGCGTTTTGTTGGATTGTAGCACGCGGGCAAAGCTGTGTCAAGCGCGTACCTCCCGGGGGAACGGGCAATTTTGCAAGTATTTTTTCTTTCAAGCATTTACAAAGCCCCGCTGTTTGCGGTAAAATAGGGATGGTTAAATGGAGGTGTAACTATGGCGGAATATAATCTTAAGTACGGAAGCACCGCGGCGCGCGTTCGCACGCTGGGCGCGCAGATCACATCCTTTAAGGGCGCGGATGGGCGCGAGGTGCTGTGGCAGGCCGATCCTGCCGTGTGGGCGCAGCACGCGCCGGTGCTGTTTCCCGTGTGCGGCTCGGTAAGGGACAATAAGATCAGGATCGGCGGCGTCAGCTATCCCATGACCAAGCACGGCTTTACCCGAAACCCGGAGTTTGCCCTGAGCCATCTGGGCGAGGACTTTGTGGATCTCGTGCTTACGCCAACGGAAGAAAGCAAGCCCATGTACCCGTTCGATTTTGCGTTTCATGTGACCTATCGCCTGTTTGAGGGCGGCTATACCACCACCTTTCTTGTGGAGAACAGATCCGACCGCGTCATGCCCCTGTGCCTTGGCGGACATCCGGGCTTCAACTGCCCGATGGAGCCGGGCGCGGCGTTTGAGGATTATATCGTTGAATTTGAAAAGCCGGAGAGCGGCGAAAACTGCCTTGCGCCGGGCGGCGGGCTGATCAGCGGCACGGAAAAGCTTCGCGACTTTACCGACCCGCGCACGCTGCCGCTGAGCCACGGGCTGTTTGACGAAAGGGACGCGCTGATCTTTGCGGGCCTGAACAGCCGAAGCGTAAAGCTCATCCACCGTCAAAGCCGCAGGGGCCTGAAATTCGACTTCCCCAAGATGGAGGTGCTGGCCGTGTGGACTAAGCCCGGCGCGAACGCCCCTTACGTCTGCCTGGAGCCCTGGCACGGGATGCCCGGCCGCGCCCAGGACGGGGACGATTTTGAAACCAAGCCCTTCGTGACTTTGCTTGAGCCTGGCAGGGTGTACACCAGCTGGTTCACGGTAACGCTGATTTAAATAAAAGATTTCGAGGAAACATCACAATGGAAGAAGCCAGGCTGAGCGAGCATGTGATAAGCTCCGAGCAACTGTACAAAGGAAAGATCCTGAACGCCCAGAAGTGGACGGTCACCCTGCCCAACGGCGCCAAGGCGCTGCGCGAGGTGGTTTTGCACCCCGGTGCGAGTGCGGTGGTGCCCGTGGACGGCGAGGGCAACACCTATCTTGTGCGCCAGTACCGCGCGCCCCTTGGCGAGATCCTGACTGAGATCCCGGCGGGCAAGCTGGATTCGCCTAATGAGGATCGCCTGGAGGCGGCAAAGCGCGAGCTTCGGGAGGAGACCGGCTTTACGGCGTCCTCCTGGCGGCACCTTACCGACATTTACACCACGCCCGGCTTTTGCAACGAGAAGATCTCCATCTACCTTGCGATGGATCTGACCAAGGGCCAGACGGAATTTGACGAGGACGAGTTTCTCGACCTTGTAAAAATGCCGCTGAAGGACGCGGTGGCGCTGGTGAAGGGCGGAAAGCTGAACGACTCCAAGACCATCACCGGGCTGCTGCTTGCGCAAAGCGCGCTGGACGGAGAGGCGAATGGTTAAAAAAGT
>CADBNW010000012.1 GCA_902796025.1 uncultured Eubacteriales bacterium
AGCTTCATGCCCCGCGCGTAGGTCGCGGCCGCAAAGCCCGCAAGGTCGCCGCACACCCCGCCGCCAAGCGCGATCACGGCGTCGCTTCTTGAAAGCCTTCTTTCGCAAAGCTCTTCCGTCAGCCTTTCATAGCTTTGCAGGTTTTTGGACTGCTCGCCCGCTTCAAAAACGAAAGTTCCCGCGACTTCGATGCCGCTATTTGCAAGGCTGTCCAGCAGCGCCTTGCCGTAGAGGGGCCAAACGTTGCTGTCGCTTGCCACCAGCGCCCGGCACGGGCCCAGGGCTTCTTTTAAAAAGTCCCCCGCCCGCTCCATAAGCCCGGAGCCGATCATTACGTCATACGTGCGCGAAGCGCTTATCCTGATCGTGCGCATGCCCTTTCCCCTTTTGCCGTATCGCCCAAAGTGTCTGTTCGTTTATCCTGAAGCAGCTCTAATTCTCCATAAGCGCGGCGCGCACCGCCGAGACCTTTTTGACCAGCGGCGCGAATTCCTCCGGCCGGATCGACTGCGCGCCGTCGCACAGTGCGTGCTCGGGGTCGTTGTGCACCTCGATGATCAGCCCGTCGCAGCCCGCTGCAGCGGCCGCAAGGGCCATGGAGGGCACGAGGCGGCTGTGCCCGGTCGCGTGGCTGGGATCCACGATCACCGGCAAGTGGCTTAGCTCCTTCAGCACGGGGATCGCGGAAAGGTCCAGGGTGTTTCGGGTGTAATCGCTGTAGGTGCGTATGCCCCTTTCGCACAAGATCACGTTTTCGTTTCCGCCCGCCATGATGTACTCCGCGCTCAAAAGCAGCTCGCGCAGGGTGGAGCAAAGGCCGCGCTTTAGCAAAATGGGCTTTTGGGTCTTTCCAAGGGCCTTTAGCAGCTCGTAATTTTGCATGTTCCTTGCGCCCACCTGGATAAGATCCACGTCCTCAAACAGATCCAGGTCATGCTCGCTCATAAGCTCCGTCACGATCGGCAGGCCCGTTTCCCTGCGGGCGATGCGAAGCAGCTTCAGCCCGTCCGCCCTCAGGCCCTGAAAGTCGTAGGGCGAGGTGCGGGGCTTGAACGCGCCGCCGCGCAGCATCGTTGCGCCCGCCTGCTTCACCTTCTGGGCGATAGCGACGATCTGCTCCTCGCTTTCCACCGAGCAGGGGCCCGCGATGATGCCAAACGCCCCCGCGCCGATGGCCGCGCCGCCCGCCTCGATCCGGCTGTCGTCCGGGTGGAAGCGGCGGGAGCAGCACTTGAAGCCGTCGGAGATGCGCTGCACGGACTGCACGATCTCCATGCTGCTGATCAGCTCCGCGTCCACGTGCGAGGTGTCGCCGATCAGGCCCACCACGGTCTGGAATTCGCCGGTAAAAACGTGAACGCCAAGGCCCATTTTTTCGAGCCAGCTGACCAACTGCTTTTGCTTCTCCTGGGGAGCGTTTTGTTTGAGTACTACGATCATGATAAAGCCTCCGAAACACCCTTAACGTTCAAAATAAAAACTGCGGCACGGTCGCTGTGTCGCAGTCTGAATCTTGTCTATAACAAATAAACGGTTTCAGCGCATTACAAAGCGGCCTGTCTGCCTGGGCAGAAAGGTAAATCGACGCCAGAAGCGCTTTGTAATGTGAAGAATTCGCATATCTAATACTCCATATCAGTAAGTTACCAAAACTTGCTTGACTTTGCCCAGCTTTTGTGATAGCTTTTATTTACCGTGAGTTTATCACGCGCCGCGCGATTTGTCAACACGCTTTAATGTGCTAAAGAAAAATTAACGTATGCGCGATAAACACCGATTCATGAGCAAAGCGAGGCTGCATACATGTCCAATTACATCATAAGCTGCTGCTCCACTGCGGACCTCAGCAAAGAGCATTTCGAGAGCCGAAACGTCCAGTGCATCTTCTTCACCTTCGAGCTGGACGGCAAAAGCTACCCGGACGACCTGGGCCAGTCCATCCCCTTCGACCAGTTCTACCAGGCCATGGAGGCCGGGGCCTCCACTAAGACCAGCCAGATCAACATGGAGGACTACCTTCACTTCTTCGAGGGCTTTTTGTCCGCGGGGCAGGACGTGCTGCACATCGATTTTTCCAGCGGTCTGTCCGGCTCTGTAAACTCCGCGCGCCTTGCGGCGGACATGCTGCGCGAAAAATACCCCGGGCGCAAGCTCTTCGTCATCGACTCCCTTGCCGCCTCAAGCGGCTACGGCCTGCTGGTGGATAAGGCCGCCGACCTTCGGGACGAGGGCATGGACATCGACACCCTGGCCCAGTGGGTCGAGGACAACAAGCTGCGCCTGCACCACTGGTTTTTCTCCACCACGCTCAAGTATTACATCCGGGGCGGCCGCGTAAGCAAGACCGCGGGCATCGTGGGCGGCATCCTTGGCATCTGCCCCCTTCTGCACGTGGACGAGGCGGGAAAATTGATCCCCATGGAGAAGATCCGCACCAAGAAAAAAGTAAAGGAAGCGATCCTCTCCAAGATGCAAAAGTTCGCAGACGGCGGCCAGGACTACTGCGAAAAGGTCTATATCAGCAACTCCTACTGCCTTGAGGATGCCACGGACGTCGCCAAAGCCGTGGAGGCCGCCTTCCCCAAAATGAAGGGCAAGGTGCTCATCAACAGCATCGGCACCGTGATCGGCTCCCACGCCGGCCCGGGCACCGTGGCGCTGTTTTTCTGGGGCACGCCCAGAGGCTCGGTGGAGGGTGCATAAAATGAAGAATAATCCTTTGACCGTTCGCCAGATCACCCGCATCGCCCTGATGAGCGCGTTGATCGCCGTGTGCGCTTGGATCAACATTCCCTTGACCGTGCCCTTTACCCTGCAGCTGCTGGGCGTTTTTCTGGCGCTCAGGCTCCTTGGCGGGCGGGACGGCACGCTGTGCATCGCGCTGTACATCCTGCTTGGCGCGGTGGGGCTTCCCGTGTTTGCCAACTTCAGCGCAGGCATCAGCGCGCTGATCGGCCCGACCGGCGGCTACATCCTGGGCTTTTTGCTGATGGGCGTATTGTACTGGCTGCTGGAAAAGCACCTGACAAAACGCCTGTACCTTGAGCTTACGCTCCTGTTCGGCCTTGTGATCTGCTACGCCTTTGGCACCTTATGGTTCTCCATCGTGATGAACGCGCGGGGCAAGAGCATCGGCTTTTTCTCCGGCCTTGGCATCTGCGTGTTCCCCTTCATTCTGCCGGATCTTGCAAAACTCGTCGTCTCCGGCCTTTTGGCCGCGCAGCTGCAAAAGGCCCTTCGCCTTGGCAGCGCGGGAAGGTAAACCCCTCCCGCAAAAGCGCCCAGCCGCACAAAGTTCGCGGCCCAATGCCGCAAAACGCAAACGCCCCCAGGGCAAGAAACCCCGCGGGCGTTTTGTTTGAAGGATCGGTGCCAAGCACCTGATCGTCTCCCGGCTGACCGGGCGGGTGGATGTCCGAACCGGGTACAAGGTGCACATCAAATTCAGGATCTCACTGAAGCAGTTCCTCGGTCAGGAGCAATCCTGATCGGGGATTCTTTTTGCAGGATTATCAGGATATGTAACGAATCATCACTTTCAGAAGGCCATGCTTTGTGGTACATTGATTGTGCCATAAAACATGGTCGTTCGGGATTTGACAGAAGCGACTTAACTTTGAGTTTTACAGGCAAGGGAGGAATACCGCGATATGGCGTCGAGCAGAGAGTATCTGGATTTTATTCTGGAGCAGCTTTCCGGCC
>CADBNW010000013.1 GCA_902796025.1 uncultured Eubacteriales bacterium
GAGCGTCCTAACAATCAAAGCTGATACATTTCCTGCATCTTCAGGCTCGATTCTTCTGATAATCATTGCATCACATCCTCATAAATCCCGATTAGTTTTATCATTGTACCATTGCTGACCCGCGTGGTCTATTACCCTACTTTTAAAGGGAAGGAGGCACTTCCTGACGAAGTGCCTCCTTCAGGGGAAAGCTTTCATGCAGAGCAGCGCCCGATTTCTCAAATACCGAAAAGCGCCTTATTCCTCTCTCTTGTCCGCGCGCTTTAAGCGCACGAGTTCGTCGGTATTTTCGATCAGCTGGCCAAAGCCGTAGGCGAAGAAGGAGCCGATCCAGCTGGCCAGGCAGCCCACTATGATCGTCACGATGCCAGCTAGCACGCCCTGATCCGTCTGCTGCGAGAGCATCATCGCAATGCCGCTGATCACGGAGCACACGATGCCGATCCAGCAAAGCACCTTTGCAAGAGCTTTGATCTTTCCGCCGATATTGTTGAACATGTTTTACGCCTCCCACTTGATTTTGCGCTTATTATATCATTATCTGTCCAAAATTGCAACATTACTCTTAGCCGTCTTTAAGCCAAAAGCAAAGAAAAGGGCTTCCCGTATTATCAGGAAACCCTTTTCGCGTCTGGGTGGAGAGATTTGAACTCTCGGCCTCTTGAACCCCATTCAAGCACGCTACCAAGCTGCGCTACACCCAGTTGCCTTAGCAACGTGAGATATTATACTTCGAGCGGGGCCGCTTGTCAATAGGTCGATTGATAAGAATAAGTTATTTTGCCACCCAGGGACGGCTCATTCCTCCGCCAGCGCCTGCGCCCGGGCGATCAGCTCGTCCTCGGTGAAAATGTCCGCGATCAGCGCGCTGCCGTCCTCGTACAGCACTACGGCGTCTCCAGTCTTGCTGTCAAAGCCCCAGTCAGCCACCTTCTTCGTGGCATGCAGGGTATAGAGCGTGCCAAGGGCATAGGGATCCGCCACGCAGAACATGTCCCCCGCGTAGCTTGCGGTCATCAGCAGCGTGCCCTCAGCACTAAATGTGAAGCCGCCAAGCGCGCAGCGTCCCCGCCAGGCGTCGCTTGCAAAGAGCCGCCTGCCGCTTTGCAGCTCGTATACTGCAAACTCCCCTGCGCTGTTGCCAAGCGCTGCAAGGCGGCTGTCGGGGCTAAAATTGATCCACCACCGGGGCGTAAAATCCCTAACGTTCAAAGGCGCACTTTCGCCGTCCAGGGCCGCGATGGTAAAGCCCTGCGCGTTTTCGATCACCTGATAGCGTCCATCGGGGCTGACCAGCCGGTGCATCTCGTTTTTGTCGGAATACAGGCTGCCCGCATACTGCTCTTCGCGGCGCTGCGTTCCCCCGCCCAAGGCGGTAAGCAGCTGGCCAGCGGAAAGATAGCGCGTTTCCTGCGCGTCACTGGCCAGCAGCGTGCCATTAAAGGGCGCAGCCAGCGCCCCGTCGCTTGCGCGGTAAATGCCGTGGGCGCACAAAAGGTATTCGCCGCCGCAAAGCGCCTGCACGCAGTATTCGTTTTCGATCGTATAGCGCATTTCGCCGGTTTTCGCGTCGTACACGCACACGGTATAGCGCGTATAGTCGTCGGTGCTGCGCTCGCTGTCTGCGATCAGCTCCGCCGTCCAGACCGGTGAGGGCCCGGCGATTTCGCTGAGGCCGTCCGGGAATGTGCCGGCTGCGTCCCTTTTGCTTTCCCACAGCAGCGCGTTCGTCCAAAGGTCGCACACATAGACCCTGTCGAACTGATGCACAAACAGCCTTTGCCCGTCCGGGCTGATGGCATAGGCGTTGACCACAGTGGGGTACGGGGCCTCGTACAGCGCCATCTTCATCGTTTGCGTGTCCACGGCTCCAAAGCTGTACGCGCCCGGGATCTCGCTGTGCATCAGTACGTAGCGCCCGTTTTCAAATACGCGCGCGTTGGCCCCCTGGCTGCTTACCTCCGGCATCCAGTGCTCCATCTGCTGCGCGTCCGGGTCCGTGCGTGTATGCCACAGAAGGAAGCCTTCGCCAAAGCAGAGGAAGATGTCGCCCTCCTCCCCGGTAAAGCAGGCGTTGCATACCCAGGGCAGGCTGATTTTGCTCAGCGATTTGCCGCTTTGCGCGTCCAGCACCCGAAGCGTATGCGTAGATTGCGCAGTGACCACAAGCTTCTCCCCGCCCGCGCTCCAGCGCGCGGAGGTGATGGGCCCGTCAAACGCCGCGCTCCAAAGCAACGCCCCGCTTTTTGCGTCGCTTGCTGTGAGCACGCTGTCGCCTGTAAAGCCCAGCACCTTGTCGCCGCGCGGCGAAAAGAATTCTGTGGTGAACAGCGCGCCGTTTGCCGTAAGGTCACAAGCCACATCCAGCGCGTTTTCGCAGGACAGGTCGCCCGCGTAGCAGGCTTTGGCGAGGATCTGCATGATCTCGCTTCTTCTGTAGCCGTCAAGCCCGTCGCTAAGCGCAAGTGCGCTCAAGGCAAGCTCTCGCGCCCCGGCGTTTTTGAGCGCATCGGCAGCGGAAACTCCCTGGCTGATCAGCGCGTCGCACTCGTTTTGCGCGGCGATCCTCTTTTCGCGTTCAAGGCGGCTGCCTTGCAGCTGCGCGTATAGAAGCCACGCGCCAAGCAGCAGCGCGCAGGCGCACAGAATGAGCGCGCTTTTTACGATCCTCCGCCTGCGCTGCCTTTGGTACAGTCCGTCAAAGGTCGTGCCCAACATCGGCGCAAGCAGGCGCAGCTTTTCCCTTTTCAGCTTTCCAAGGCTCTGTGCAAGGCTGCTTCCGCGCGCGTCCGCCGCCAGGGGCTCCAGTTCCACCCGCTCCCCGGCCTCGTTTATTTCATGCTTCAGGATGTCCGGAAAGCTTTCGGACGGCTCGCCCTCGGCCAGCACCGTCAAAACGCGCTGCCGTCCGTGCCTTGTGATAAAATATTCCAGCTCGCGCATGCACCAGCGGCTTTGCGTGTAGCGCGGCGAGCAGATGGCGATAAACCACCGGCTGTTGTCAAGCGCTGTCTCGATGTCCCTGCCGAGATCTGCAGACAGAGGCAGTTCCTCCTGATCGCGGAACACCTTGCCAAGGCGCTTTTCGCCCGGCTCCTTGCGCAGCGCGGCAGGGATGGTGTAGTTTTCGATCAGCGCATGCACCCGCCGGGCGATCTCCTGATCCGGGGTGTAGTGCCGATAGCTGATAAAGGCGACATAGTTTTGCTGTTCCATCCTGCCGCACCTCGCTTACACTTAAAAAGATGGTTTTAAGCCTTGCCGTAGCCCTTCCAGCCGGGGATGGTGCCGTCGATGTCCCACAGATCCCGCCAGCTTTCGGCGCCGGGCCACAAAAACACCTGTCCCTTGATCAGGCGGCAGTTGCGCTCGCAGCCGGTAAGCACGTCCATTTCCTCCGGGCTCAGCGGATCGTCCAGGATCGCCCTTAGATTGCTCAGGGCGTTTTTTGCCTTGGTGGTAAAGGGGATCGGCACCTGGCCGCGCTGGTAGGCCCATTTGATGCAGATGATCGCCGGGTGCACGCCGTGCGCCCTTGCGATCTCGACGACCTCGGGCATCTCCAGATCGCACACGTCCTCCGGGGTGCGGTCGCGCTCCGGGCGCGCGGGCGATCCGATGGGGCTGTAGCCGATGGGCTGCACGCCGTGATCCACGCAGTACTGGAACAGCTGCCCCTGCTGCATGGAGGGGTGCAGCTCCATTTCGTTTACGGCGGGTCGGATGCGCGCGTCGCGCAAGATCAGCTCAAGCTTTGGGATCGTCACGTTGCTTACGCCGATGCCCTTCACCAGTCCCTCGTCCACCAGACGCTCCATCGCGCGCCAGCTCTGCATGAATTCCTCGTGGATGTAGGGGCGGGAATCGGGATTTCTGCTGTTTACGTCGCAGTGCGGGGCGTGATAGTTCGGAAACGGCCAGTGGATCAGGTACATGTCCAAATACCCGACCTGCAAGTCCTGTATGGATTTTTTGCACGCCGCGATCAGCTTTTCCGGCTGGTGGCAGTCGTTCCACACCTTGGAGAGGACAAACAGCTCCTTCCGGTCAAGGCCCTTGTCCAGGGCCTTTTTGAGCTCTTGGCCCACCTCCGCTTCGTTTCCATAGCAGGCGGCGCAGTCGATGTAGCGGTAGCCAAGGCGCAGCGCCTCCCCCACCACCTTCGCCACATCCGGCGCGGACACGTGGTCGCTGCCAAAGGTGCCAAGGCCGATCGCGGGCATTTTCTGCCCGTTCGCAAGCGCGATCTGGGGAACGGTGCGGGCGTCCACGCCGCCGGGAAGGGTTTCAAAAGCGCACATACTTCGCTCTCCTTTATCCTATTTTGATTTTGAATACGATGGGCATGTCGCTGCGGATGTCGGTTTTCAGGTGCAAGCCCTGAGCGTCGCGGCTCACATGGACGGGCCGTTCGTCCCCAAGCACCTTCACTTCATCGATCAGGCCGTGGAAGTTTGCAACGCGCGAAGCGTCCTGCTCGCCAAGAGCCCTTATGCAGTAAGCGCCGTCCTCCGCCTGCTTCATGCACGTCGCGTACAGATACCCGCCAGCTGTGGTAAAGCGGAAATCCTCGCTGGTAAAGTTTTTCTTGATTTTGTCCGCAAACTGGCCGTCCGTCACCTGCGTGGGCCCCTCGCCGAATTTGCGCCAGGTGCGCGTAGCGTAGATGGCCTCGCCGTTTACCGCCAGCCACTTGCCTATGGCCTTTAAGATCTGCGTGTCCTCCGGTCCGATGGTCCCGTCCGCCTTGGGGCCGACGTTCAGCAGCAGGCAGCCGTTTTTGCTTACGATGTCCACAAGATCGCACACGATGTCGGCGGCGGGGCGGTAGTCGTTGTTTTCGGTATAGCACCAGGAGTTCAGCGCGATCGCCGTATCCGTCTGCCAGAAGTAGGGCTTCATCTCCGCAAACTGTCCCCGCTCCACGTCCGGCACGGCGGTGCCGAAGACGAAGGCGTCGTGCTTATAGTTGATGACGACCTCCTCGCCCCATTCGGCGGCGCGGTTATAGTAGTAGGCGGCCAGCTTTTTCAGATACGGCCGCACGGCGGAATGCTGGATCCACCAGTCGAAGTACAAGATGCGCGGGCGGTAGCGGTCCACGATCTCGCAGGTGCGGGTGAGCCAGTCCTCCATAAATTCCTGCGTAGGCTCTGGCTTACTGAACAGGTCCTGAAAGTCAAATTCCGGCGTCGCGGGCCAGTAGAGGTCGCCGCGCTTCAGGGGCTCCTTCACGTCGCTGTCAAAGAGCTTGCCGGGGCCCTGAAAGAACCAGTGCTCCACCCGGTGGGAGGAGGCCCCCGTAAACAGTCCCCGGCGGTGGAAGCTTGCAAACAGCTCGCCCAGCACGTCACGGTGTGGGCCCATCTCGTAGGCGTTCCAGTGGCTCAGTTCGCTTTTGTACATCTGAAAGCCGTCGTGATGCTCAGCGACCGGCACCACGTAGCGCGCTCCGGCCTGGCTGAACAGCTCCGCCCAGGCGTCAGGGTCAAAGCGCTCCGCTTTGAAAAGCGGGATAAGATCCTTGTAGCCAAAATCCTTGTGCGGGCCGTAGGTTTTTAGGTGGTGCTCGTACTCCCTTGAGCCCTGCACGTACATGTTTCTGGGATACCACTCGCTGCCAAAGGCCGGCACGGCGTACGCGCCCCAGTGGATAAAGATGCCGAACTTCTGGTTTTTATACCACTCGGGCACGCGGTAGCGGCTGAGCGATTCCCAGCTGTCGGTATACGGCCCCTGCGCGATCACGCGCTCGATCGTCTTTAAATATTCCTGCATGCGCCCTCCCTGCGCCCTCTCAGGCGCCCGTTCTTTTTTCGTATTCGCAGGCTGCCTGTATGAACGCGCCCGTGGCCTTCAGATCGAAGCTCACGATCGGCTCGCTCATGTAATAGTCGTAGGAGCCGTCCCTTTGCCCCTGTCCGCCAAGGCCGGCCACCTTGCAGCACTTGCCGATGAAGTATTCGCCGTTTTTCATCCTTCCAAGAAACTGCTTTTGCGCGCAGACGAAGCTTTGCGCCGCTTCTTCGCCGTACTGCTTTGGCAAAAGCCCCAGCCGCGCGCCCTTCAAAAGGGCGTAGATCATCATGCAGGAGCCGGAGGATTCCAGATAATTGCCCGCGCGCTCCGGGCAGTCCAGCACCTGCTGCCACACGCCCTCGCGGCGGATCGACAAAAGCTTTGCGGAAAGCTCGTTAAAGATGCCCCTGATCTCCTCATAGTACGGATTTTCCTTCGGCAGCATCTCCAGGCTGTCCGCAAGCGCCACCATGTACCAGCCCACCGCGCGGCCCCAGCTGTGCGCCGAGCGGCCGGTCTCGGGATCCGGCCACACGGCCTGCCTGCTCTCGTCCCAGCCGTGGCAGGGCAGCCCCGTTTTGGGGTCGTAGGTGTGGCGGTAGGCAAGCACCAACTGACGAGATGCGTCCTTAAGCCCCTCGTCATCCTTTGCAAACGTCAGTTCGTAGGCGATATAAAAGGGAATCGCCATGTGCTGCCCGTCCAGCCATATCTGATTGGGATAGATCTTTTTGTGCCAGAAGCCCCCGTCCGAGGTGCGCATCTGGCCGTCGATCTGCCTGCGAAGCGTCTTTAGCGCCGATAAAAACCGCTGCTCGCCGGTCTTTTTCCAAAGCAGCAGCTCCTGCTTTCCGATGCACAATAGATCCAGGTTGTACGCGTCCATGCTGTATTCAAACATGCTGCCGTCCGGCGAGATCAGCTTGTCCAGCGCGTCGTAGATATAATCGTAATACTTTTGCCCCTTGCCGAGCTCCCAGAGCATTTCCATCCCCCGCCAGACGACGGAATAATCGTAGCTCCAGTGCTGCGTGAGCAGGCCATAGCGCTTGATCAGACTGTCCGCGACCAGGCGCGCCGAATCCGGCAGATAAACCTCCTGCATCCAAAAACCCTCCCCATATATTTGGTTAGCTTGGATTCATTATAACGTAAAAGGCGGAAAGCTTCAAGAAAAATATATACGTACGAAATGGATAAAAGCGTCAGAGCCGAGGCGCTGCCCCGCTTGCTTCTTCCTGCTCTTTCCTTACAGACAAAAAAAAAGCAGCCTGACCTTTTATCAAGCTGCATCATCCACTTTTTAAGGTACCACCCGGATTCGGACCGGGGAATAAAGGTTTTGCAGACCTTTGCCTTACCACTTGGCTATGGTACCAAAAAAGCGGTAGACGAGACTCGGACTCGCGACCTCCACCTTGGC
>CADBNW010000014.1 GCA_902796025.1 uncultured Eubacteriales bacterium
CGCCCAGGTTAGCGGCCCACAGATACCATCCGGCTTCAAATTGTGCGCGGTCTGGTACGCTATTACGGCCGCCTTGGTTTTGGGACCGAAGATCCCGTCTATACCAAATACATGAAAGCCCGTGTCACCTAAGACGGCATCCAGCGGGTGGAGGTTTTCATGTTCCCTCGCGATGCCTTCCGAGAGATCCTGCTCAACGCCGTCGTCCATAAGGATTATGCTTCCTGCAATCCCATCCAGATCAGCGTATCTGCACCTTGCAATCTCTTATTGATGGATCTATGCAAGACCCAGTATTTACTGAATACAATGTCGATTCAGAAAATTTGGAGACTGTAAATGCCGCGCCTACGAAATCATAAAGGAAGCGGAGGCGCTGATTCAGCTATTGAAAGATCTCCTGTTTCTGTTATAATACTTATATACCCACAAACGATCCGGTGCTGCACCCGAAAAACGGGAATGGAGAAAAACTGACCACAGCGGGGCTGCGATATGGAGGAAGCGATGACTGAGAAACGTATGATGCTGGTTTGCGTGATGGTGCTGTGCCTGATACTTTTGTCGTCCTGCGCCGCAGTCAGACGCGATGTCATTCCAGACAGTACTTCCTTCAACCCGGAAACGGACGGGCTGGTTCAGGTGCAAACCGTCCATGAGAGTGATCAAACCGTCAAAAACCATGTTCTGGCATCCGAACTCAGGATCATGGATACCGAACCATTCGTACCGGACAGCATGCAGGTGTATACTGTAAACTCTTTTTCAACCGGGATGGATAATATGCTGCAAGGGCCGATCAGGGTGTATGACAAAGCAAGGCGAACGGTTCCGGTCACCCGGGAGATCGATACCATCTGCCACGCCATGCGGGACGTCGGCCATCATGTGATGGAATGCAGAATCTTTCGCGTTGGGGACGAATGGTTTGTTTCCGCCATGCTGAATGTCAACTGGTGGACCCCCTATCAGTTCTACTATTTCAATCAGGAATCCGGCAAGCTGATGTTGCTGTATGAGTTCAATGGCCGGGATGTCACTGCCGTTCGGGTCCTGTCCGCCGAAAAGCTGCATGCATTGGACCAGCAAAGCATCGGCGGATGGTATGAGTCCTTCACACCGAACCGACTGATGGAAGAACACCCGGATGTGCTTGAACGTACAGCACAAATGCTCCTTCAGCGCGGCGACCTGTTTGACGAGGCGTCTGTCCGAGGGCATAATCAAAACCGAAAACTCGCTGTGGATGACTTTTCCGGGCTTCCGTTCAGCTACCTGCTGCATCGCGTGACTTACGGCTATGAATCAGTTACTTACCTGAATGAAAATGAGAAAACAGTCTTTCAATCTCTGCTCGATCTGTGTCCGCCTTACGAGATCGAGCAAATCCCCGGCACAGCTGAAACCTGCACGGTGCTGATTTTCCGCTTTGCCGCTTTCGATCAGAACACAAACAGCCAGGAGGAATGGACGCTTTTCCGTCTGGCTGATGACGCTGAAAGCACCGCGTACGTGCAAACAGTTTCACAACTGCAAGAAGTGTATGGAGAACTGATCCCTTGCAATATCCCGGAATGGATGATACCGCTTTGCAAAAAAGGATGATTACGTATGTTGGTAAAAAGGGTTGAAACTTATGTGCTTGACGGCAACAACGCATCAAAGATTCCCTTGCCGCACGACTGTGTGATCAAAGACATCCGGGAAGATGATGATTCTCTGATCATCGATTTCGAAGACGGCCTGTCTTATCATGATGCCATCAGAGCCGTCCATCCGGATGCCCAGACCCTGACGCTCCGTTTTCACCTGGAATATGGCGGACCGGACGGCGCCAAAGCCTATGGCGGGCTTCAGGGCATTTACAGGTATCGCCATTCAAAAAAGCACGGCGAAGGGTATATGCTGGTCAAAAGCCTGAAAGAGCTTCGAAAGCTGGTGTCGGAGTGCGTTTGTCCCGCGACGTATCTGTACCATTATGTGGCCGATCACCAGGTTATCGTGGAATTGTGCGTCGATCATTCAACGCTGCTGATGTTATGTACAGACTATGTTGAATTCGAATGGACGCTGAAAGATCCGGGCAGGACAGATCCAATTGAACCGGTTTCGTGAGTACACTTTTTCTGCGAGATACAGGGGCTTTGGAGTAAAAGCCTGAAGTAAAACGCTGGCCGGCGGCAGTCATCCATAGTATAAGCTCGTACCGATGGCAGGAATCGGCGCGGGCCTTTTATTATTCCTGAAATCCCGGCTCAGGGATTTCAAATTACAGGTTGAACATCTGTGAAGAACATGCTATACTTAAACAGGTATTTTATTGTGTTCCGGGCGCGGTTTTGAAAGTTAAAGGCGCTCAAAACCCGAACCATGCGCGCTTTGGCGCAGCTTCGTCCATTTGAAAAGAAGCGCCGGAGCCGTCCAACAGCATGAGAGGAAAGAGGCATGACCTATTCAATTATCGGAATATTGGCGACGATCCTGTTGCTGATCACCAATCGGGAGCTGTTCTGGCGTACCGGAAACAAAGCTCTTACGGGAACGCAGCGCGACTATCGCGGTTTTCTTCTCGGGGTTTTGGCCTACCTCGTTACCGATATGCTGTGGGGCGTTTTGGAGTCTCATAAGCTGACGGCAATCCTGTATGCCGATACGGTGGTGCATTTTATCGCCATGGCCGCAGCGGTCCTGCTGTGGACGCGGTACGTGATCTCGTACCTTGGCGAGAAAAACGCGTTTGGCACCTTCCTTGCCTGGGCGGGTCAGCTTTTCCTGTGCTTTGAAGTGATCGTCGTTGTGATCAACTTTTTTCACCCGATCCTGTTCCGCTTTGACGAAAGCGGCGCTTATTACGCGGGTTTTGCGCGGTACGTGACCCTGGCGATACAGATTTTGCTGTTCTTCCTGACGTCTGTCTACACGCTTTGGATCACCGCCCGGACGGAGGGCGCGGTTCGGCACCGCCACCTGACGATCGGGCTGTTTGGCCTCGCACTGGATATCTGCATCGCAGTGCAGGTCTTCTATCCCCTGCTCCCGTTTTACGCCATGGGCTATATGCTGGGCACCTGCCTTCTGCACAGCTTCGTGCTGGAGGACGAGAAGGAGGAATACCGCAAAAGTCTGGAGGAGGCCGTCGCCCGGGAACAGATACAGAAAGCGGAATTGACCGAAAGCAGAGAGGCGCTGCGGGACGCGCTGGCCCTTGCGGAGCAGGCCAACCGCGCAAAAACCGCGTTCCTCTCCAATATGAGCCACGAGATCCGCACGCCGATGAACGCCATTATCGGGCTGAACAACATCGCCATGAACGACCCCAGCGCCAGCGAAAAGGTGAAGGAATATCTGGAAAAGATCGGCGCCTCCGCGCAGCATCTGCTTGGGATCATCAACGACATCCTGGACATGAGCCGCATCGAATCCGGGCGCATGATGATACGGCAGGAGGAGTTTTCCTTCTCCAAAGGTCTGGAGCAGGTCAACACCATGATCAGCGGCCAGTGCAGGGAAAAAGGCCTGAACTATGACTGCCAGATCATAGGCCAGGTGGACGAGTATTATATCGGCGACGTCATGAAGCTAAAGCAGGTGCTGATCAATATTCTGGGCAACGCCGTCAAATTTACGCCTGAAGGCGGGACGGTGCGCCTTGTGATCGAGGAAGGCCCGCGGCTCGACCGGAAGGCGACGCTGAAATTTGTGATCAGCGATACCGGCATCGGGATGAGCAGGGAGTATCTGCCCCATATTTTCGAGGCTTTCAGCCAGGAGGACGCCTCCTCCACGAGCCGGTACGGCAGCACCGGCCTCGGCCTTCCGATCACAAAGAGCATCGTGGAGCTGATGAACGGTCACATCGAAGTGGAGAGCGAAAAGGGAAAGGGAACCGTTTTTACAGTAACGGTGACGCTGGGAGAGTCCGAGCGAAAGAGCGCTCCGTCTGCGGAGGGCGATCTCGACCCGCGCGAGCTGAGCGTTTTGGTGATCGACGACGACCGCGTCGCCCTCGAGCACGCCGAAATCGTGCTGGGACAGATCGGCATCGGCTGCGAGACGGCGGAATCCGGCTGGGAAGGGATCGACAAGGTCAGGATCCGCCACGGACGCCAGGAGGATTACGACCTCATCCTGATCGATTGGCGCATGCCGGAAATGGACGGCGTGGAGACCACCCGGCAGATCCGTTCCGTCGTGGGGAGCAGCACCCCGATCATCATCCTTACTTCCTTCAACTGGGACGACATCGCGGAGGAGGCGAAGTCGGCGGGCGTCGACACCTTTGTCGCCAAGCCGCTGTTTGCCGGAACCGTGATGGACGAATTCCGGGAGGCCTTCCGCCGCAAAAACGAAGCGCTGGAGAAAAAGACCACGGATTTGAAAGGCAGGCGCGTGCTCCTGGCGGAGGACGTGCCGGTAAACGCGGAAATCATTCTGATGCTGCTGTCCATGCGGGAGATGGAAGCCGACCATGCGGAAAACGGGAGAATCGCCGTGGAACTGTTCGGCAGCCACGAGCCGGGCTATTACGACGCGATCCTCATGGATATGCGCATGCCGGAGATGGACGGGCTGGAGGCCACACGGCGCATCCGCGCCATGGACAGGGCGGACGCAAAGACCATCCCGATCATCGCGCTGACGGCCAATGCCTTTGACGAGGACGTTCAGCGCAGCATGCAGGCGGGGCTGAATGCCCACCTCAGCAAACCGGTGGCCCCGGACGCCCTGTTTGAGACGCTGGAAACGCTGATTTCATGATTTGAAAACGGACAATAAGCCGCGATGCAAAAAGACAGGTCCGGAAAGCCCGGGATGAAACGAAAAGTTATTCCGGCCGCTCAGAAGTATAGGAAAAGACCGGTTTATGTGGTATAATAGCTGACGATCATGGACACTTTGCTTCTGAGTACGGGCAGACTCGTATAAAAGGGAATCTGCGGAAGGAACCGAAAGCGCTATGAAAAAAAACTGGATCACCGTCATCAATGTGCTCATCATGGCTGCACTGCTGATTTTTGTGACGCTGTACTCCCGCTACACCAGCAGGATTACAGCGCAAACGCAGACGGAGCATTTTGAAAACACGACGGTCACCCTGGAGCACGTCACAGAGAATTATCTGGAGGGCGAGCAGCGCATCTGCGATGTGTGGGCGCGCTATATCAACAATGAGGACATGACGATGGAGGAAGCCATCTCCTTTATCCGGATTTCTCACGTGCTGCCAAGCGCCTCCGCGCATATCGTGTACAGCGATACGCTCTCCGGCCTGTCCACGCGGGCCAGGCACGGCGATTCGGACGATTATTCCGTTTCGTACGCGCGCACGGAGCTTCTGCGCGACGTAAGCTGGATTCACGATATCGGTGAAAGCATCAATATCTCCCGCTCCTATACAAATCCGGTCAACGGGGAACAGTCCATCGCCTTCTGCAATACCGTCACGCTGCACGATCCCCAGTCCGGCGGCCTCAGAAGCGCCATCCTGCTTCGCGTATTGCCCATATCCGAGCTGGAGGAAAAGTGGGTCGTCCCCCAGGAAGGGTTTGAAGAATCAGAACTCAGCATGATCGACGCGGACGGCGATTACATCATCAAGGGGCATTCCTTCAAAAACTCCAGCTTCTTTGAGTTTTACCGCTCCTACAACACCGCGGATGCCGCCGCCATGCAGGACCTCTTTGACAAAATCACTTCGTCGACCGGCTCTGTCACGATGCTCAACTCCCGCGGGGAGGAGTGCATCCTCGCCTATGCACCGGTGGCCATGACGGGCGGATGGACGCTGCTGAGCTTCATGCCGATGAGGGATCTTACCGTCAACACCGAAAACTGGCTGCTGATCGGCGCTGTTTCCGCGGGGCTTTTGATCCTGTTCGTATTTGATCTGGCGGTCATGCTCAATTTCAACAAGAAGCTTCGGGCGGCGGCCAGGGAAGCGGCCGCGGCGAACAAGGCAAAGACCGATTTCCTCTCCACGATGTCCCACGACATCCGCACGCCTATGAACGCGATCATCGGGCTTACGACGCTTGCGGAAAAGAATCTCGGCGATACCGAATCGGTCAGAGAACATCTGCGCAAGATCTCGATGGCCAGCAATCATCTGCTCACCCTGATCAACGACATTCTGGACATCTCCAAGGTCGAGAGCGGAAAACTGAATCTCAGCCCGCTGACCTTCTCGATCGTTGAAACGACGGAAAACCTTGTGAACATGTCCCAGCCGATGATCAAGGAAAAGAACATCGAGTTCAGTTTCCGCATCAGCAAGATGGATATCGAGTATTTCTACGCGGATCAGCTGCGGCTGAATCAGATCTACATCAATATCCTTTCCAATGCGATCAAATACACGCCGCCCGGCGGGCACGTAAGCGTGGACATGCGCGAGGAGGAAAGCCCCAAAGCCGGCTGCGTGCGCCTGACCTACAGGGTCGCCGATACCGGCATCGGCATGAGCCCGGAGTTTATGGCGACCATGTATCAGCCGTTTTCACGCCAGACGGACAGCCGGGTAAACAGCATTCAGGGAACCGGACTCGGCCTTGCCATCACAAAGCAGATGGTAGATCTGATGGGCGGCACAATCGACTGTCAGAGCGAGCAGGGAAAGGGAACGACCTTCACCGTTACGCTGGATCTTCCCATCGCAGATCGGCAAAGGGAGGATATGACGCTTGATCCGATGGACGTTCTTATCGTCGACGACGACAAGATCCTTCTTGATACGGCTGTCGACGCGTTGGAGTCCCTGGGCGTTACGGCTGAACATGCCGAAAGCGGGCTGGAAGCGCTTGGCATGATCGAACATCGGCATCAGGCCGGGCGGGACTACCGCATCGTGATTCTCGACTGGAAGATGCCGGATCTCGACGGCGTAGAAACGATCCGCAGAATCCGCTCGGAAATCGGGACGAACACGCCCATTTTGCTGATTTCCGCCTACGACTGGTCGGATATCGAGGATCAGGCGAAGGAGGCCGGAGCGAACGGCTTTGTCGGCAAGCCCCTCTTCCGCTCCAAGCTGTACGACAAAATCAACGCGCTGCTGGGGACGGAGGCCAAATCCGTCGAGCCGGAGAACGACTATTCCGACCTGCAGGGGCTGAATATTCTGATCGCAGAGGACAACGACATCAACTGGGAGATCATCTCCGCCATGCTCGGCATGTTTGGAATTACGACGGAACGCGCCGAAAACGGCCGCGTCTGCATCGACAAAATGAGCCATGCGTCTGCGGGAAGCTACGCCCTCGTCTTTATGGATATTCAGATGCCGGAGATGAACGGACTGGAAGCCGCAAAGGCCATCCGCGCGCTGGACGATCCCTGGGCGTCCTCCATCCCGATCATCGCCATGACGGCGGACGCGTTCTCGGAAAACGTCACAGAGTGCCTGAACGCCGGCATGAACGGACATATCGCAAAGCCCATCGACATCAAGCTTGTCATCAAAGAGATTCGCAGAATCAAGGAGGAAAGATCATGAAAAGACTGCTTGGCATCGCGCTGATCCTGTGTGTTCTTGTAACGCTGACGGGCTGCAAAAGCAAGCCGAAGGAAGAAAGCGCCGCCGGGTTCAAGCCGGCTCTCGACACACAGAAAAGCTGCAAAATCACCGTGGCCGGAGACTACGGCAACTTCGAGGCGCTGGAGGCGGTTTTCGACCGCTTCAACGAGATCTATCCAAACGTGCAGCTGAGCTATGTGAAGCTTGACGACTACAACAACATGCTGGGCACGGTGCTGGAAAGCAAGGACAAGCCCAACATCTTTTTCTCCTATGCCTCGATGATCGGAAACGAGCAGTACAGTCCGGTATTCGCCCATATGGAGGATCTTTCCGACCCCGCCCTGGGTCTGGATCTTTCCTGCATCCGCCCGGGTCTGCTCAACCATGACGCGGAAGGGCGCGTGCGGCTGGTTCCGGTGCTTGCAAGAACCTACGGCATGCTTGTGAACAACGATCTGTTTGAAAAGGAAGGGCTCAGCCTCCCGTCGACCCTGACCGAGCTGGCAGCTGTATGCGAAGGGTTCCGGGGCAAGGGCTACGCCAGCCCCATGATGGGCTACAGCCTGAAATCCTCCAGCTGCTTCATGAACACGGTGGCTTATCCGCTGTTCATCGCCACGCTCGCCAAAAATCCGGAAGCGCTGGCGCTGGCCAATCAGCTGGATCCCGCCGCGGGGCAATCCATGCGTCCGGCGCTGGAGACCGTGGAGCGCCTGGTCAAGACCGGCTGCGTCGATCTAACGGAGTGCGACAAGATCGGGGACAACTATAACAAGGTCATTCTCCGCTTCTTTGAAGGCGACGTGCCGATGATGATCTGCACGGCGGACACCGTGTCCGGAACGAAAAAGCGGGAAGCGCAGTCCGAGGCCTTCACCAAGGCGCCTTTCAAATACAGCTTCGTGCCGATCCCCGTGACGGACGAGGGCGGGTATTTCATCGACAGCCCCTCCGTGGAGTTCTCCGTGAACAAGGACTGCGACGATCTGGACATGACGAACGAATTCATGCGCTTTTTGATCAGCAACGAAGAGCTGAATACGCTGGCCTCGATCAAGCGCCTGCTCACCCCCACCGCGGATCTGACCCTCGATTCGGTCTACGCGCCTTTCAGCAAGGTGCCCGCGGAACGGATCATCTCCCCCGAAGCGCTGGGCGTTCTGGATCCGCTCACCGTTCAGATCCGGGTGGCGGCGTTCCAGGTCGGAAAAGGCGAGATCAGCGTGGACGAAGCTGTGGCAAAGTACGGCAGCTTCAAATAAAAAAGCCGGCTGCGTCCCATCGATGAAGCCGGAAAGCGGCGGCGGGCTGCAGCCTTCCCGCCCCGCTCCGGGCCCCTGGGACAAGGCGCCGGCGACTTGCGCATGCCGCTAATGCCGTTTAACAGATACTTTTGCGAACGCGGCGGATCGTAAATTGACAAAAATATCGAAAAGTGATATGATAAATCATCAGCCCAAGCTGATGATCGCTCGAACAATCGGGTCAGTATCCACAGATTTTGCAATTTCGGTATCAGAAGGTGCCGACGGCTTTCATAAGAGAGCTGTCGCACCTTCTATTGATATACGGGCTTGCGAATCAGCCAGACTGACAGGAGGAAGAAAGATGACACAACTCAAAAAAGCCCTCGCCCTTTCTTTGGCGCTCTGCCTTTGCTGCGCGCTGTTTGGGGCCGCAACTGCCGTAAGCTTCACGGATGCCCACGGAAACACGATCGAGCTGGACGATGCGCTGGAAGCGTATACCGCCTGCGTTTTATACGGCGCCGACAACGCGGGCCGCAAGGGCGAGACGAACCTTGGCGATTTGTGGACTGACGCGCTGCGCTGGTTCGCGGTCAGCGGCAAAATCGACGGGTACTTTGAAGAAGATGACGTTACGGCGGGAATTACGTCGGTTGATGTCGACGAAGACCACATTGTGGCGCTTTGGAACGGCGGTAATCTGCGCGCCGATGTAACCGAAGGCAAATTTGGCGCTGAAAAGCTCGCCGAGGTTCTGCCCTATCCCAACAAGGTGGCCGTCGTCTACATGAGCGGAGCGGAGCTTCTGGAAGCGCTGGAGGCTGCATCGCAGGCCTTGCCCTGCACCGAAGACAACGCCACTGCCTGCGCCGCTTTCATGCAGGCTTCCGGATTAAAATATACGGTTGATACGGCCGTCGCCTACGACAAGGGAGAGGCCTACGGCGATCACTGGTACAGGGCCGCGTCCCTGGGGCGCGTTGCGATCGAGGAAATAAACGGACAGGCTTTTGACCCCGAAGCGGTTTATGCGGTCATCACCAGCAACGCCAACTTCAACGGCATGGATTCTTCCTATGTCTTCAAAGCGGCTGCGCAGAGGAATGAGAGAAGTACCATTACCACCGCGGTCGTGCGGGACGTCGTCTGGCTGTATCTGGCCGAAGAGCTTGGAAATGTTGTCGATGAAGCCTACGCCGAGCCTCAGGGCAGAATCACAGTGAAATAATCCCTGTTTCAAAAGAACGGAACGAGATAAGTCCAGGGATGTGCTGCAATCGGCACTTCTTGTCACCCGGATGCAGGTCAGTCGCAGCTGCCTGCAGGGTGAAAAAAAGCAGACGGGGGCTGTTGCACAGCCCCTCGCTCAAAATGAATCAAAGATTCATTTTGAGCGGTTGGTTATGTTGAATGAATAGTCTGTTTGCTCAAAACGACAGTCCATAGGCGGATGTGCAGCAGGAAAACAGTTTTTGCTGAAATCTCTGCGGAGATTTCCGGGCGCAAAAACCGCAATGAAGCGATTTTTGCTCTCGCAGGGCAAGCTCTGCTTCGCAAAAATCACGTCCTCGGGGCGGCAGAGCCACCCCTGCGGATTATTATTGGAGGGGTTGTGACCCCTCCAAACTACCCCGGGGCCTTTGCACTTGTGCAGCAACCTTTTTGTTGAAGAGAGGAAAAGCGATGCGTTCACAGCTTGAAAGCGCGGTTCATGAGATCGAAAAGGTCATTTCCGGGAAAAGAGAAACCATCGTCAGGATTCTTATGGCGTTGCTGGCAGACGGCCACGTCCTGCTGGACGACGTGCCCGGCGTCGGGAAGACCACGCTTGCCGTTGCGCTGAGCCGCAGCATGGGCCTTGTCTGCAGGCGCATCCAGTTTACGCCCGATGTCATGCCTTCTGATATTGTCGGTTTTTCGATGTACGACAAAGCGAGCGGCAGCTTCACCTATCGTCCCGGCATACTGAACGGAACAAACCTTTTGCTGGGGGACGAAATCAACCGGGCGTCGAGCAAAAGCCAGTCCGCACTGCTGGAGGCCATGGAAGAGCGGCAGGCAACGGTCGATGCAAATGTCTACCCCATGGAGAAGCCTTTTATGGTGATCGCCACGGAAAACAGCGTAGGGACTGCCGGTACACAGCTGCTTCCCTACGCCCAGATGGATCGGTTCATGCTTCGGCTGTCGCTGGGATATCCGTCCCATGACGCGCAAATGGAGATGCTGCGCGCCCGGCAGCAGAAAAACCCGCTGGAAGAGGTCAGGTGTGTCCTGTCAAAGGATGAACTTCTCAAAATGCAAAGCGAAGTCACCAAGGTGACGTCCAAAGACGCGATCCTGGATTATATCACGCATCTGACGATGGCGTCCCGCGTGCATGAAGCGGTCGAAATCGGCATAAGCCCCCGCGGCGCACTATTTCTGGACAGAGCCGCAAAAGCAAAAGCGTACATTGACGGCCGCGATTATGTGACGGGCCCGGACGTGCAGGCGGTATTCAAGGATGTTTGCGCGCACAGAGTGCTGTTAAAGGCGGATGCGGCGCAGAGCGTGGACCAAGTACTGGACGCGTTGATTGGAACGACGCCGACGCCTGACCGCCACGGCTTCAGGGAATTATTCGGGAAATGAGCAAGCGCCGGATATCGCTTTACGCGGTTGCGATCGCACTGTTGTCAGGCCTGTATTTTTTTGAGAATAATACAGGCACGCGCATCGTGCTGTTCAGCGCTGTGCTGCTGCCGCTGTTTCCCGGAATGCGCGCAGCGCTGTTCGCCTCACGAAATACAAAACAGCCCAAAAACACCAAACAGCGCGTCGAAGCTTTTCCTACCCGGGAAGCCGAAGAAAGCGGCGACTACCGGCAGTATGTACCGGGAGACCCGGTCAACAGGATCCACTGGAAGCTCTCCGCCAAGCGGGATGAGCTGCTGATCAGGCCGCAGGACAAAGAAGAGACGCCCGGACAAACGCTCATCCGAAAAGAGAAGACTTCAGACAAAACGGCGTTCCAACGTTTCCGCAAGCCCGGTATATTGCTTGGAATCGCGATCATTCTTCTGTCGGTTCTGGCGCTTGTTCTGATTCCTCAGGCGAAGGACGCCTGGAAAGGATTGCTTAACCGGATCTATGCGGCCAGCGAAGCTGTGAACGCTTACGCCTATGAATACTTCAGCGTGCCGGATAAGCAGCCGCTCTGGCCGGCGGCGCTGCTTCTGTGCAGTATAGCGGCCTCGCTTGTGGCCCTCACGCTGATAGCGGGAAGCCGGCTGATGGCGCTGCTGCTTCTGTCGGTCTGCGTCAGCATTCAGGTATACTTTGGCTTGTCGCTGCCCGTATGGGCAAACGTATTGCTGTTTGCGCTGTATGTCCTTTGGCTCAGCAGACAGCCCTTCAGAAGCGGCGCAGCGCTTCAGATCATCCTCCTTATCCTGCTCGTGGCATTAGGTGTCGCGCTGCTCTGGCCCGGCGTTGACTTTCGAACAGAGCAGGCCTCTGAAAAAACGCGCGACCTTATGAGCCGGTTTGCGCAGAATCTGTCCGGCGCTGTACAGGAAACACCGGAAGAGGAGACAAAAGTGCGGCATGTCCATACGCGATCGCTGTTTTACGGCGAAAATGCCGCTCAGACCGAAAAAGAATACCGGCTTGAGACGGTCGAAGAGGAACAGGTATCCAAGCCCAGCCGGATAGACTACTTGAGGATTGCGCTGCTGCTTGGGCTGACAACGGCGCTGCTCATACTGCCGTTTGCTCCCTTTTTGTGGCTGAACGCGCGCAGGAAAAAGGCCCTCGACGCGAGAAAGGCGTTTGAAGCCAAGGACACGAAAGCGGCGATCTGCGCGATCTTTCAGCATGTGATCGCGTGGCTGGAAGCTACAGGGTACGGCGCAGGCAACCGGCCTTACCGTGACTGGGCTGAGCTGTTGGCCGCGCGCCTGCCGGAAGAATATGTCAGGCGCTTTGCTGACTGCGCCGCTCTGTTTGAGGAGGCGGCCTACAGCGACCATACGCTCGGTGAGGAGCAGCGGCAGCAGGCGCTTGAATTGCTGCAAAAAACGGAGCAGGTCATGCAGGAAAAAGCGGACCTCAAACAGAAACTTTCCCTCAGGTACAAAGAGTGTTTATGGGTATGAGTAGATTCGGAAAAAATATACTGCTCCTGTGCTGCATTCTGCTGGCCCTGACCGTCATGACCGGCTGCCGAACCCGTACAAGCGGACTAAGACCGGAGGAGAGCCCGGCCGTCGATAACGGCACCGCAGCTCGGGAACTGTCCGGCGAAAGCGAAGTCTGGCAGGCGGAAACGGACAGGAAGGCCCTTCCCGGAGAGGACGGAAACAAAACAGCAGACAGCCCCGAAGCCTCGCGCAAGGAATTCGACGAAAACGCGGCGGTTGAGATTGTGCCTGGAACAGAGCGCGCGCTGAACGCGGAAGGGGAAGGCGAAGGGAAAGCGCAAAGCGACGATGAAGCCGGGGAAAAGGCCTCACGCCTGAACGACGAAGCGGAGGAACGCGCAGCGCAGACGGTGCCGGCAGAGGAAGCCGAGCAGATGGGCGTTTCCGAAGACGCGGATGAGGCGAAATCCTATTATACCTATTACACCGCGCTTTTGCAGGACAGGATGAGTTCCCTGTTTGAGTGTCAAAGGCTAAGCGTGTATTGGGAGACGGCAGAGGATCATCTGACGGTGCACAAGACTTCACCGGAGCATGAGCTGATTCTGAACGCGGGCGCTTATGACGTATCCGCGAGACTTTTGAGCGAAAACCTGCGTGTCGACGACGGCTGGATCGCGCGTAAAAACCCGGGCGTCATCGTAAAAGCCGTGGACAGCAGTATACTGGGCAGCGGCGTGTTCTCTTTGGACGCAGCCAGGGCGGAATACAGAAAAATCCTGGCCCGAAGCGGCTTTGACAAAATTGACGCCGTCAAAAGCGAAAGAGTTCTGCTGATTTCGGAACAGCTGCTGGAGGAGCCTTATTTACAGACTGTTGTGATGCTGCTGATCGCCAAAACAGCAAACAGGGAAGTCATGGCCGACGTCAGCCCTTCAGAGGCGCTGAAAGCCCTCATGGAGGAGGCGACCGGCAGCGCAGCCGGCGGCGTTTACTACTATACCGCCAAGGAGGAATAAAATGAACATTCTGGTGATCGACGGACAGGGAGGCCGGCTTGGCCGCAAGCTTGTGGAGAGCATACGCAAAACCTGCCCTGCAGCGGTGATAACTGCCGTGGGAACGAACAGCATCGCCACCGAAAACATGCTGGCCTCAGGCTGCGCAGATCAGCTTGCCACAGGGGAAAACGCCGTCATCGTCGCCTGCCGCACAGCCAACATCATCGTCGGCCCGTTTGGCATCGCAACAGCGGACGCGATGATGGGAGAAATCTCCCCGGCCATGGCAAATGCCGTGGCTTCCAGCCTGGCGTACCGCGTATTGATCCCGATGAACCTGTGCAATACCTACGTCGCCGGAGTCGTGAAGGGCTCGGCGGCCATACTGGACGACGCGGTGGAGCATATCCGCAGCCTGATGGAAAAAAGTGAGTAAGTCAGAGTTCAAACGGAACATGGATTCCCAAAGGGTCCGCAAATTCACCTACGCGGCGCTGTATCTGGCAATCGCCATGGTGCTTCCGTTCGTGACCGGACAAGTGCCGCAGATCGGTTCCATGCTGCTGCCGATGCACATACCGGCCATACTGTGCGGATTCATGTGCGGTTGGCAGTTTGGTCTTGCCGTGGGCTTCATAGCGCCTCTTTTGCGCTCAGTGACGTTTGGTATGCCGCCCATGATTCCGACCGCGATTGCCATGGCGTTTGAGCTTGCAGTGTATGGGGGCATGAGCGGCTGGCTGAGGCAGAGGCTGCCTGACAAAAAAGCGATGATATACGTCGTTTTACTGATCTCCATGATCGCGGGACGCGCGGCATGGACCGCTGTACGCATCTTTCTGGCAGGTCTGTCGGTCAGCGAGTTTTCGTGGAAGCTGTTTCTTTCAGGCGCCATCCTGGATGCCGTACCGGGTATCATTCTGCAGCTGGTACTGATCCCGATCCTTGTGATGACGATGGAGCAGGCAGGCCTCTCGCTGAGCCGGAATTGAGCGAAACGCAAAGCGCAGAAAGAAGAAGCAGATGACAAAGCAGAAATTCGTCCGCGAAATGCTGGCGCAGCTTGAGCGGCATTATGCCGGATCTCCTGAACCGGAGTGGCAGGATGCCGTAAAGTTCATATTTCAGGGCATGCTGGGCGCGGGGCACTTATTGTCTTCGTCAGAGGCTGCGGCAGTCTGCGTCCGCGAAGAGATGGCGTCGCTATCTCCCGACCCTTCGGAACCCCTGTATGAGATACTCAGCCCTTCCTGGTGCAGACTGAATCTGCGGCGGGCGATGGCAGAGGGTATTCAGCCCGAGATCATCGCAGGCCTGATGATGACTTCAGAGCCTTTGACAGCTTTTACAAGACGGGACGTATACGACGTCTGCAAAGAGGAACTCTCTTCCCGATACGGCGCGCTTTTTCTTGATGCAGGCAGTGAATGTATCCTGAACGCAAAATGGCTGCCTTCCCATTCGGATGCCTATAAAGAGCGATATCATCCGGCTTATCGCTTGATCGCGACGGGCTGGCTGCCCTGCATGGAGGCCATTATTCATATTTCCCGAAAGCAGAAGACGGCGGACCGCCTGATGATTACCCTGGACGGGCCCTGCGCTTCCGGAAAAACCACGCTGGCCGAAAAGCTCTCCCGGGTTTTCAGCGCGGCGCTCATTCATACGGACGATTACGTGGTGCCGCACGCTCAGAAAACGCGCGAGCGCCTCGCGATCCCCGGGGGGAACTGCGACGTCGAACGCTTGACCGAAGAAATCGTGGAACCGTGGAAGCAAGGCAGGAAAATACTCTGCCGCAAATACGACTGTGCTTCAGACTGCCTGCTGGCTTGGCAATCACTGCCAGACAGCAAGACATTGATTATTGAAGGCTGCTACTGTAACCTTCCGCCGATTCGTCAGGCCGCGGATGTAAAACTATTTCTGGACGCGCCATGGAGCATCCGGGAAAAGCGCCTCCGACGCCGCGAAACGATATCTTCGCTGCGCATGTTCTACGAGCGCTGGATCCCGCTTGAAAACGCGTATTTCAGGGCTCACCGTCTGCCGGATGAAAACCAGATCAACATTACGGTTCCATAGGACGCGGCAAAAGTCATACGCAATTGCACGCAGATTAAGAGCGATCTGATTTTGCGAGTCAGTCCGCTCTTTTTATTTTGCCCTGAAAGGCGGGCAAGGACGAAAGAAATCCTGGGGCTCATGACCTGAAAATCCCTTGTGTGGCTTCCCCGCCGCGATCCTGTTTTCTGCATGGGATAATCGCCGCCGCCCTTTTTCCTTCTTGACAAATCCGCGCGAAGTAAGTATAATTTATTATACAAATCATACTTTGGAGGCGGCATCATGAAAGCACCGGAAGGGAAATATGCATGGACGGCTACCGTCGGGGAAAAGGGGCAGATCGTCATTCCGAAGCAGGCGCGGGAGATTTTTGGGATCGAGCCCGGCGATACGCTGCTGCTGCTTGGCGACGTGCAGCGCGGGATCGCCATTCCCCCGAAAAGCGCGTTTGCGGAATTGTTCGGGGCAGCCTTTCTGAATCCGGACGGTGAGAAGGAATGAAGAAAATCGCCTTTTTCTGTATTCCCGCGCACGGTCATACAAATCCCATGCTGCCGGTCGCCGCGGAGCTGGTAAAACGGGGAAACGCGGTCCGCTTCTATTCGTTCAACGAATTCAAAGAAAAAATCGCCGCAACGGGCGCAGAGTTCGTCTCCTGCGACGCGTTTTTGCCAAAGCTCTCGCGGCAGGAGGAAGCGGGGCTGAAGAAAGTTTCCACTACGGAAATGACCGTGCA
>CADBNW010000015.1 GCA_902796025.1 uncultured Eubacteriales bacterium
GTCCATGCCCTCGATGACCTTGCCGAAGGCCGCGTAGCTGCCGTCCAGATGCGGCGCGTCCGCGTGCATGATGAAGAACTGGCTGCCAGCGCTGTCGGGATGGGAGGAGCGCGCCATGGAGAGCACGCCGCGGGTGTGCCTGAGGGGATTGTCAAAGCCGTTTCTGGCAAACTCGCCCTTGATGCGGTAGCCGGGGCCGCCCATGCCGGTGCCGGTGGGATCGCCGCCCTGGATCATGAAGCCGCTGATGACGCGGTGAAAGATGAGGCCGTCGTAAAAGCCGCTCTTGACCAGCGCCGCGAAGTTTCCGGCGCTCTGGGGCGCGGTCTCGGGGTAGAGCTCCGCCTTGATGACGCCGCCGTCTTCCATTTCAAAGGTCACGATGGGATTTTTCATCTTACTGTCCTCCAATTTTTTCCACTGTGTAGCTTACGCCCTTGGTATCCACGCGAATGGATTTGATGACCTGCGGGGTGAGGGGCCGATTATTCTGGGGGTTGGTCTGGGTCGCGGCGATGGCGTCCACGGCCTCCATGCCATCGAGCACCCGGCCAAAGGCGGCATACGCGCCGTCCAGGTAATTGGCGTCCGCGTGCATGATGAAGAACTGGCTGCCTGCGCTGTCAAACGCCTGCGCGCGCGCCATGGAGAGGACGCCGCGGACGTGCTTTATGTCGTTTTGCGCAAAGCCGTTGCTTGCAAACTCGCCCCGGATGCTGTAGCCCGGGCCGCCGGTGCCGACGCCGTCCGGGTCGCCGCCCTGGATCATAAAGCCGCTGATGACGCGGTGGAAGGTGAGGCCGTCGTAAAAGCCCTTGTTTGCAAGCTCCACGAAGTTGGCCACGGTGTTGGGGGCCTTGTCCGGGTAGAGCTCCGCGATGATCTTTTTGCCGTTTTGCAGGGTGATGGTCGCGATGGGGTCGGTCTCGTTATCTGGAGTATAGCCCTTTTGGAAAAGGCCGGGCAGAATCAAAATGCCAGCGACCACGAGCGCGGCAACGATCGCGCACACTACGACGATCGTACCGGTGCCGGTGCGCTTTTTTTGTTTATGGGATCTGTTTTTGGTCTTGGATGCCATGAACGTTTCACCTCAGCAAACTAGAATACTTTATTAAACGATCTCCACCACCCGCAGCGTATCCCCCTCCACGCGAAAGCGCACGTCCCGCCCCGCGTAGGCAAAGCCGTAGGTGCGCAAAGGATCATTTTGATACTGGGGGCGCGGATCCTCGCGCAGGCTTTCGATGAGGGCGGGCAGCTTGTCCGAAGGGATCCTGCTTTGCAGCTCAGGGGGAAACACGACGTTCAGCCGGTCTGCCGCGTGGGCGCTTGCAAAGCCGCCAAGGGCCTCAGGCACGCTGTCCGCATACGGGATATAGGGCTTTATGTCGTAGATGAGCGTGCCGCTTTTCATGTCCGCGCCGGACACGAGAAGGCTTATCCCGCCGTCTCCATGCTCCAGTCCTTCCAGCTTTACCACGGTGAGCCCCAGCGGGTTTGGGCGAAAGGGAGAGCGCGTCGCAAACACGCCCCGGCGCTCGTTGCCGCCAAGGCGGGGCGGGCGCACGGTGGCGTTGGCCACAGGCGGAACATCGAAGCCCCAGATCAGCCACAGGTGGCTGAATTCCTCAAGCCCCCGCCAGTACTCCTGCCGGGCGTACTCCCCTACGGGCTGCACGCGGCTGAAAAGCTGCGGGTTCAGCCCACTCTGCCTTGGAAGGCCGAACTTGGTGGGAAAATCGTTTTCGATGCGCGCGATGGGCTTAAGCGTCAAGCGAGCATCTCCTTAAGGTTTTTGATGTCATATTCCAGGGCCTTGATGCAGTCCTCCATGCCCTCGAACTCGACGCTCAGCCACTTGTCATAGCCGGCCGCGCGCAGCATCTTGAGGCATTCGGGCACGTTTACGATGCCATGGCCCACGATCGCGCCGCGCAGGAAGTTGCCGCCAGCCGTGCCAAACCAGCCCTGAGGCGGCACATACTCGCCCGCCGCCTTATAGTGGAAGTCCTTGGCGTGGGCGTGCACCGCGTAGGGCGCTGCGGTCTTTAAGGCGTCGGTGGGCTTTTCGTCTGCGCAGAGGAAGTTGCCCATATCCACCAGCCAGCCGAAGTTCGGGTGATCCACCGCGTCGATCAGGCGCTTCACGCGGCTGGAATGCTGGAAGAACTGGCCGTGGTTCTCGATCATGGTGTGCACGCCGATGCCCGCGGCGAACTCCGTCACGCGCCGGTAGCCCTCCGCCACGATGGGCAGCGCCTCGTCCACGCTGTATTTTTTGCCGTTTGCATCCGTGCCGCCGGTGGAATCGTGGCGCATGCGCTTTGCGCCCAGGATCGCCGCGACCTCAGCGTCGCGCCTTAGCTGCTCCACCTGCGCGTCCAGCCCATTTTTGAGGAAGTCCGCGCCCACCATGTAGGCGATGATCGGCAGGCCCTCGCCGTCAGAGATCTTGCGAAGCTCTGCGGCCAGGCTGCGCATTTCCTGATTGCTCTGGCCGCCGCGCACGATCTCGATGCCCTCGAAGCCCATGGCCTTCGCCTTGGGGATGGTGTCCTGAATGGTCATGCGGCCGTCGCCCATGGCCTGAGAAAAGCTGTAGGAGCTGACTGCGATATGCATATAAAATACCTCCATTTTTGAATAGAGTAGTTTGTAAACGAGGCTGAAAGGCGACCAAAGCTGCATTGCTTCGCCTGTTGATATCCGATCCTCTACCAGCTTTCAGCTATTAGCTAACAGCTAACAGCTACGCCCTCTCGTACAGCGCCGAAAACTCTGCCTCGGCGACCCCGTACACGTCCTCCAGGTCGGTGACGTTCAGATAGCCGTTTGCGTCCAGGGTCTGATAGGCGGTGCTGCCGTTTTCGCCCCAGGGCTTGGGGATCGCGATGTCCTCAGATACGCGCACGAAGCGCTGGAGCCCGCCGCGGGGGCGGGTAAAGCCGTCCGACGGGCGCATGTGCTCCCAGTCGTACTTTTTGCGGAAGGTCGCGTCGTCCACCTGCCACACGTTTTTGTGGCCGAAGGCGTCCACGCGGGGCCGCCCCTCCCCGTCGCAGCGGGTGAGATGCCAGCATCCGGCCTGGCCGACCTCCGGCGCCTCCAGCTGACCGTTTTGGATGTAGGTGAGGATCTCCTCGCCCTCGATCGCGGGGCGCGCGAGCACACACTCGGATTTTCGGGCAGGGAAGCTGCGCGCGCCGCTTTCCAGCAGCATAAGCGCGTAGGCTTTCCCGTCCACGATCCGGTAGCGCTTGCCATTGCGCATGATAAAATTCATCTTATACCCCCTGTTTGTTTTTGGCGTAGATGAGGCTTAAGCCCTTTAAGGTAAGGAGGCCGTCCAGGACGTTGATTTCCGGCGCGTCGTCCCGAACGAGCAGCGCCATGCCGCCGGTCGCGATGACGCGGCAGTCGCTGCCGATCTCCTCCTTCATGCGGGAGATCAGGTACTTGACCATGCCGATGTGGCCGTAGAGGATACCGCTTTGAAGGTTGGTCACGGTGTTTTTGCCGATGACGGAGAGGGGCTTGATCAATTCAAAGCGCGGCAGCTTGGCGGTCCTGTCGACGATGGCGTCAGCCGTGACCTTCAGGCCCGGTACGATCGCGCCGCCCAGAAACTCGCCCTGACCGCTGACCACGCCAAAGCTCGTGGCGGTGCCAAAGTCGATAAAGATGCAGGGCCCGCCGTAGAGCTCCCAGCTGGCCACGGCGTTTGCGATGCGGTCGCTGCCCAGCTCCTTTGGGTTATCGTATTTGATGTGGATGCCGGTTTTGATGCCCGGGGCCACCATCATGGGCGTCATGCCAAAGTAGGTCTGGCACATGTGCTCGATGGTGAAGTTTACCGTGGGCACCACGGAGGACATGATGATGCCCTCCACGTCCTCGGGATGCAAGCCGTTATACCTGAACAGGTTGATCAGCGTCATGCCGTACTCGTCGCTGGTCTGCGTGCGATTGGTGGAAATGCGCCAATACTTGATGAGCTCCAGCCCCTCAAAAAGCGCGGTTTTGATGTTGGTGTTGCCGATGTCCAGGGTGAGTATCATGCGTTTGCTCCTTGCGCTATTGCGCCTTCGCTGCCTTGATGTAGCCCGCCTTGTAAAGTGCCGTGCCCACAGCGCCGGTCAGCAGGGTGGAAACCGCCATCTCCACTACGCCGTTTATGCCGACTGCCGCCACGATGTAGGTGAGCATCCCGCGCCCGGCCATGCTGTTTTGCATATATTCGGTATTGCCAAACAGCAAAACCAGCGCGCTCATGAAAAGCAGCGTGTTCAGAAACGCGGCCAGAAAGCCGATCAGGCCGCAGAGGGTCGGGACGTTTATGCGGCCGTGCAGCAGGCGGAAAAGATACCCCAGCGCCAGTCCGTCGATCAGGCGCGGGAAAAAGCGCTGCACGAAGCACAAAAAGGGACTGACCTGAGCAAGCGCCGCGCCCATGGCGGACGAGCCGCAGATGCCAAAGCACTGCAAAAAGCTGATCAGGCCGAAAGCTCCCCCGACGATGCCGCCGCCAAGGGGGCCTACGGTGATGGCGGCGATGGCCACGGGGATCATGTTGAAGGTGATGGAAAGCCCCGCGGGCTGGGGAATGTTGATGTACGCAAGCGCGATCAGCAATGCGATCATCAGGGAGAGAAGGACGAATTCTCGAATGGAAAGCCGTTTCATGTTGCACCTCCGCTCGGGTTCACTGTGGATACCCTACGAAATTAAATTGGGGAACGCCTGTGCGGTTCGATATTGATACCGCCGCAGGATAATTATACACCCTTGATCCGCGTTTAACATCACGAAGGTGTAAAATGTGGAATAACTGAGCAGGCGCCGGGCCTTTTTGCCGAAGGCAGCAGTGCGGCGCTGTGTAAAAATACTGTATTTGACGCAGCGTTTCTTGACAGAAGTCTTAAGCGTTACTATAATGCATACGACCGCAGAGCATCAGGGGTGCTGAGAGGCTGAGACAGGCAATGCCTGAACCCTAAACCTGATACGGATAATACCGGCGTAGGGAGCATGTACATATCTGCTTTTCGTGCCGATGTATTTGCGGCACGATATTTTTAGGAGGTATGTATATGTCCAA
>CADBNW010000016.1 GCA_902796025.1 uncultured Eubacteriales bacterium
ATGGCGCGCTCCTCCCATCCCGACAGCGCTGGCAGCCAGTTCTTCATCATGCACGCGGACGCGCCGCATCTGGACGGCAGCTACGCCGCCTTCGGCAAGGTGATCGAGGGCATGGACGCGGTGGACAAGATCGCTTCGACCGCCACCGACCGCAGCGACCGGCCCCTTGCCCCGCAGCGCATCAAAAAGGCCACCATCGAAGATTATGACCAGACCCTTCCCTTCACCAAGCTGTAAGGAGAATTAAAATGAAGCGCATCGTTTTTCAGGGCGATTCCATCACCGACGCCCAGCGAAACCGTCAGCACGACGAGTATCCCGGAAATGGCTATCCGACCCTCATCAAGGCCCGCCTGGGCGTGGATCTGCCGGGTCAGTACGAGTGCCTGAACCGCGGCGTCAGCGGCGACAGGATCGTGGACGTATACGCCCGCATGCGGCGCGACATCGTGCAATTGAAGCCCGACATCGTCAGCATCCTCATCGGCATCAACGACGTCTGGCACGAGCTGGGCAGCGGAAACGGCGTGGCCGCGCCTAAATTTGAGCGCGTGTACGACTGGCTTTTGCAGGAGCTGAAGGACGAATTGCCCGGCGTCACCCTCGTGGTGCTGGAGCCCTTCGTGCTGCCCGGCGGCGCGACCAACGACAGCCCGGAGCATCCGGACGCCTGGCGCTTTTTCCACGACGAGACCGCCCTGCGCGCGCAGGCCTCCCGCCGCGTAGCCGAAAAGCACGGCGCGGTGTTCGTTCCCCTGCAAAAGGCGTTTGACGAAGCCTGCGAGAAGGCCCGGCCCTCCTGGTGGCTGTACGACGGCGTGCATCCCTCCAGCCACGGCCACGAGCTGATCGCCCGGCGCTGGATGGACGCCATGGGGGATCGCTTATGATCCTCGCCTGCCTCGGCGACAGCCTGACCGAGGGCGATTACGGCGTATGGGGCAAGCACGGCATCGCAAACGTGCAGGAAAAGGGCTACCCGTACTTTCTTGCCCGCTTCATGGGCTGCAAGGTCAAAAACTTCGGCAAGTGCGGCTACAGGGCTTCCACTTTCCTTCGCTACTATGACGAGGGCCATGTGGACGTAAAGGACGCAGATGCGGTGCTTCTCATGCTTGGCACAAACGGCGGCATGAGCGCAACTAACGACACCGACGAAAACCGCGCCTATACCCAGCTCATTTCCCGCGTGCGCCGGGACGCGCCAAGGGCCCAGATCTTCCTGCTTACGCCGCCGCACGCGACCACCGACCCCAAATGGTCCAACTGCGGCTACGCCCCGCAGGTGGAGCAGGCGGTGCTCTTTGCCCGCGCCGAGGCAGCGCGGCAAAAGCTGCCGCTGATCGACATTTATTTAGACCCCCGACTGCAGCCGGGCTTTGAGGACTGGTTCCAGCAAAACGACGGCCTGCACATGACGGAGCTGGGCTACCAGAAGCTGGCCGAAAGGGTGTACTTCGAGCTCAAAAAGGCCCTGCGGCCCAAAGCATGAAAAGGGTAAAGATCACGGTCATGCGCGTCGCCAGATACGACGACCTGATCGAAAAATACGAAAACCCCATCGAGCACGCCTGCGATATGCAAGCAGGGCAGACCTTCGTCTGCGAGGGCTGGCAAAGGCCGCAGGGCTTTTGCCAAAGCGCCTGGGACACGCTTTCGCCCTTCGTGCTCGCGCTCTCCAGCGGAGGACAAGGCCTCTACGACGGCTGGATGAAAAACCCCAGGGCCGCCATGCTCTCCTGCAACGACGGCTTTAGACCCGTTAGCTTTCTGATCGAAGCCCTGGATGAGGATGCCCGGAGGTAGTTATATGGAGTACGCATCTCCCCGCCTGGTCGAAAATATGAACGCACCGCTGTGTGAGGCGTTGCTGTATGGAAGCGGCGCGCTGCTCGCGCTGGCGGTGCTTTATTTTATCGTCATGTCTTTGCGGCGCGGGCACCGCGTGAGCTTTCAAAGAAGGCTCCTTTTGCCCGCGCTCATGCTGCTTGCGGCTGTATTTTTGAACCGCTTTGCCGTAGGCATGAACGTCATTTCGGACGCGGACGGGATCGGCGGGCTGGACAGCGCTTTTTTGGAAGCGGCAAACAGCCTTTTGCACACCTTCCAGACCTTCAGCCTCGATGAAGGCTATACCGAATATCTGACAAACGGCATGTTCCTGGTGGAACAGGTCTGGCAAAGCGCGTGGCGCACCGATCTCTACGCGATCATAAGCAGCATCCAAAATGCGCTGTGCGCGCTGACCAGCGCCGGCGTTTTGCTGACGGTGCTGTCCAAGATCTTCCCGCGCCTCAAGCTTTGGTTCAAATACCTTGCGGTTTGGAAGCAGATCTACTATTTCTCCGCCATCAATCAGGAATCGCTTGCGCTGGCCAGAAGCGTGCGCGCAGGCGACAGAAGAACCAAAAACGCGCTCCTGGTCTTTTGCGACGTTTCCGAGGACAACGAGGATGTCGTGACCAGCGAGCTTAAGGAACAGGCGCTCAATCTCGGCGCGGTCTGTCTCAGGGACGACCTTCCGGCTTTGCCGCTTCCCAGACGCAGCGGAAAACATTTCTTTCTGATGGACGCCAAGGAGGAGGAAAACCTTCAGGCTCTGTCGGCCTTTACCACCGGGAAACGGATGACGCACCTCTCCAAGGACGATGAAATATACATCTTCTCAGAAGACGATTCCGCCATGCCGGTCGTCAAAATGATACAGGACTCCGTCCGGGCGCATCTGAAAAGCAGAACGCCCAGGATCAAGAACATCAACAAGCACCAAACGCTGGTATACGAGCTGCTTGCCAATACCCCGCTTTACACGGCCATACATCCGGAGGACAAAGAACTGAACGTTGTGATCTTTGGCTCCGGCTTCATTGGCATGGAAATGCTTTTGGCCACCTACTGGTGCGGGCAAACGCTGTGCAAGAAGAGCAATGGGGATCTTGATGAGCGCCAACTGCACATCACGGTGGTGTCGAAGGATGAGCAGAAGGATTTCATCAAAAAACTGAACAGCATCAATAGCGATATTCTTAACACCGTCCGTGGACCGCTAAGGCAGGATTACAAAAGATTTGCCGAGTTGCTTACCATTAGCAAAGCCAAAGAAGAAAGAGCGAGCGCTTATTGCAGGCTGGAATATGTTCAAGCCGATACGCGGGAGGTGGATATGTATAATCTGCTCAAAGAGCATGACCTCTTTAAAGCAGACTATTTTGCAGTCACCCTCGGTTCCGATGAAGAAAACCTTGAAATGGCGGAGCTGATCGCGCGCTGCGTAACCATCAAGGGCAAAGAGGCAAGATGCTTTAAGGCGACTGAAAATGACACGGATCTGCACCGAAGCAAGGTGCCCATCGCCTGCGCCATCTACAACGACGATCTGACAAACGCGCTTGAAGAGCTGTACGGCGAAAAAGGCAGGCGCTCTCAGGACAGACCGGACGATCTGTACCGCGCCCGCATCGTCCCCTTCGGCTCGCTGGACGACACCTATGATTACAGGCATCTTTTAAAACACAGGGATAACGCGCTTCGGGTGCACAATGCCTATCAGAAGGTCATCGACGAGAAGCAGGGGGATGAAAGCCGCTATCTTAAGGACATGTACGCCTACTGGTCCGATGTCGCGCGTGCGATCCACGTCAGCTATAAGGCTTTTTCGGTGGGCTGTGCCAGCGTGGACGAGTACAGGGAAAAGGCCGTGAACGGGGGCTTTGAAAGAACTACGAGAAATACGCTTTCGTGGCTCGAGCATCGCCGCTGGAACGCATTTATGCGCACGCGGGGCTTTCATTGTCCAAACGAGGATCAGGAAGCTTATTATAAGGATCTCCCGGGACGAGACAAGGACGGCATGCACAAGAGCCTTGCGCTCCGATTGCATCCCTGCATTGTGGAGTGCAGAAAAAAAGGCATGGTCGAAGACATAATGAATAAAACTGAAGAAGACCCAACTCTCGACCTTCTGGACAACTGCACTATCCGTTGGCATAAGAGATTGGGGGACAACTCCTACGACTTCAAGATGTACGACGATCCGAAGCACGATTTTGAATAATTGCATATATATACAGATAATTGTGCATATTATGTTAAATATTCCCTGAATCTCTTGCATATATGCGCCGGTGGATGTATAATCCATGCATACTTAAACATCGGGAGGATACCTTCATGAAAAAGCTCATCGCTCTTGTTACCGCGATCGTTATGTTGCTGGGCACCTGCGCCCTGGCCGATACGCTCACCATGGGCACCAACGCCGCTTTCCCGCCCTATGAGTTCTACGAGGATGAAACGATCGTAGGCATCGACGCCGAGATCGCCGCCGCCATCTGCGAAAAGCTGGGCTACGACCTCGAAATCCTGGATATGAACTTTGACGGTCTGATTTCCGCCGTGGCCTCCGGCAAGATCGATTTCGCCATGGCCGGCATGACCAAAACCCCTGAGAGGGAGCAAAACGTCAACTTCACCATCACCTACGCCATCGGCGTACAGTCCATCATCGTTCCCGAAAACAGCCCCATCACCTGCCTTGACGACCTCTACGTCGAGGGCGCAAGCTACAAAATCGGCGTGCAGCAGGGCACCACGGGCGACATCTACTGCAGCGACGACTTCGGCGCGGATGCCGTAAGCCAGTTCCTGACCGGCGCGGACGCCGTTGCGGCGCTTGTTGCGGGCAAGCTGGACTGCGTCGTTATCGACAATAACCCCGCCAAGGCGTTTGTCGAAGCCAACGAGGGCCTGAAGCTGCTGGACACCGACTACAGCGAAGAGGAATACGCCATCGCCATCGCCCTTGAAAACACCGAGCTGCTGGAAAAGATCAATGCGGCCCTGGAGGAGCTGATCGAGGACGGCACCATCGCCGAGATCATCGCCTACTACATTCCCGTAGAGGAATAAGGCTTCGCTTCCGGAAAAGTATCATCGACTAAATTGATTGGTCTCAAAATGAAGGGGCTGCACGGCTCCTTCATTTTGAGCATGATTGGAGAAAAATGAACACAAAGCGAAAACGCGCGCTCACGGCCCTGGTCTGGGTGCTGGCCGCCGCGCTTGTGTGCGCGATCGGCTATTGGACACTGTTTGCGGGCGCGGATACCCTGAAGGTGAACCTGCGCTACAAGCTGAGCCTCGCGGACGGGGAGTACCTGATCGAGGAGAAGGACGCCCGCATCGGAAGCGACGGCCTATTGTACGTTACGGGCGGACCATACGAGGAGACCTTGGGCGCGCAGGGCTACCCCTATGAAGTCGTCCGCAGCCTTCAGGGCGTAAAGTCCACCGCGCTCAGTGCGTATCTTCCCGAGGAGGAAAGATACGTAAAGCTCGCAGACGTGTCCCTGCCCTCCGGCTTTACCGCGGTAAAGGACGCCGCGGACAGAGACGGCGACGCCCTGACCACGCAGTTTGATTTCAGCAAACGCGGCGGCGAACAGGTGCTTGTAAGCGTGTACGCTTATCCTGGCAGCGAAGAAACGCTTGCCGCGCAGGGCTTTGCAAAAACGCGCTTTACCTACCCGCAGGACGGCAGCGCCAAGGCCGCGGCCAAGGCAAAGCTAAGCTATGAGGGGTATCTTAAGCAGGTGGGGGAGACGACGCAGGTGCTTTTGCGCTCTCCCTATGACGAGCTGTTCATCTGCGCGGAGTTTACCCATCCGGAGGACTACGATGCCACCCAGCTGCAGCTGAACGTCTACGACACCGTATCCAAAATAGCGCCCGGCAAGCAGCTGCACAGTCTGGTAGCGCAGTTCAAGCTGAACTTTTTGGATGACTCCAGATGGCAGTACCTCTTAAAGGGCCTTGGCACCACGATGCTGATCACGCTGCTGAGCGGCCTGATGGGCGTGGTGCTTGGCGCGCTGGTCGCGATCGTGCGCTCCACCTGGGAAAAGAATCACGAAAACATGCGCCCCGGCCTTGGCAAGGCCTGCCTGAAGGCTGTGGACAAGCTGTGCGGCGTGTACCTTACCGTCATTCGCGGGACCCCGGTCATGGTGCAATTGCTGATCATGTACCTGATCATCTTTGCTTCCGCCTCAAACGGCACCGTCAGCGCCATCTTGGCCTTTGGCATCAATTCCGGCGCGTATGTTGCCGAGATCGTGCGCGGCGGCATCATGAGCATCGACAACGGTCAGTTTGAGGCCGGCGCGTCCCTGGGCTTCAATTATACCCAGACGATGATGTACATCATCATGCCGCAGACCTTCAAAAACATCCTGCCCGCGCTGGCCAACGAGTTTATCGCGCTGCTCAAGGAAACCTCCGTTTCCGGCTACGTCGCGGTCAAGGATCTGAACAAGGGCGGCGACATCATCCGCGGCGTCACCTATTCGCCGTTTATGCCGCTGATCGCGGTGGCGCTGATCTACCTTGCGGTGGTCATGTTCTTTACCAAGCTCGTCGCATTGCTGGAAAGGAGGCTGCGTTCAAGTGAGCACAAGTAATCCGGCTTCCGAGGCGCTCATCTCCGTGCGCGCTCTGGAAAAGCATTTTGCGGGCGGAAGCATCCGCGCCTTGAACGGCGTGGACGCGGACATCATGCGCGGCGAGGTCGTGGTGGTGATCGGCCCCTCCGGCAGCGGCAAAAGCACGTTTCTGCGCTGTTTGAACCTGCTGGATCGCCCCACCCACGGGCAGGTCATCTTTGAAGGGGTGGACATCGCCTCTTCCGGCGTAAACATCAACCTCCACCGCCAGCGCATGGGCATGGTGTTCCAGCACTTTAACCTCTTTCCCCATATGACGATCCTGAGGAACATGACCATCGCGCCGATGAAACTGAAAAACGTTCCCCGGGAAGAGGCGGAGCGCGAGGCTCTGGAGCTATTGGACCGCGTGGGCCTAAAGGACCGCGCCAGCGCCTACCCCAACCAGCTCAGCGGCGGCCAGAAGCAGCGCGTGGCCATCGTGCGCGCGCTTTGCATGAAGCCGGACGTCATGCTCTTTGACGAGCCCACCAGCGCCCTCGACCCGGAAATGGTCGGCGAGGTGCTGGAGGTCATGAAAAACCTTGCGCGCAGCGGCATGACCATGGTCGTCGTCACCCACGAAATGGGCTTTGCCCGGGAGGTGGGGGACAGGGTGCTGTTCATGGACAGCGGCAAGCTGATCGAGCAGGGCACGCCGGAGCAGATCTTTACGAATGCGCAAAACCCCAGAACCAAAAGCTTCCTGTCGAAAATCATCTAAGCACAAGGAGAAAACGATGGATATCATTCACACCACCAAAGCTCCCGCCGCGATCGGCCCCTATTCCCAGGCGATCCGCGCAGGCGGCATGGTCTACACCTCGGGGCAGATCCCGCTGGATCCCGACAGCGGCCTGATGGCAGAGGGCAGCATACAGCAGCAGGCCTTAAGAGCCATTGAAAACCTCGCCGCCGTGCTCGAGGCTGCGGGAAGCGGGCTTGACCGGGTTGTTAAGACCACCTGCTTTTTGAAGAACATGGGCGATTTTGCGGCCTTCAACGAGGTCTACGCCGCGCACTTTACGGGCAATCCCGCGCGCAGCTGCATCGAGGTATCCGCCCTGCCCAAGGGCGCGCTGGTCGAGATCGAGGCCATCGCCGAAATCTGAACGCGAAATGGATGCTTCTAAAAACGACCGGCTTGCCCGGTCGTTTTTCGTATCCAAAGACCGCTGTGAAAACATCGTAAATTCGCTTTTTCTCATGGAACCGGGAAAAGGCGACAGGCGTCCTATTTAATGAACGCGGGCAATATTAAATGATTGTAATCCGCGCAAATCGGCGCGGTTTTGATATATAATATTCCTATATGAACAGGGGCGGTGATACGAATGGAACGGCTTGGTTTTTTGGGTACGGCTGCGCAGACCCTGTTTTCAAACCTGTTTCAATCGCCTGACCTGCGAAACATCCTTGATATCTTCATTCTGGCGATCGTCATATACGAATTGATCCGCCTGATGATCCGCACGCGCTCCAGCGCCGTCATAAAGGGCGTGGGCGTTTTGCTGCTGTTTGCCTGGTTTACAAACGTTCTGCAACTGAACGTGGTTTCCTGGGTGCTTCAGCAGGTGCTGAACACCGGCGTCGTGGTGCTGGTCATCCTGTTTCAGCCGGAGCTGCGAAAGGCGCTGGAGCAGCTGGGCCGCTCCTCCTTCATAAACGCTCCCAACGCCTCCCACGCGCAGATCAACACTGGCAAGGTCGTAAGCGAGCTTGTGACTGCGGCTACCGACATGTCGCGCAAGCGCATCGGCGCGCTGATCGTGTTTGAGCGCAAAACCGGCCTTCGGGAATTTGCCGATACCGGCACGCAGGTCAACGCGGACATCACAGCTCCCCTGATCGAAAACATTTTTGAACCCAATACCCCCCTGCACGACGGCGCGATGCTGGTGCGGGACGGCCGGATCCTGGCAGCAGCGTGCATCCTGCAGCTTTCAAACGACCCGGATATTTCGCGGGAGCTCGGCACCCGCCACCGCGCGGCCATCGGCATCACCGAGACCACGGACGCCGTTGCGCTTGTGGTAAGCGAGGAGACCGGCGTCATCTCCATCGCCCGCGAGGGGCGCATCAGCCGCTACATCGACGCAAAGACCCTTGCGCAGATCTTAAGCGAGCTGTTTGAAAACCAGAACGCGGGCGTGTTCCAAAAGCTTGGCAAAAGCCTTCGGCTTGGACGCGGCAAGGCCGCAAAAGACAACCGGGAAGGGGGCAGTGACGAATGAAAAGCTTCTTTTCCCAGATCAAAACTGTGCTGCCGCGCCTGTTAAAGGGCCTTTGGGGCATCATGACCCGAAGGCTGTGGCTAAAGCTATTGAGCCTTTTGCTTGCGGTGCTTTTGTGGACGTACATCATTTCCACTACCCCGAGCCTTACGCGAACCAGGACGATCAGCGGCATTTCCGTAACCTCGCTCAGCGCCAGCGCGCTGTCCAGCTATACCTTAGCCGCCGCGACCGATGTCGCCGCGGACTACGCAAGCGCCGTGGAGGTCAGCGTGGAGCTGCCGCAAAGCCAGTACTCGCGCCTGACAGCCCGAAACATCCGCGTGACGCCCGATTACACCGGCATTCGCGCGCCGGGCGTGTACGAGGTCCCGCTGGTTGCGACCAGCACCTACGGTACCGTCACCAGCATCTCTCCTGCAACCATCTCGGTCACCATCGATAACCTTGACAGCCGCGTCATCAGCGTGGAGCCGGTGTTTTTGAACGAGGACACCGACGCCTACTGGTATGGCGAAAGCCAGGTCTCCCTAAATCCGGAGCAGATCACCGTATCCGGCCCGGCTTCCCTTGTGCAGACGGTGTCCAAGGCCCAGGTGGAGGTGGACGCGCAGGGACGCACGGGCACGATCCGCCGCTCCCTCACGCTGGGGCTGGTGGACGCAAACGACGCGCCGGTCACCAGCAGGCTGCTCACCCGTTCCTCCAACACCTGCTACGTGTCGCTGGATATCTACCCCAAGAAGGCGCTGGGCTTCTATGCCGATCCCTCGCAGATCAAGGTAGCGGAGGGGTACCGCATCGATTCCATCAGCTTCCAGCCCGCGCAGGTGACCGTGGCGGGAGAGGGCGAGCTGCTGGACGCGATGGACTACCTGCCCCTGGATATCCCCGAAAGCGCGGAGGTCAGCGCGTCGTTTTCAAAGACGCTGCCCATCCCGCAGCTGGACGACTTTAAATACTCCTCTGCCCGCAGCGTCTACATGACGGTAAACATCAGCCCCGTGAGCGCCGCGCCGGACGATTTGACGCAAGAGGTCTCAGATGAGTAGTCAGAACGTCGTCAGCTTTTTTGCCCGCCTCGTCGAGTGGGCGCTGGACCTTGCGCAGTCCCTGATCACTCCGCTGTCCACAAAACTGCTGGGCTCGACCAGCAGCTTTTTGAGCGTCAGCTGGAAGGGCCTGCTCATTATCCTGCTTGTGGGCGGCACGGCGCTGAACGTCATCATCTATATGCAGCGCTGGAAGCCCCACTGGTGGTGGTTTGCCAAAAAGCGCATGGTGGTGGACGACGCTCTGGTCGAAAAAAAGCAAAAGCGCGCCGCCGATCCGGCGCCCGCGCGCAAGCCCTCGACTTATATCCCCAAGCGCATCGAAGCGGCCCCCGCGCATAAAGCGCCATCCAGAGGCTCGCTCACCGACGACGGCGATCTGATGGCTACGGACGGCGACGACCTCATGCGCCCGCACAAAAGCAAAAAGCGGCAGTAAAGCACTGCCGCTTTTTGCGTGGGGAAGGCTTAGAATTTGGGCATAAGACCGGTTCGGCGCATCCATTCCAGCGCCAAAACCCCGTGCCCCGCCTCTGTGGGGTGGCAGCCGTCCCATACCCAGTAGGAGGCGTCCCGCTGCTGGCAGAGGGCGTCCAACTTCTCCTGCGTGGGCACAAACACCGCGCCGTAGTCCTGCGCTACGCGCCGGGTGACGGCCTGATATTCGGGCATCAGCGCCGCGCGCTTTGTCCAGGTTTCGTCCAGGTCGCCGCGCTTTAAGATAAACGGCTCCATCAGCACGAGCTTTATGTCCTTGTTTTCCTCCAGCGCTTCGTCCAGCGCCAGTCTGTAGAGCTTTTCAAAGCGCTCCGGCGGGCTGCCAGAGCCGTCCTGCACGTAGGAGCACACATCGTTTACGCCGATCAGGATGCTGATCAGATCCGGCTTCAGACACAGGGCGTCCTGCCGCCAGCGCGCGTACATGCGTGCGGCCGTGTCGCCGGATACGCCGCGATTGATGAATTCAAAGCACTCGCCTGCCCGGGTCGCGCCCAAAAGCGAAGTGATCACGTAAGGATAGGCGTGGCCGATCTGATGGTTCAGATCCCATCGTTTGGCCTCGTCCTTGTAGCGCCCGCCATCGGTGATGGAGTCGCCCTGAAACAGTATTCGCATACGCTTTACCCCCCAATAAGAACATCGGTTTATTATGATACTCCCTAAGGCGCGGCCTGTCAAGCGCGCCGCCGCAAAGCAAAATGAAAGAGACGAGGTGTTTTATGTCGCCAAATTTGCTGGTGTGCATCCCGGGACTAAGCCAGGAGCACATTTTGCGCATCCGCGCGTGCGCTGAACAGCTGGGCTTTGAGGTATCCTTCTTTTCCACGGTCAAGGAAGCCATGCCGCATCTGCCCACGGCACAGGTGATCTTTGGGCAGGAGGCGGATCTTGCGCGCTTTTCGCCGCAGCTTAAGTGGATCTGCTCGCCCTCCGCGGGCATCAATCAGTTCTGCGGAAAGGACGTCTTTGCAAATCCCAACGCGCTATTGTCCAATTCCTCCGGGGCCTACGGCGTGACCATCGCGGAGCACGTGGTCATGGTGATCCTTGAGACCCTGCGCCGCCAGAAGGAATACGACGCCATGGCGCGCGAGCATATCTGGCGGCGCGACCTTCCGGTCAAATCCATTTTCGGCAGCCGAACGCTGCTGCTGGGCGCGGGGGACATCGGGCGGGAGACGGCCCTGCGCTTTCGCGCCTTTTCACCTGCATCCATCATCGCGGTCAATCGCAGCGGCGCTGCCAGCGGCGCGTATGACGCCGTAAGAAAGGTGGAGCAGCTAAACGAGCTTTTGCCGCAGTGTGACATCCTCGTCATCTCCCTGCCGGGCACGCCCGACACGTACCACATGATAAACGAAGAAAAGCTTTCCCTTCTGCCGGACGGCGCGCTGATCGTAAACGTCGGGCGCGGCAGCGTGATCGACACCCCGGCCCTTGTAAGGGAATTGACAAACGGCAGGCTGAAGGCGGTATTGGACGTGTTTGAAACGGAGCCCTTGCCGCCAAACGATCCCCTGTGGGACTGTCCCAACCTCATCATTACCCAGCATACCGCCGGAAACATGACGCTGCCCTATACCGTGCAGCGCATCGTGGATATGTTCCTTGAGGATCTTCAGCGCTTTGCAAGGGGCGAAACGCCCCTGCATCTGGTGGACAGGACGCGCGGCTACTGAGCTGCACGGCAGCCAAATCTTTCTGCCAATTATTGCTTGAGGTCCCTTGACTCCTCCAAAACTCTATGGGCTGCTGCATTTGTGCGGCAGCTTCTTTTGTTTTGAGGCATGCAGGGGGAGATGCTGGGGAAAAATTAAACAATACTTTACGAATGTGTACGGGAAAATCCATCAATATACAACATAAGATTTTGAAAATGGAAATAAGCGTGTGCTAAAATCATATCGTTTTTATACGAAGGAGTGTAAGCCATGCCCGTATCCGGCCAAAATAAACAACCCGCGCCGCGCCCCACTGCCACCCGCAGGCCCGCGTCCGCCGCAAAGCCTGTAGTCGGGGCAGAAAAGGCATCTAAGCCCGGCGTGCCCGCCTCTGCCCCGCAGCAAAAGCCCTCTGTAAAGGGCCTTTTGCCGATCGTCGTTCTGGCGCTCGTCGCGATCGTTTTTGGCGTTCTCGTCATCCACTCGCGCTCCGGCAAAAAGCCGGAAGAGCCGATCCGGCAGGATGCTGCCATCGAAACGCAGGCCCCAACGGCCTTGGTAACGGAAGCACCCACGTCCCAGCCCACCGCCATGCCCACCCCGGCTCCGGCCTATCGGACGCTTGCCGTTTCGCCCGCAAGCGAACTGCTGCCGTCGGCTGCCCAGTGGAAGTACCAGTCCGGCACCTATGTAAACGGCGTCCGCACCTACGAGTACGCTGCCGCCGAGCCCGTGTACTTTGACGAAGGCGCAAACTACACAAGGCTAAACGGCGTAACGACCTTCCGGGGCAACAATTTCCGTCAAAACGGCGCTTACGGCACGGCGAAGCTAAGCTATAACGAATTCAAAAGCCTTTGGCGGCGCACGATCGGCTCCATCGACAGCGGCTACACCACCTGGAGCGGCGTCGGCTGGACGGGCCAGCCGGTGCTGGTCAAATGGCCGGACGAGCTGCGCCAGAAGATGAACATAAACGCGGAGTTTATAAACGACAGCGAGCTTGTTGAGGTCATCTACGGCACCCTCGACGGCAACATCTACTTCTGGGACGCGCAAACGGGCCGCCCGACGCGCAGCCCGATCATGCTGGGCTTTCCCATCAAGGGCAGCGTGTCCATCGACCCCAGAGGCTATCCGCTTTTGTACGTGGGGCAGGGCATTTCTCAGGCAAACGGCGTCAAGGGCTCGCTTGGCTTTCACATCTACAGCCTGCTGGATCAACACGAATTGTATTTTCTGGACGGGCGGGACAGCCTCGCCTTCCGCGATCACGGCTCCTTTGACGGCAGCTGCGTCATCAACGCCCAGGCGGATACCCTGCTGCTGGGCGGCGAAAACGGCATCTTTTATAACGTCAAACTGAATTCCTATTACGACAGCGCCCGCCCCTATGTGAGCGTGCACCCGGAGGTCACGGCCTACCGCTATAAATCCTCCGCCAGCAGCGAGCTGGGCATCGAAAACTCCATCGCCGCCTACGGCCAGTATGTGTGGTTTGCGGATAACGGCGGCCTGCTCACCTGCATGGACGTAAACAGCATGCAGGCGGTGTGGCTTTTCAACATGGGAGACGACGTGGATTCCACCATCGCCCTCGAGGTGGAGGCGGACGGCACCGTGGCGCTGTACGCGGTAAACCAGGTGGATAAGCAGGGCGCGCAGGGGCTTTGCTCCATCTATAAGCTAAACGCCATGACGGGCGAGGTGCTGTGGAATTACGCGGTGTTCTGCACCTCCGACGGCACCAATGGGGGAGGGGGCTTTGCGTCCCCCGCGCTGGGCCAGCATACGCTTGGCGCTTACGTGTACTTCAACATCTGCTATACGCAGGAAAGCGGCACCCTCTACTGCTTCAACAAGCGCACCGGAGCCGTGGTGTGGAGCAAATCCACCACTACGCCCTCCTGGTCCTCGCCGCTATTGGTGTACCGCGAGGACGGCACAGGCGTGCTGATCGTGGGCAACAGCGGCGGGCGCGGCGTGCTGAGCATGTACGATCCGCTGACGGGCAAGCGCTTGAACAGCATAAGCCTCGAGGGCAAGATCGAGTGCAGCCCCGCGGTCTATAACGACGTTCTGGTGCTCGGCACCCGTGAGTGCCGGGTCTACGGGATAAAACTTCAATAAAAAAGAAATCAGGGACGCCGACCGGCGTCCCTGAAGTTTTTTTTACAGCCCCAGCTCTTTTCGGTAGCCGTCCAGCTCCGGCGCGTTGCCCAGCACGAAGTGGCCGGGGATCAGCTCCTCCCAGGTGGGCTTGTCCACGGAGTAATCGTGCACGGAGGGGTCGTACACCAGGAGCTTTTTGCTCTTTTCGATGTAGGGGTTGGGATTGGGCACGGCGCTCAAAAGCGCGCGGGTGTAGGGGTGCAGCGGGTGGCGGAACAATTCCTCGCTCTCGGCCAGCTCCACAATCACGCCCTTGCGGATGACGGCGATGCGGTCGGAGATGAAGCGCACCACCGACAGGTCGTGGGCGATGAACATGTAGGTCAGCCCGCGCTTTTTCTTCATTTCGTTCAGAAGGTTCAATACCTGCGCGCGGATGGACACGTCCAGGGCGCTGATGGGCTCGTCTGCCACGATGAACTGCGGCTCCATGATCAGCGCGCGGGCGATGCCGATCCTCTGGCGCTGGCCGCCGGAGAACTCGTGGGGGAAGCGGCTTGAGAACTCGCTTAGCAGGCCGACTTCCTCCAAGGCCTTTTGCACCTTTTCCACGCGCTCGGCCTCGTTTTTGTACATGTGGTGGTTGATGATGCCCTCAGACACGATGTAATCCACCTTCGCGCGCTCGTTCAGCGAGGCCATGGGGTCCTGAAAGATCATCTGACAGCCCTTGATGACCTCAAGATCCAATTCGCGGGAGATCTTGCCGTCGATGCGCTTGCCCTTATAGTAGATCTCGCCGTTGGTGATGGGGTTGATGCGCACCAGCGCGCGGCCAATCGTGGTCTTGCCGGAGCCGCTTTCGCCCACCAGCGCGAAGGTCTCGCCCTTGTAGATCTCAAAGTTCACCTTGTCGACGGCGACGAATTTTTTGCGTCCGGAGCCGAAGGTCACCTGCATGTCCTTGACCTGGATCAGCGCTTCGCGGTTTGGATCCTCGTGCGGATGGTACAGCTTAAGGTCTGAGGCCTTGCCAAAGTCCTTGTCCTCCAGCTTTTTCAGTACGTCCGGCTGGGGGATGTGGGGCGCGCGTGGATCCATCAGCCAGGTCTTGGCCTGGTGCGTGCTGGTCACGTCGTACATCGGCGGCTCTTCCAGAAAGTCGATGTTCAGCGCGTTGTGGTTTCTGGGGGCGAAGGAGTCGCCCTCGATCTTATTGAACAGGTTCGGGGGCGTTCCGTCGATGGCGGGCAGCTTTTCGCCCTTTACGCCCAGCTGCGGCAGCGCGCCCAGCAGCGCCCAGGTGTAGGGATGCCGGGGATCGAAGAACACCTCGTTGGCAAGACCGGTTTCGATGATCTGACCCGCGTACATGACCGCCACGCGGTCGGCCACGTTCGCCACCACGCCCAGATCGTGCGTGATGTAGATGATCGTCATGTGGTTTTCCCTTTGCAGCTTGCGGATAAGATCCAGAATCTGCGCCTGGATCGTCACGTCCAGCGCTGTCGTAGGCTCGTCGCAAATCAGGATCTGCGGCTTGCAGGCCACGGCGATGGCGATGACGGCCCTTTGGCGCATGCCGCCGGAAAACTCGTGGGGATACTGGTTGTAGCGGCGCTCGGGGTAGGGGATGCCCACGCTCTCAAGCAGGCGGATGACCTCCTGCTTTGCGGCCCGGCCCTTGAGCCCCTGATGCAGCTCCACGGCTTCGCGGATCTGCGGGCCCAGCTTCCTTAAGGGGTTCAGGCTGGTCATGGGATCCTGCGTGACCATGGCGATCTTGCGGCCGCGGATCTGCTGCCATTGCTTTTCGGTCTTCAGCTGCGTAAGATCGAGCCCGTCGTACATGATGCTGCCGTGGGTGATCTGGCCGTTTTTGTCCAGCATGCCCACGAAGAGCTTGGTGAACACGCTCTTGCCGGAGCCGCTTTCGCCCACGATGGCGAGTGTCTCGCCCTCGTACAGATCCAGCGAGCAGCCGCGAATGGCCTTGAGCTTTTGGCCGCGCAGAGTGAATTCCACCTCCACCTCGTGCGCGGAAAGCAGCGGCTCGGAGGAGAGCATCTGGTCGTTCAGGCGCTCAAATTGCTCCGCTGTTTCCCTGTGTTCCTTTGCGTATTGCTGGGAAATCTTTTTCTCGCTCATGTCGGCACCCCCTTACATGTGATTTCGGGGGTCGCAGGCGTCGGAAAACGCGTTGCCCACCAGGTAGAAGGTCACAGTGATGATGGATACGATCAGCGCCGGGAAGATCAGCATATACGGATACTGCATAAACAGGCTGCGCGCGTTCCTCAGTAGGATGCCAAGGGAGGGCGTGTCAACGTTTATAAGGCCCAGATACGCAAGCGTGGTCTCATACGCGATGGTGCCGGGGATGGCAAGCGCCAGGCGCAGCACCACGACGCTGATAAGATAGGGGAAGATGTTGCGGTACAGTATGCGCCAAAGGCTGGTGCCCAGGCAGCGGGAGGCCAGGTTGTACTCGCGGTCGCGGTACATCAGCACCATATTGCGCACGTTTCGCGCGGTGCCAAGCCAGCCAAATATGATCAGCGCGCCGCCGATGATCAGGTAGCTTTTGCCGACCATCAGGGAGATCAGCGTCATGTAGATGATGGTGGGGATGTTGTCGATCAGGTTGTACAGCTCCGTGATCGGCCTGTCCAGCCAGCGCACGTAGCCCCACAGCAGGCCAATTACCGTGCCCAGAAGGATCTGACCGAAGGAAACGCTGATGGCCAGGATGATGCTGAGGCGGGTGGCGTACCACACCTGGCACCAGTAATCCGCGCCCAGCTGATCGGTCCCAAACCAGTAGGTGCTGTTTGGTGAAATGAACGCAAGCTTCGAATCGTACCTGAGCGTCGCAACGTCGAATTTGCTGATGTAGGGCGACACGAAGGTGAAGATGAACATCACCGCGAAGATGATCAGCATCACCACCGCGCTTTTGTTCTTCAAAAAGTTCTGCCAAACGCTCTTCCAATAGCTGTACTGGCTGTATCCCGTGCGCTCGGCGTCCTGGTAGTGGTACTCCGCAAGGGAGAACAGCTGGGCCTCCGGCAGCTTTGAGCGCACCTGCACATGCGTGCTGCCCTTTTGGTAGACCCTTTCGGTGGTGTCGATACTGCCCTCGTCAACCTCGCGCATGACGACGTTTCTGGAATCGTTTTCGGGATTGACGCCTTTTACTATGATGCTCTTGTATTTTTTCTTCTTGCGATCCATATCAGCGCGTGCCTCCCGATTTAGTAAGTCTGATGCGGGGATCGAGGATGCCCATCAGCAGATCGCCGATGAACACGCCAAAGACGCCCATGGTTGCGTACAGCATGACGATGGCCTGCACGAGCACCGTGTCGTATCTTGAAATGGCAAGGGTAAGAAGCGGGCCCATGCCGGGCACGGAGAAGAAGCTTTCCGCCAGCAGCGAGCCGCCCACGGTCAACAGCACGTTGTAGGGCAGATACTGCGCAAGGGGCAAAAAGGCGTTTTTCATCACGTGGCGGAACATGACCTGTGTGCGGGTGAGGCCCTTGAGCTGGGCAAGGCGGATGTAATCCTTGTTCAATTCGTCAACCATGTACCTGCGCATCCACAGCATGTAGCTGGCGGTGGAGGCCATGGCCAGGCACAGGATCGGGGGAATGGAGGAAGCGACCGGCGTGTTGCTGCGGTAGGTCATGGGCAGGTTGAAAAGTCTTGCGCACAGGTACATGATCAGGGTGTAGCTTACAAGGTGCGGCACGGCGTTTACAAAGATCGTATAGCCCGCGCCCACGTGGTCGAGCAGGCTGTCTTTGTATCTGGCCTGCAAGATGCCAAGCACGACGCCCAGCACCAGCGAGATCGCAAGACTGCACAGGCCGATGGTGATGGAGTAGGGCAGCTTGTCGCCGATGACCTTCAGCGCGGAAATGCCGTGCTGTATGCGGTAGCTGTTGCCAAGGAAGAAGGTCAGCTTGTAGTTCAGGGGATTGAGATGGTGCCAAAAGCTCTTCCAGCCGCTTTCCTCGGTGCTGAGATCAAGAGAGCCAAGGCTGCCTGCAAGCTGCGCCCCCAGCTGCTCCTTAAAGGATTGCATGAGGACGGTTGCGTTTTCCTCGCCCAGGGCCTTCTTGGCGTCTTTATTCAGGGTAGCGCCCGCTTTGTCGTAGAGGCTGCTTGCAAGGTAGTCGATGGTGACGCTGTTTTCGCCGCCGTTATCCACCAGCAGGGCGGCGTCTATGATCTTTTGGATCACAGAATCCGTCATCACCTTGTTGTTCAGCTTGTCGGTCTCCTTGGCCGCCGCGGCTGCGTCGGTGTAATGCTGCGCGATGGCGCCCTCGATGGAGGCATGCACGCTGCTGGATACGCCACTGGTCAGGGACGCGGCCAGGTTGGCCTTTCGCTGGACCTCATAAGTGTAGTCCAGGGTGAACATGTTTTTGTAAAAGCGCCCCAGCTGGACAAACGCCGGATCCAGCAGGCCGGACGCTTCCAGTCTGTCCTGCTTTTCGCTTTCCTTGAGCTTCATCAGCTCGTCTTCGGTGAAAAAATAGTCCGTGGGCATCAGCCGCATCAGCAGAAACACCACGCTGACTATGATCAATACCGTCAGCACCGATTGAAGCAACCTTTTCAGTACGTACTTCAGCATCCAAAGACCCCTTTGCATAGTGATCGGCTATCATCCTCCGGCTGCCGGAAGAAAAATGCTGCCGGAAGGTGATAGGTGACCGCCAATTCTTTATGACGACGGCTTTCCCCCAGGTCAGCCCCAAAGGAAAGCCGTCACTGTTACAGGTTAATCGCGCTTGCGCTCAGAACTTATTCCGCCGCTTCGTAGGCCGCCTTGAAATCGGCGTACTGGGCAGTGGTGTAGGGAGTGTCGTTGGTCTCCCAGTTCTCGTAGCGGTAGGTGCTCATGCCGTAAGCCGCGTAGATCTTGGTGTAGTCATTGACCTTGGTCAGCTGCCAGCTGATGTCGATGTACCACGGGATCGTGAGCGCGTGCTTTACGAAGAACGCTTCGCTCTCGGCAAAGGCCGCAAGGCGGGCATCCTGGTCGTCAACGATGGCGCGGGCCTTGTTGACCATCTCGGTGAACTCCTTGTAGGTCGCGATCAGGTCTTCGTCGGTGGCGTCGTTGATCTGGGAGTAGGTCACAGAGTAGTAAGCGTTGTCCTCGCCGTAGGTCTCCTGGCCAACAAAGTTGACGGGATCACCGAAGTCAGCGCCCCAGCCGTTGATGTAGAAGCTGGCCAGACGGGGCAGATACACTTCGTTGCGCAGGGAGGAAACGTAGGTCTTGATGTTCAGGGTGACGTAATCGCTGCCCAGGCAATCCTCCATGATCTGCTTGAGGACCTTGGCATTGTCGGCGGCGACGGAGCTGGAGCCGGAGATGTAGTAGTCCACCTGTACGGGGAAGGTGACGCCCTTGGCGGTCAGCTCTTCGATGGCCTTGGCCTTGTACTCGGCGGCCAGCTCGGGCTGATAGCGCTTGTAGGCCTCGTTGGAGTACTCGATGCCGACCAGCTGGTTTACGAGGGTGGCGTAGTCCACGCCCTGGCTGTTTACAGCAACGCCGGTGCCGGTGTAGCCGTAGTTGGCGCAGGACAGGGGATTGATGTAGTTGGTGGACTGAGCCAGCCACTCGGTCAGGTCGATGCCGTAATACCAGCTCAGGCGGAAGTTTTCGTTGGCGATAGCGGTGTTCCAGTTGGTATCGGGAGTGCCGTCCTCAAGATTCTTGGCCCAGGCAAGGTGCATCTGGTAGGAATACTTGGTGGGGCGGGCTTCGACCAGATTATCGTGGAACTCGTTGTTCTCGTCGCCGTAGATGGTGGTGAGCATGGTCTTGTCCAGCGCCACGCGATCCAGCTGGCCAGCCTCGAACAGCTCGTAGGCCTTGGCAACGGATTCTACCATGGTGATGACGACTTCGTCGAACAGCACGCTCTCTTCGTTCCAGTACAGGGGGTTCTTGGTCAGGATCTTTTCAGAGCCCTGATTGTAGGTGGTCACGGTGTAGGGGCCGCTGTACCACATTTTGTCGGGGGTCAGGCCCTGCACGCCTTCGATGCCCAGCTCGTCGATCTCGCCCTGGGCGAGGGGGTACATGCAGGCGTAGGTGGCTACGGTGTCAAAGTAAGGGGTGGGAGCAAGGCAGGTGAACACCAGCGTGTACTCGTCCGGAGCGGCCGCGCCTACCATGGTGGCGAACGCGTCGTTGATGGTCAGCGCCAGCGCTTCCTCAGTGGGCAGGCTCTTGGTGTACTGATAGTACTCGTCGGCGCCTACCATGGTCTCCTGCAGCATGGAGATGTTGCGGGCTTCGTTCTTGGCAGCGTTCAGCGTCCACTCGATGCCGGTCAGCCAGTCCTCAGCCACGACGTCGGCCTTGTATTCGCCGTTGACGTCTACCCAGACCATGTCGTCGCGCAGGTTGAACGTCCACACGATGGACTCGGCGTCGGCGCTCCAGTCGGAAGCGGCCAGACCCACCAGAGAGCCGTGGGCGTCGTTGTAAACCAGACCGTCAAGGCAGTTGTTCAGAACGTTCAGTTCCTTCGCGCCCTGAGACTGCTGAATGAGCCAGTATTCCATCTCATTGACAGTGGTCTGATAGTCATGATACACCTTCAGGGGCTCGGCCATCGCGGTAAAGCTCATGCAGCCGAGAACCAGAGCCAGTGCCATAACCAATGACAGGATCTTTTTCATGCGATTCCCTCCATAAAATAATGCATTCATACTCCACAGGAGTACAACTTGGTTGGTATTATAAGCAAAATAAGCAAGCCTGTCAAGAAGAAATTGCAAAAAATATAGTGTATGGAAAAAATTTTCCGTAAAAATGAATAAATGCACCCCGCCGATTATGCAAATCGCGGGGCGCTGCAGTTGGATACGGCTTCAGAACAGAAAGGAAACGAGCCCAAGCACGATGGCTGCGCAAACATCGGAAAGCAGGATGCTTACGTTTGTTTCGTCCTCGTCCAGGTCCGCGTCCGTGTATTCGGGGATGTCGTCCACGTGGTCGCTCATCGATTCCACGCGCAGCACGTCCCGGTGCTTCGTGCGCTTTCGAAGGCTCGGCAGATGGGGAATGTGAAGGCCGTCCAGACGAAGATAGGCGCAAAGGGCCCCAAGCAGCATGACGAGTGCCGCCAGCGCAAAGCCCGTGGAGCGGAAGTTTGCGTTGTTCCGCCCAAAAAAGAAATGGCCAAGCAGCACCAGCGTAAACGCGTACACCAGGCGGCGAAAGAGCTTGTAAATACTTGGGCGGATCAGCTGGCGGGACCAGTACTCCCGGATATACTTCATATTCTCCTCCAAAGGGAATCGCTCAAAATGAATCAAAGATTCATTTTGAGCGGTTGGTTATGTTGATCGAATAGTTTATTTGATCAAAACGATGATCCATAGGCGGTTGTGCAACGGGATAACAGTTTTTGCTGAGATTTCTGCGGAAATCTCCGGGCACAAGGCGTGTTGCCTCAAATTTTCAATTTGAGCCAACACGTTCCGCAAAGCGGAATCGATTTGCCAAAGGCAAATCGACCTCAAACTGCAAAGAATCGATTTTTGCTCTCGCAGGGCAAGCTCTGCTTCGCAAAAATCGTCCTCGGGGCGGAAGGTTGACTTGCCGACGGCTCAAATCAGAGATTTGAGACGCGGCACCGCGAGCTGTCCCTGCGGATTGAAATTGGAGGGGCTGCGGCCCCTCCAAACCTTCCCGGAGCTTTTGGCTCTTGTGCAACAAGCCTCGTGTTGTTTTTACGGTGCTACGGGCTTAAGCAAGGGATCAAGTGCTTCTTTGAGGCGGACGCACTGGGCGAAGAATTCGTTCCTGTGCCGGGCAAGGGAGGAAAGCAGCCTTTCGCGGGCCGCAAAAGCGCCTTCCATCTGTGCCTGGGTGATCTCCCCGCTGCGAAAGGCCGCAAGCAGCTCGTCCTCGTCGTAGCAGTAGGTGTCGTTGGAATCCGGACAGATGACCACGTCCAGATAAAGGTCCTGAAAGTGGGAGCCGCCGTCCGGCAAAAGCGCGTTTTCACTGGTGATGTCGAAGTAGCACTCGAAAATGCGCCCCTGCGGGTCAAACATCACCGTGGCCCACACCTGCTCGCCCTCCAGCGCCAGCTGAAGCCAGCTATATCCTTTGCCCGTGATCTGCCTGCGCCCGGAGCCAAAGCGAACGCTGAAATCGTCCGCCTTGTCCATCGCCAAAAGCCCCGCGATCCCCCGGCCTGCGGGCAGATCGAAGCGCGTTTCGGCGTAGGAGCGCTCGTAGATCCCGCGCCACTCGCGGCGCAGAATGGTCTTGCTCTTCATCGGGCCCGATCAATTGAAGATTTCCGTGCCGACGCCGCGGCTCATCACGTTCAGTTGATACTGGTAGCTAAGGCGCATGGCGCTAAAGTCGTTTTCGCTCATGCCGCTGGGACGGCTGTTTTGGGAGATGTATTTTCCTGCGGGCAGCAGGCGGTAGCTGTAGCCACGGATGTCGTCGCCGTTTGCCCAGACGTAGACCGGCAGGTAGGAGGGGGCGGTGATCTCAAACGTGCCGTCGCCGCGCTCCTGAATGGTGAAGTCGAAGATCACGCCGCCGTTGCAGTAGCAGGATTCGCCGGTGTTTTTGTTCTTTACGATGCCGTGCTCGCTTAAGTAATTGCCCACGGAATAGATGCACAGGGTGCGCTGCATTTCGCCGAACTGGTTGGTGCCGCTTAGCCACTCCGCAGGCTGCACCACGTGGGGATGGCCGCCCATGATCACGTCCACGCCCGCCTTGACCAGCTTCTGCGCCAGGTTCTTCTGGTCGTTGCTGGGGGAGGAGGTGTATTCTGTGCCCCAGTGCATAAAGCAAACGATCACGTCCGCACCGGCGTCGCGCAGACGCTTTGCGTCGGCGGGCGCGTCGGAATTTTTGACCGCGTTCACGCCAAACTCCAGGGCGCGCTTGTCCAGGGACTTTTGCTGATCCATGCTGTTGAGGTCCACGGTGTAGTTCATCATGCCGACCTTGATGCCGTTGATCTCCACGATGTGGGGGGATTCCTTGTCCTCCTTGGACTTGTTTGCGCCAACGTACTTAAGGCCCACGAGCTCTACGTTTTTGATCTCGTCCATCAGACCGTCGAACCAGCCGTCCAGCATGTGGTTGTTGGCGAGGGTCAGCATGTCCACGCCGGAATCCACCAGGTTGAACAGCAGATACTCCGGGGTGTTGAACTGGGGATAGCCGCTGTAGCCGTACTTGTAGTGGCTTTTGCCGCCCATGGAGCCGTCGACGTTGGCCACGGTGAA
>CADBNW010000017.1 GCA_902796025.1 uncultured Eubacteriales bacterium
TCCCTACACCTGGAAAACCGAGGGGGATCACTTTTTGACCAAGGACAAGCTGAACTTCTCCGGCGAAATGCTGGGGGAGGCCCAGCGTGCCTGGTTCAACAGCCTGAGCCCCGATCAGCTTCGGGACTTTGCCGATACGCTCTTTGACGTGCTGACCGCCTCAAACCCCAGGACCCTTCGGGACATCCACTCAAGCGTCGGCTCCCTGATCGCGACCTTAAGCGCCATCACCAACATGCCCCAGGACGATCAGACGCGCATGAAGGCGTATTTGAAGCACTTGCTCTCCTCTCTCTATACCGGTTCTGAGATCACCATAAAGCGCCGCATGGACGCGCTTACGGACAAACTGCAGGACCTTGCGCGCCGCATCTCCGGACAGGACGGATCCTGAAAAAACCGGAGGGCAGGCGTCAAAAAAAACGCGGTTCCCAAAAACCGACCAAATACTAAATTTCAGTTAAGCTCTTGCTTAAGCGCTTAATTAGGTGTATAATGCTTTTCTGGTTATAATTGCCAAGGAAACGGTATCGATGCGGCTGGCCGTGTAAACGGTTTTCGATCACCTTTCTATATATCCATCCGTTTTGGGCGGGCGCGGCGCCAATCGCGCACTGCACAGGCGGACACACCGGCTATCCGGCATAAGTAATTTGGAGGTGCTTTACACAGATGGCACGTATCGCAGGTATCGATCTGCCCCGTGAAAAAAGAATAGAGATCGCCCTGACGTATATCTACGGCATCGGTCGTAATATCGCGGACGATATTATCGAAGCTACCGGTGTAAATCCGGACACCCGCGTCAAGGATCTTACCGAAGCTGAAATCAGCAAGCTGCGCGACTACATCGACCACAACGTGAAGGTTGAGGGCGATCTGCGCCGCGAAGTTTCCATGAACATCAAGCGCCTGATGGAGATTGGCTGCTACCGTGGTCTCAGGCACCGCAAGGGTCTGCCTGTACGCGGCCAGAACACCAAGCAGAATGCCCGCACCCGCAAGGGTCCCAAGAGGCAGGTCGCCGGCAAGAAGAAAGCGGCCAAGTAAGGCTTGCAGCCCGCAACCGATTTAATCAGGAGGAAGTAATTTTATGGCTAAAGCTCTTAAAAAGGTTTCCCGCAAGCGCCGCGAGAAGAAACTCGTGGAGCGCGGTGCCGCCCATATCCGTTCTTCTTTCAACAACACAATCGTGACCATCACCGACATCAACGGCAACGCTCTGGCCTGGGCCTCCGCCGGCGGACTTGGCTTCCGCGGCAGCAAGAAGTCCACTCCCTTCGCCGCTCAGTCCGCCGCTGAAACCGCGGCCAAGAACGCGCAGGAGTTCGGCCTGAAGACCGTCGAAGTGTACGTGAAGGGTCCCGGCGCCGGCCGCGAAGCCGCCATCCGCTCTTTGCAGACTGCGGGTCTCGAGGTCACGCTGATCAAGGACGTGACGCCCATCCCCCACAACGGATGCCGCCCGCCCAAGCGCAGAAGAGTGTAAACAGGAGGAACGACTAATGGCAAGATATACAGGTTCCGTTTGCCGCCTGTGCCGTCGCGAAGGCTGCAAGCTTTTCCTTAAGGGCGACCGTTGCTACGGTCCCAACTGCGCGCTGACCAAGCGCCCCACCCCTCCCGGTGAGCACGGCCAGGCCCGTCAGCGCAAAATGAGCGAGTACGGCCTGCAGCTGCGCGAAAAGCAGAAGGCCAAGAGGGCGTACGGCGTGCTCGAAAACCAGTTCCACAGCTATTTTGAGACTGCCGCCAATCAGAAGGGCATCACCGGCGAAAACCTGCTGGTCATGCTGGAAAAGCGCCTTGACAACGTCGTGTACCGCGCGGGCTTCGGCTCCTCCAGAGCCATGGCCAGGCAGCTGGTGCGCCACGGCCACGTGCGCGTGAACGGCAAAAAGGTCAACATCCCCTCCTACCTGGTGGATGTCAACGACGAAATCACCATCCGTGCCAAGAGCGCCGAGGCGGAGCACTTCAAGGCCCTGCGCGAAGGCACCGGCAAGGTCGTGCCCAAGTGGCTCACCCTGGACAGCGCCAACCTGAAGGCTACCGTTATTGCCTCTCCCGCGCGCGATGACATCGATCTCACGATTCAGGAAAACCTCATCGTCGAGCTCTACTCCCGTTAATCAAGCCATGCAGTTTGATGAGCTTTCGGGCTTGAACGCGCATTGGCTCGCAGCCTGAAAGCACACCGCAGAAGAGAGTTTTCTTCACGACGGAAGGAGGAAAAAGCCGAGTGATCGATCAAATTGAAAAGCCCAAAATTGAGCTGCTGGAATCAAGCGATCCCGAAAGATACGGCAAGTTTGTGGTGACTCCTCTGGAAAGAGGCTTCGGCCAGACGCTGGGCAATTCGCTTAGGCGCGTATTGCTCAACTCTCTGCCCGGCGCGGCCATTACAAGCGTGCTGATTGAGGGCATCCAGCACGAGTTTTCCATTGTTCCCGGCGTCCGGGAAGACGTGGCCGAAATCATATTGAATCTTAAGCTCGTGTGTGCGAAGGTCTACACCGATCAGGTCAAGACCCTCACCGTCGACGCCGTGGGCCCCTGTGAGCTCACCGCCGGCGACATCCGCACGGACGACGAGGTTGAAATCGTAAACCCCGAGCTGCACATCGCAACCCTCTCCGAGGGCGCGCACCTGGTTATGCAGCTCACCATCGAAAATGGACGGGGCTATGTGTCCTCTGAGCGCAACAAGCAGCTTGCTCTGGAGCGGAAGCTGAGCATGCCCATAGGCGTCATTCCTATGGACTCCATCTTCACCCCCATCCGCAAGGTCAGCTATTCCGTAGAGGATACCCGTGTAGGTCAGGTGACCGACTTTGACAAGCTCACCATCGAGGTTTGGACAAACGGCACCATCCTGCCTAAGGAAGCCCTGGCCAGCGCGGCGCAGATCCTCACCAACAACATGAAGCTGTTCATCGACCTCACGGTAAACGTCGTAAGCGTTAGCTACAACGAGCCGGAGAGCGACAACCGCGACAAGGTGCTGGAAATGACCATCGAGGATCTGGATTTGTCCGTGCGCGCGTTCAACTGCTTGAAGCGTGCGGGCATCAACACCGTGGGCGAGCTGGTACAGCGCAACCAGGAAGATATGATGAAGGTCAGAAACCTCGGAAAGAAGTCTCTGGAA
>CADBNW010000018.1 GCA_902796025.1 uncultured Eubacteriales bacterium
CGACATAGGTGCGGCGATGGCCGCGCAGCTCCGCCTCGTCGTGCACGCCGCCCAGCGACACCTGGCAAAAGCGCTTGCCAAGCGCCCTTGCGACGCTGCGGGCGATGCTGGTTTTGCCGACGCCCGGCGCGCCGACCAGACAAAGGATGGGGCTGTGCGCGTCCTGCTTTACGCTGCGCACGGCAAGGTATTCGAGGATGCGCTTTTTGACCTCCTCAAGGCCGTAGTGATCCTTCTCCAGGACCTTGCGCGCCTTGGGGATGCTCAAAAGGGTTTTATCGTATTTGCCCCAGGGCAGCTCCAGCATGTACTCGATGTAGTTTTCCATGACGGCGGCCTCGGGCGACTGGGGCGTTGCGCGCTTTAAGCGCTTGATCTCCTTGGCGGTGCGCTCCCGCGCCTCGTCGTTCATGGGCAAAGAGGCCAGCTTTTTTTCGTAGCCGGCGGCTTCGTCGTCCTCCTCGCCCAGCTCCTCGTCGATGACGCGCTGCTGCTCGCGCAGGAAGTATTCGCGGTTGGAGCGCTCCATGCGGCTTTGCACGCGCCTTTGCACGTCCTGCATGAGCAGAAGGTTTTCGCTTTCGCGGTGCAAATAGGCGCACACCAGAATCGTGCGCTCCAGGGGATCCACCGCCTCCAGCACGGACTGCTTGTCGCTATAGCCCTCGATGACGTTTGCCGCCAGCTTATCGCTGAACGCGCCCGCCTTGGACTGGGCCAAAAGCATCTGGCGGGTCTCGCCGCCGGTTTCGCCCTTTAGGTCCAGATAGTGCTCGTATTCCTGCCTTGCAAGCTTCAGGGCTGCCTGCAGGCGCTCGTCGTCGTCCTCATCCGGCGGTACGATCTCTACCTCAGCGGTAAGCACCTCGCCGTCGTTCCACAGGGAAAGCATGCGAGCGCGGCTAAGCGGCATGGCAAGCACGCGCACGGTGCCGTCCGGCAGGGACATGACCTGCTTGATCTCGATCAGGCAGCCCATGTCGTAGAGCTGTCTGAAGCTGGGATCCTCGTCGTCGGGGTTTTTCTGGCACACGACGAACACGCGGTCGTCATTTTGGTGCGCGTTCATGATGGCCTTAAGGGATTTGGGTCTGCCTACGTCAAAATGCTCCATCGTGCCTGGAAACAGCACGATGCCCCTTAGGGCCATGCAGTTCAGGCGGATCGTTTCGTTGGTCAAGGTTTTGTTTCCTCCGATAGATTTGCAAATGCTTTTGGTGTGTTTTAGATGTGCTGTCTACGGGCGATCCCCGTACTCAAGCACCCATTGGTAAAGGCCCCGGTCGTCCATGGTATAGGACTGGATGGCGACGGCGCGGTTTTGCTCAGGCAAGATCCACAGGCGCTGGCCGTACATGCCGCCCTTACTGAAGGCATTGAGGCTTCCGGCCTTATCGAGCGCGTACTGCCGCTCAAGCGCCATGCGCGTCCATTCCTCGGAAAGGAGTCGGCTCTTTTCGTACAGGCCATGGGTGAGGTAGAGCCTTCCAAGCTTTACCATATCCGAGGCGTGCAGGTACAGGCCCGTTGCGCCGATGACATGCCCCTTTGGGCAGCGCGTCCAGGCGGCCTCCTGAAAGTCCATGGGGCCAAGCAGCTCGCGCCACAAAAAGACGTCCAGCGGCTCGCCCGCCGCCTTTTCAGCGGCGCGCGCCAGCAGGTAGTAAGCCCCGTCCGAATACCTTGCCTCCGTGCCCGGCTCGTAGACCAGGGGGTAGGTAAGCGCATAGGAGAGAAAATCGCCGGTAAATTCCCTTTGCGGGGTGACGTCGATATCCAAAAATCCCGCGGGCAGCCCTAGCTGGTGCTTTAGCGCCATGTGAACGGTGCTTTCATGCCAGCGGGGATCCATGTTCTGCCTAGGAAGCTCGTCTTGCAAGATGTCGCAAAGTCTGTCCTCCGGGCGGAGCAGTCCCCTGTCGTACAGAAGGCCGATTGCCGTCATGACGAAGGTCTTGGCGACGGAGTAGACATTTTGGCAGCGCGGCGCGCTTTGCAGCTCGAGTGTTTGCGCCGGGCCGTCCTGATAGATCTCGCTTACGCGCCACACGCCCTGCGGGCAGCGCGTAAGATATACTTTACACTCTTCCAAAAACCTTGTCGTGGTACTCACCCGCAGCTTTCAAGTAAAATGCCCCGGTCCTGCGCCGGGGCAAAGCGAAGCGCACAGAGTTCAGCTGTTTTCCAGCGCGGCCAGCGCCTCCTGCGCCTGGCGGCGGCGTTCGGCCACGATGGGCAGTTCCACAAAGGGCTTGACGCCGCGCACGGCGTCCGCTGGGGCGATACGCATATCTCCCCGGTCGGTGTCCAGCAAAAGGTATTTGCGGTTGCCCATGCCAAGCTCCTGCATATAGCTAAGCTGCCTGTGGCCGTGGCGGGTCTCGATGCGCTCGCGCAGCGCCGCGCCGTCGCGGTCGTTCAAGGCGTAGATGAGATCGACGCAGGCCTGATCCAGCGCGACGATGTCTGTGGAGGCCAAAATGCCGACGTTTGGCGTTACCACCTGCTCGGCAAGGCAGCCCGCGCAGTCGCAGTCCACGGACATGTTGCGCATGACGTTTACAAAGCAGATGCGCTTGCCGAAATGATCCACCGTGGCCTTGGTGCTTTCGCAGATGCGCTCCATAAGCTCCTCCTCGGCGATAGACCACATGTCGTCGCTGCCCTCCGCCTGGTGGATCATCTTTTTGCCCACTTTTCCGTCAGCGCAGCCGATGCCGATGTTTTTGTTGCTGCCGCCAAAGCCACCCATGGTATGGCCCTTGAAGTGGGTAAGCACCACCAGGGAATCGTAGGAGGGCAGGGTCTTGCCGACGCTCATCTGACTAAACCACTTGCCGCCCCTGACCGGCAGCCAGCAGGTGCCGTCAGAATCGGTGATGTCCACCGGACAAAAGTCCCAGCCGTTGACCTTCAGCGTCTCGCGGTGCTTTTCGGTGGTGTCGCGGTCGCCCTCGTAGAAGGTGTTGGTCTCCACGATGGCGGCATCCGGCAGGTCGTTTTTGACCAGCTCCCGCACCCACTCATGGGGAATGATGTTGGGCCCGTACTTTTCGCCGGTGTGCAGCTTGATCGCAACGCGGCCCGCGATGAAGGCGCTTACGCGGGCGTAGAGCTTGCGAAGCCCCGCCGCGCTCAGGTCGCGGGAAAAGTAGACGATGGACTCATTGCCCTTTCTTTCGGCGTAAGGCACGTACCTTTCGCCGCCGGTCGCCGGTTTTTGTTCGCTCATGTGGATCGCTCCTTTCTGTGTGGCGCTGTAGTTACCTGTAAGATCTTTACTTTAAGGATCGAAGGCTGGTGATCAATTCCCCCATCAAGGCGTCGCGGTCGACGTGCCAGATGTACTGGATCGGGTGGGGTGTGAATTCGGTTTTGGAATACTGGTACTGCGCGTTTGGCAGGGGCATGCGGCGCAGCTCGCCTTTTAGAAAGCGCTCGGAATCGTTCATCACCCAGGCGGCGGCGCACACGTCCCAAAGCACCCGGCTCCAGGGCGTATCGCCAAGGGTACGCATGCCGTTTAGCACGATGTTTCCCAGATAATCGCATACCTCATTCTGTCCAAGCAGCCAGTAGCGGATCTCCGGCGCGGTGATGGTAAAGCCGCTGACTACGCCCATGCAGGGCAAAAGCGCAAGGGCGCAGCCGCTTTGAAAGACCGCGCGCGCAGCGGGGATGTCCTGGCGCATGTTGAATTCCGCCGTGTCCGGCCAGGTGAGCGCGTGGCCGCCAAGCCACACGTACACCACCTTGTCGCGTATGCCGGGATCCAGCAAAAGGGCGCTTGCGGCGTTTGTGATGCAGCCGATGGAAATGACGTAGAGCGGATTTTGGGGGCTATGGAGGTTTGCAAGGCGCACGATCTCGCTGGCTGCAGGAGATATGCGGGGCGTAGACTCGTTTTCAAGGTAATCCCTGCTGCCCGCAAAGGTATTGCAAAGCACATCGCTTCGCCCGCACAGGGTGATGATGCGGCGCAGCTCGTCAAGGCTTTTGAGCATGCCGTCCTCTGGCGAAGTGCTGTTTTGATTCAGAAACGGCGCAGCCGTTACGGCAAGGAGGTTTACGCGCTTTGGGTTTGCAAGCAGAAAGCTCAAGGCAAACTGATCGTCCACCTCGTTGTAGCAGTCCGTGTCCAGCACGACGTCCGCGCACTTTGGAAGGCTCGTAAGCCTTTTTTCCAGCTCCTCGTACATGCCCGTTCCCCCGTTAAATGTATTCGATCTCCGCGCCGAGCTGGCGCAGCTTTTCGTCGATGTGCTCGTAGCCGCGCTGGATGTATTGGATGCCGCTGATCTCGCTTACGCCGTCTGCCATAAGCGCCGCGACGATCATGGCCGCGCCTGCGCGCAGGTCCGTGGCGGTGATGGGCGCGGGATGCAGGCGCTCTACGCCCGTGATGATCGCGGTGGTGTTGTTGATGACATCGATGTCTGCGCCCATGCGCCTTAATTCGTCCACGTAGCGGAAGCGGCTTTCAAATATGGTTTCGGTGACCTGGCTCGTGCCCCACATGACCGTGCACATGGCCGTAAAGGGCTGCTGAAGGTCCGTAGGAAAGGCGGGATAGTAGCCGGTTTTTACTTTGATGGGGCGCAGGTTGCCGACGGAGCTTACCTCGATGACGTCATCGTAGGAGCGCACGGTGACGCCCATTTCCAAAAGCTTTGCGCTGAGCGCCTCCATGTGGATGGGGATCGTGCCGTGGATGCGAACGTCTCCCGCGGTGGCCGCGGCGGCGATCATCAGGGTGCCCGTTTCGATCTGATCCGGGATGACGGTGTAGTTGGAGCCATGCAAGGGGCGGCCGCCCTTTACGCGGATGGTGTCCGTGCCCGCGCCTTTTACGTTTGCACCCATGGAGGAGAGGAAGTTTGCGGTGTCTACGATGTGCGGTTCCTTGGCGGCGTTGTAAATGCGGGTCTCGCCAGGCGCGCTGACGGCGGCCAGCATCGTGTTGATCGTCGCGCCAACGGAGGGCATGGCCAAAAAGACCTCGTCGCCGTGGAAATTCTCGGTAGCCTCCGCGTAGATGACGCCGCCCTCTTCGTAGGCCTTTGCGTGCAGGGAGGTGAGGCCCTTTAGCGTTTGGTCGATGGGTCTGCCGCCGATATTGCAGCCGCCGGGCCTGGGCACGGCGGCGCTGCCCGTGCGGCCCATCAGGGTGGGCACGAGGTAGTAGGAGGCGCGCATCTTGTTTACCATCGCCTCGGGCAGCACGTTTTTGTTTATGCCCCGCGGATCGATGGTCATCTTGCCGTTTTCAAGGCTGACCTCGGCACCCAGATAGCGCAATATCTCCATATAGCAGTACACGTCGTCTATATCCGGCAGGTTTTCGATCGTGCTGGGCGAGTCGGCCAGTATTGCTGCGGGGATGATGGCCACGGAGGCGTTTTTGCTGCCGCTGACCCATACGTCGCCGCTCAAATGCCGTCCACCCCGGATACGCAGAATCTCACTCATTGATGTATCTCCGATAAGTTTAGCCTATTGGCAGTTATAGTCCCTTTTATTATACACATTTTAGAATCCGGTTCAAGTTATTTATGCGCTGAATTCTGATTTTTGGAAGCGTATGCGAAAACATTTCACGCTTCAGTAATATGTGCGAGATATTTCTCACCGGATTTTTCCGTAAACTTAACCTTCCCTCCCCCATGTGGGGAGGGAAGGCCATAAAAGCGCGCAGGTCCTTAGCCAAGCAGGACAGCGCTGATGCCAAAGAAGGTGAAGGAATAGGCGGGGGTGTAATTGGCCGGCTGACCGTCCCGCCAGGCGCCATAGTTGGACATGTTGTCCGGCCCGGTGAAGGTGGGCTCGGGATCGTTTTTCAGGTGGAAGGGACCGAGGGTGTTTCGCATGCTGGAGATAAGGGTGATGATGACCTCGTTGTCGCCGCTTTGCAATTCGCCCGAAACGTCAAGCGCGTCGCCAAACAGCAGCGTCTTTTCGGAGCCGCCGTTTATGCTTACGCGCGCGGCGTGCCAGCGCCCCTCGAGCTTCAAAACCCTTTCGTTGCCCCGGGCGGGAAGGATGGTGCGCAAAGTGACGCTGCCGCCAAAGAAGGGGAAGCCGTCCTGCGCCATGCGGTCCAGGGTGACATAGCGCCTTGGCAGGGTGAGGTAAAAGCCGCCGTCGGTTTTCAGGGTCTGTTTGGCTCCTGGTGTATACTCCCCCGCCCCCACGCAGAAATCGCCGCGCAGGTAGACGCTTTCGATGTCCGTATGGTAGCTTAGGCAGTTGATCAGGCTCTCCGTGGTGCCGTCGTGATCGTAGTATACGCCGTTGAACACCTTGTAGACGTGCTCCGGCTGGTAGTAGTCCACGCGGAAGACCAGCTCGTTTTCGCCAAGCCTTATGTGGGGCGCGATGTCGTAGGCGTTGAAGCTTTCCTCTATTTCGCCCTGTCCGTCCCTGGACAGGGTCTCGCCGTTCAGGCAGACCGTGGCCCCGTTCATGTCCTCCGCCTCAAGGCGCAGGCTTTCCGGCCTTGCCTGAACACGGAAGGTGTATTTGAGATAGATCGTGCGGTTCTGCCTTTGCCGCAAAAGCAGGTCGCTAAGCGCCATCACGTCCATTTCCTCGCCGTAGCTTTCGCCGTCCAGGGACAGCTGGGCGCGGTCGATGGTGAGGGTGTTGGCGTCCGCCCTTTGCACAAAGCCCTGCACGCCCGTAATGCGGCGCAAGTGCGTTTGCTCCGGCTTTGCGCCTGCGGGCGCGGTGGACGAAAGGAAGATCACGATGGACTGGCCGGGTTCAAGCTCCAAAGGGATGTCGATGCCCCGCTCAGAGCTGCGGTAGTACAGCGGCGCGTAGCCCGGCTTTTCCAGATCGAACCTTCTGGCGGCCCTGCACTTTACATAGAAGACTGCACTTTGCTTTTTGGTCGCGGAGAGGTTTACCGCGTAGACGAATTCGCCAAATTCCGCCCTGCGCAGGGTGTAGCGGATGTCGGTATCAGTTTCGTCGATGCCGAAGTTCGGGTTTTTGAGCTGGGAAAGGGTGATGTTGCCTTCCAGCGCGATCTCGCGCTTTTCTCCCTCGACGTACTGGGGCTTTACGCCCGCAAAGCACAGGCGGCCGCCGGCCTTTACAAAGTCGAAAAGGAGCTCCAGGGTGCTTTGGTCGATGCAGTCCATTTCCGGAACCACGACCTGGCTGTAGGAGCACTTGCCAAGGTGCAGCTTTCTTCCCTGGACGCTGCCGTATTTTTTGAGCAGCGCTTCGTCCGCGTAGTGGTGCAAAATGCCGGATGCGCCAAGGCGCTCGGCCAGGCGGTTGAAAGCGTCGTTCAAAGCCGCTACGCTTTGGCGGTCGTTTCGGTCAAAGGTCAAAAAGGCGGAGTGCATGGGATGGATCACGAGCGTGTCCGCGACCTCCTCGCTTTCGGCCAGCATATAGCCAAGGCGGGTGAAGTAATCGTTGAAGCGCCTAAGCTCTGCCTTTGCCCAGGGGTTGTGGTTGGAGTAAAACGCCGGATAATCCCGTTTGCGCTGGCCCCGGATGGAGTAGGGATACAGGTGGTGGCACAGAAGGTTCACGCCGTTTACGTACTGCCATTCCGCGATGCGCTTTAGCTCCCTTGGCGTTACGTCCCAGCCGCAGCCGGCAAAGGTCTCAGTGATGATCTGCTTTTTGCCAAGCTGCATGGCGACGGAGGAAACCTGACGCGGCGAGACCTCCGTGCCGATGTGGCGGCCCAGCCAGTCCATACCAGGGATGTGCTCATACTCGTAAAAGGGCATCACGCCGCCGCAGCAGGCCATCGCGCCAAAGAGGCTGGATTCCTCGATGGTATGGCCGGTAAGCTGGCAGCCGTGCTCCTCGCACCAGCGGTAGATCTGACCGGCGAAGGATTCGGTGTACAGTTCGTTCATCGTAAGCCAGTAGCGGTAGCGCACGCGCGGCGCCTGGGCGCAGTCCAAAAACAGCGCGCCGATCACGTCCAGCACGTCCTCGTTGTACTTGGCCTTATACTTTTGCCGAAGCGCCGGAGAATACGCGGTAGCGTAGCGGAAATACTGGGGCTCGTCCGTGAAAAAACCTGCAAGCACCTTGCCAAAGAGCTTGCCAAAGCGCTTATAGTACTGTTCGTGGATCTCGGTCAGGAACTTTCGCACGATCTGCCAGGACAAAATGTCGACCACCGAGGGATTCGTGCGGTCGTAGACCGCAAAGCAGCCCTCTCCGTCGTCGTCCGTCAGCTTTTCCAGCTCGCCCTGGGCGTTTACGCGAAAGCAGCCAAGCGCCTGCGGATCGTAGCTGTCCTTTTTGCTGAACTCGAGGTAATGGGCGTGGTTTGCGCTGTCCTCCAGCAGCTTCATTCCCGCAAAGCCGCTGGGCCAGCCGTTTTCATCGTACATCCAGGCGCGCATGCCCCGCTTTTCGGCCTGCTCGGCGCTGGCCTTTACGCAGTTCATCCAGTCCTCGCCCATATACTCGGTCTCAAGCCCCCCGCGGGCGTGCATGAAAAAGCCGCCCATGCCGCTTGCGGCCATCTCGTCGATCTGGCGGCGCAGCCTTTCCGGCTTAAGCGCGTCGTTCCAGCTCCAAAAGGGAATGGGGCGATAGGCGGCAAGGTCGCCCTTCAGTCTTTCAAGTAAGCCAGTTGCCATGCAAGTATCCTCCGGATGATAGTAGGAAGGCTTTTGCGTCGCCGCAGAAAGCCGGGCGTTGGTTGACTTATATGTTTAGCTTAAGGCGCTTAGTTGGAAGCGCCCAGCCCGTGATCGGGATACAGGGGCTGGTCGATCCTAAGCTGCCCCGCGAAATACTGTATGCTTTGCCCCTCCACCAGGATCTGCACGCGCATAACGCCCTCGTTTTCGTTTAGCGCGTTCACCATGCGGTAGACGAGCTCGTGCGCGGCCCTTTGGTCAAGCGCCTGCGCCCTTTCGTAGAGGCGGGCGGAAACGTCGATGCGCCCTAAGTCCCCCTCCGCCTCCGCGCGCAGGATGTCGCCGGGAAGCAGCGCGTCCGCAAGGCACCTTTCGAGCACTGCCCTCAGGGAGCCTGCGTCCATCGCGCCCACCGCGCACCAGCCCTTTTGAAGGCCGCCGCCTGCCGCGTCCCTAACGTAGCAGCGCAGCGCGCGCCCAAGCTGGGCGCTGAAGCTTTGGCGGGAAACGACGCCGTCTGCAAGGCTGATCAGCGCGCCGTCCGGGCCGGGAAAGCTGAGTACCGGGGCGTCGCCCCGGCTAAAGCGCACCCGCTCCACGCCGGGAAGGCAAGTGGTGAGGGTGAGCGACAGCATCGCCACGAATTGCCAGCTGGGCATGGCGCTTTGGGTGAGCGCCTCGGAGATCGAGGTCTTAGGAGTAAGGCTGTCTAAAAAGCGGATGTCCAGAAGCAGCCGCCCCTCTTCATTCAAGCCGTAGGCGGTCTGGCAGGCCTTCACAAGGTCAAAATCCCGGGGTAGGCTTCTTGTAAGCCCGCTTTCGTCCGTCTGGCCGATCGCAGTCAATAGCGCCGCAAGGCGGTTTTTTGCCCTGGGCAGCTCGGTCAAAACCGGAACGACGTAGCGTCCACTGCTCTCCGCCCGGTAGACGGTCGCCCTGCGCGCGCTTAGCGCCTGATCGATCAGGCCGTCAAAATCCGTTTTCCACTCCGCCGGGCGCCCCATGGTGTTCAGGGCCTCGCCCTGCCAGGCGGGGCACAGCCCGTTGATCAGCACGTTCACGCCCTGCGCCGGGGTATTATATAGTAGGGTCTGCCAGATGGAAAGCGCGCACAGGGTCTGACGGCGCTCATCTCCCTCCGGCATCAAAACGCCGACGGTGACGACGTCTCCCGTATCCTCGACAAGCGAAAGCCTTCCCCTTTCCCCCGCCGCGGGCAGCGCGTCCGACAGCACCGGGGTTTTTATCACTTGCTCGGCAAGCGCCCACGAAAGCGGCTCGCCGCTTTTATGCACGAGGCTCACCTCCGTGCGCGTAAGGCCGGACAGATCCTTTGCAGGATAAAACAAAACGGCTTTTTTCTGCAGGGAGTCCGAATGATCCGCGCTTTGCGCATGGCCGGGCAGCGCAGTGCAAAGCAGGATAAGCGCAAGCATCAGCGCGCAAAGCCTCAGCCTCATGCCGCGCTCCCTCCCCGGGGAAGCGGCAGGCTGACGGTGAAGGTCGAGCCCTTATCCTCTTCGGAGGTGACGGTGATGTTGCCGCCGTGCGCCAGGATCATCTGACGCGCGATGCTAAGGCCAAGGCCCGTGCCGCCGGTCGCCCGGGAGCGCGCCTTGTCCACGCGGTAGAAGCGGTCGAAGATGTGCTCCTGCTCCGATTTCGGGATGCCGATGCCGTTGTCCGTCACGCTCATCAGCGCGTAAGCGCCGCGCTTATGCACCTTTACCTGCACGCCGCCGCCGCGAGGGGTGTACTTGATGGCGTTGTCGATCAGGTTATACAGCACCTGCTCGAGCTTTAGCTTGTCGGCGTTTACCGTGATGTCGTCCACGATCTCAAGATCCAGCTCCACGCCCCGCCCGTGGGCAAGGGGCTGAAGGCGCTTTACGTTGTCCCCGGCAAGGGTGGTAAGATCGACCGGCGCAAGGTTCAGCTTCGTTTCGCCCGTATCCATGCCGACGAGGGTCAGAAGATCCTGCACGATTTGATTCAGGCGGTCGATCTCGCTTATGACGTCGCCCATGAATTCCTTGCTGGTCTTTTCGTCGTAGACCTGCTGATACAAAAGCGCCTCGATCAGGATCTTCATGCCGGCCAGCGGGGTCTTCAGCTCGTGGGAGGCGTTTGATACAAACTGGTTGCGGCTTCGGTCGAGCAGCTCCATTTTGGTGGTCATGTCGTTAAAGGCGTGGATGAGCTCGGTCAGTTCATTATTGCCGACCTCCTCCGCCCGAACGCTGAAATCGCCGACCGACAGGCGGGAGATGGCGCTTCTTAGCGTCTTTACCGGCCTTGTGAACGAGCGCGTGATCAATAGCCCAAGCAGCGCGCACACCAGAAGGATCGCTCCCGCAAGCGCCAGCAGCGTGCCAAGACTACCCACCAGCCCCTCGTACACGGGGCTTGCGGGGCAGGCGGCGATGATCGCGCCGTCCCCCACACGCTGCATGCATAGGATCAGGTAGCGCTCGCCCTCTACTGCAAGAGGCAGCGCTTTTTGCGCCTTTATGAGGGCGTGCGCTGCGTCCGCTTCCTCCGCCTCGGGGAAGAATCGCTCCAGGGGACAGCTATAGCCGTTTATGAGCGACTGGCTGTCTGAAAGCACAAATCCGCCAGCGTCCGTTACGACGACGCGCCCGCCGACAGCGCCGGCAAGGCGCACGCTCTCAAGCCACAGCGTGCGGCTGTCGCCACCTGCATAGGCTTCATTCAGGTCGTCAGAAATAAAGCTCAAAAGCTCCTGCTTTTCCTCTGCGGCGCGCGTGAACACATACACGCCTACCTGCCGGATCAGCGCCGCGCCCAGACAGGCGAAGGCGAGGACCGTGATCAACAGGTAGGCGAGCGTGAATTTTAAGCGTATGGATTTGTACGCGTTTTTAATCCTTGTCCGTAAAGTAATAGCCCACACCCCATTTTGTGTGAATGAATTCGGGCTGAGCCGGATTCTTTTCTATTTTTTCGCGCAGGCGGCGGATGTGCACGTCCACGGTCCTGAGATCGCCAAGGTAGTCGTACTTCCAGATGGTCTCAAGCAGGCTTTCGCGGCTGAAGACCTTGCCCCGGTTCGTCACGAACAGCTGCAGCAGGTCAAATTCCTTCGCGGTAAGGTTGATCTCCTTTCCGCCGATGGTGACGGAACGGTTGTTTAGGTTGATGCGCATGTCGCGCACCTGCAATACGCTTTGCGTGGTCTCCCTTACAGACATCGCCGTGCGGCGGAAAATGGTCTTGATGCGGGCCTTGACCTCAAGGACGTTAAAGGGCTTTGTCATATAGTCGTCCGCGCCGTATTCGAGGCCCAGGATCTTATCCATGTCCTCGCCCTTTGCGGTCAGCATGATGATCGGGACCGTGCTCTTTTCGCGGATGCGCTGGCAGACCTCGATGCCGTCCATCCTGGGCAGCATCACGTCCAGCAGGATCAGATCGTAGTGACCGGAATTGAATTTTTCCAGCGCCTCCTCGCCGTCCTCCGCGGTATCGGTTTCGTATTCCTGCTCCAATGAGAATTTCAGGCCCTTTACGATTTTGGGCTCGTCATCCACGATCAGAATTCTGTACGCCATTTCAATCCCCCGTCTACTGTTTATATCTATGAAGTATTACTTAAATAATCAAGTATGTTGCATAAATTATAATCTATTTGCCCTTTTATTGCAATAGGAAGTTTTAGTCATGAAACAATTTTACACAAATCGCGTCCAATTACTGGTCAAATGCGTCAAATTGTGGTATAGTATACGCAGCAAACGAGTCAAGGAGCAGCGCGATGAAGAAGCTATGCGTTTTTCTTGTAATAATTTTATGCCTGCTGCCGGCAGGGCTTGGCGAAAGCGCGCCCGCGGGCGGCGTTGCCAGCGCCGACGGCCGGGTGCTTGAATTGATCAGCCGCTCGGCGATCTTGATGGACGCCTACACTGGCGAGGTGCTGTACGAAAAATACGCGGACTACCGCCGCTACCCCGCAAGCACCACCAAGATCATGACCCTTTTGGTATCCATCGAAAAATGCGACGGGCGAAAGATGGTGACCGTGCCCAAGTGCTCGCAGGACATCAGCCTGGATTCCACCCGCGTGCCCGTCTATCCTGGCGAGCAGATGCCCCTGCAGGATCTTTGGTACGGCCTGATCTTTAACAGTGGAAACGACGCGGCAAACGCCATCGCCTACCTGACAAGCGGATCGGTGAGCAACTTTGTAAAGGACATGAACCAAAAAGCCGAAGCGCTTGGCATGCGCAACACCCACTTTGCAAACGCCCACGGCCTGCACAATCCCGAGCACTACACCACTGCCAGGGACATGGCCCTGCTCACCCGCCACGCGCTGGACATCGACCTGTTCCGCGAGATCACCTTCTCTACCGCCTACACCATGCAGCCCACCTCCCTAAGGGGAGAACTGGTGCTTGACCACCGCTACGGCATCACGGATTTCAGCAGCAAGTTCTACTACCCCTACGCCCAGGGCATCAAAACCGGCTACACCCAGATGGCCGGGCAGTGCTATGTCGGCTGCGCGGACAAGGACGGGCACGAGCTGATCGTGGTGTTGATGTACTGTGGCCTTACTAAAAACGAAAAATGGGTCGAAGCCAAAAAGCTCTTTGAATACGGGTTCGAGGTGCTTTCCCAAAGGGAGAGCAAGGAAAAATAGTATTTTCAGCCATACCATCACATCGTCTGCAAGGAGGGCAAGGTTATGCAAAAGCTGCTTGCGATAAACGGCGGAGCGCCGCTGTGCGACCACCAAAGCATGCCGGGGGAGCTGTTCCACTGGCCGATCATCACCCGCGAGGACGAGGAAGCCTGTCTTGAAGTCATCCGCAAAAACAAATTCTCCGGCACAGACATCGCGCTGGATCTTCAGGAGAAGTTTGCCGCCTGGCAGGGCCGAAAGCACGCGCTGGCCTTTTGCAACGGCACCATGGCGCTGTCGGCCGCGATGTTTGCCATCGGCCTTGGGATGGGCGACGAGATCATCTGCCCCACCAAGACCTACTGGGGCACGGTGTCCCAGGCGATCAACTTTGGCGCGTCGGCGGTGTTTTGCAACATAAACGAAAAGCTCTCCATGGATCCGGACGACATCGAGCGCTGCATCGGGCCGCGCACGAAGGCCATCATGGTGGTGCACTATTTCGGCTATCCCGCGGACATGGACAGAATCATGCCCATCGCCAAAAAGCACGGCCTCAAGGTGATCGAGGACGTGTCCCACGCCCACGGCGCATTGTACAAGGGGCGCAAGGTAGGGACCTTCGGCGACATCGCCGCCATGAGCATGATGAGCTGGAAGGCCTTTGCCGCAGGAGAGCTTGGCATGCTTGTGACAGACGACCAAAAGCTCTACGAGCGGGCGCTGGCCTACGGCCATTACGAGCGCAACAATCCCAAAAACATCACCGACCCGGAGCTTGCCCCCTATCCCCACATCGCCCTTGGCGGCGTAAAGGGGCGCGCCAACCAATTGTGCTGCCAGCTGGCGCTGGGGCAGCTTGAGCATTTCGACGAGCGCATGGCCGAGGTCGACCGCGCCATGCAGTATTTCTGCGACGGCATCGAGGGCTTAAAGGGCATCCATCCCATCCGCCCCGAAAAGGGCAGCGGCTCCACGATGGGCGCCTGGTACCTGCCCCAGGGCACGTACCGGCCCCAGGAGCTTGGCGGGCTGTCCTCCGGGCGCTTTGCCTCCGCCGTGCGCGCGGAAACGGGCTATCCCTGCTGGGAGGGCGGAAATTTCTGCCTGCACACCCACGAGTTTTTCAAAACCTTCGACTTTTTTGGCATCGGCAAGCCCAGCCGCATCGCCTTTGCGGACAGGGACGTGCGCGAAATGGACGCCGCCTGCGCCCCCTCAGAGCAGATGTACTGCGTGTCCCTTCCGCCCTTCAAAAAGTATCTGCCGGAGTGCATCGACAAATACATCGAGGCCTACCGCAGCGTCAGCGAAAACTACGAGCAGCTGCTTGAACAGGACGATTCAGTAAACGGCGGGCGCTGGTACGGCTCCGAGAACAAGTAGAGGCAGCAAAATGATCATCGACATCCACAACCACGCGTACTATCACGGCTACAACTGCAAAAAGCTCGTCGCCAACATGGACGAGTGCGGCATAGACAAAACCTGGCTGCTCACCTGGGAAACGCCCGAGAGCGAG
>CADBNW010000019.1 GCA_902796025.1 uncultured Eubacteriales bacterium
GAAGTACCCAAGTGGCCGAAGGGGCTCCCCTGCTAAGGGAGTAGGGTGGGATAACCGCCGCCCGGGTTCAAATCCCGGCTTCTCCGCTTCTTCCCGCTTCCATAGGAAGCGGGATTTTTTGTCGTATTTGACGGCAATGTGCTTTCCTAAGACGATCCTTACCTGTCTTCCGATCCCCTCACTTGTCTTTTCGTATATAGCCGATCACGATGTCGCCGCTGCGGGGGCTTTGGGGTTCTTTGGACCTGGGCTTTTGCTTTGGGCGGGTATCGCGGTTCATCAGATAACATATCAGCTTTCCAAGCCAGACCACGGCAACAAGCCCAAAGATCACAGTCGGCACGAGCCAGGGAAGGAAGTTTATAAAACCTTTGGACATCGCTGCACTCCTTTTTGCAAATGGGCAGTTTGATGAAAATGAAATTGTGCTGGTAGGTTCAAATACTATTTAAATTTAATATCGGTGATTTCTACAGTTCCAATTAGCTGTATTTGAAAGCCGTATCTAAGCAATAAGTAGAGCAATATACTGAATATGATACTGAAAACTATCCTGTACACGTAATTCTTCTCGTTCTCTATTTCCTCGTCAGAATATTCCTCATACACTTTTTCTCTTTTTGTTGGGCCTTCAAAAACTGATTGTTTTCGTTCGTGTACTTTCGTTATCACTAACGCTATTATCGAAGTCAACAGAGCTATTGCAACTCCGCATACAAATCTTCCAACATCTTTCATATAAAATGGCTCGGGGGTTAATATTGGAATTGATACTCTTATTAACCATCCGAACGCAATCAAGGCAAGTACATCGGCTATCACAACCCCTACTTTCGAAGGATGCTTATTCATGCCACTATCTCCTTATTCTTTGTTATATCATACAGCAAATACTCGAAATATGCATATTGCAGACTGTATCATAAAACACACTTTGGTTAAAGTGTCATTATTCGCAGTAACAATGTATTCGTCACCCTTCACTTATAATCCATCATAGCCATCAACCTTCTGGTGTTCTTCAGTGATTCTTAATTGCTGCTCCAGCTTACTTATTCTAAGTAATTCGTCATCCATGCCACCTTTATAATATACGATAAATAAACTATCTGACAGGTTTAATGTGGACGAAGAGAATTTCTCAGAGTATTTTTGTTTATTTAGCCTCCATGAGCCTACAATTGCAACATGTGTATCGTTGTCACCATCCCATTTTGTTATGATCGTTTCAACCTCAGTATCTTCTACATGTCCTGCTTCCGCAATAAAAGACTCCTCAATAGTGCTTTCTGCTTTTCCGTTGCCATAGAGGTCTGTGAGTTTTTGGGTCAGTGATTCATAAGCAAATTGGTAATCCAAAGGATTGAGTACGTAATCTGCAGCATAGAAATAGCTATTGCTTTTATCTTTCAATAGAGTATCGCCACTAATCGAATATGCACAATATAAATGGATCCGCTCGGTTTCATAGCCAGCTACTTTAACCTCGCCATTCCAAGTGTAAATAGTCGTTGCAAAGCCAGCAGCGAACTCGGTTGCACTAGCTGCTACGGTACGCCAGGTGGGATCGACCAGCAAACTATCTTCAAAGGGCATCACCGAATCGTAAAATGTTGAGTATCCCACGAAATCCAATGCTTCTAAATCTGTGGCAGATGTACCCCAGTCAATACCGCGAAAACGAATCTCTGTATCTGCGAATGCATTACTAACACATAGAGAGAATAGGATAAAAATGCAGAGTGCTTTTTTCATTAGTCATTCCTCCGTGCAGTGATATGTTATTATAATCTTAAATTTATTATATCATTTCTCTTTTATAAATGCAACCAATATGCTCTATTTGAACTGGCAATCGTCTAAAAATATCTGCGTTTGAGTTTGTTATTAGTGGATTGTGATTTTAGTTTGCTACAACAAGTCGCCGTTTCAAATAACCATATCTTGCTTGCCAAGCGCCGCGCTTTCGTGTACACTGGTGCGGAAAGCGGGGTGGCTTTTACGATTACGACCGTTTATATAAACACCATCGGCGAGGTCATGGACCTGATCAGCGACCAGACGCGAAACACCGAGATCAATCGCCTTCGCAGCGGCTACTATTACCGCGGCCAGCCGGATGTGAATTACCGCATGGTCACAAGCCTGTGGCGGAATTGCGGCAAGCGCCAGCACGAGCTGGAGCCGTCGATTTTGCGCTACTTCACCAAGTACGCAAGCATCGAGGATCCGACCCTCAAGGAATCCGTCTGGAAGCAGATGATCGTGGGCCAGCACTACGGTCTGCCCACGCGCCTTTTGGACTGGACGCGCTCGCCGCTGGTGGCGCTGCACTTTGCGGTAAACGAAATCAACCTGAAAAAGATGGACCGGCGCGACTGCGTCGTGTGGCGCATGACCATGTCGGACATGCACCGCAACCTTCCCGAAAAGTATGCCCGCGCCCTGCGCGAGGCCAAGACCTCCACCTTTTCGGTGGAGCTTCTGACCAGCGTCGTGGACAGTCTGCGCCAGTACGACGAGGACATGGGCCAAAACACCCTTGTAAACATCGAGCCGCCCTCCATCTCCCAGCGCATCATCAACCAGTACTCCTTCTTCTCGGTGATCCCAAGCGGCATCACCGACATCGAGACGTTTTTGGACACCCACACCGAGGAGACTGTGCGCTACGTCATCAACAGGAACATCCGCTGGGACATCCGGGACCTGCTGGATCAGATGAATGTAAACGAGCGCATCATCTACCCGGGCCTGGACGGCCTTAGCAAATGGATCACCAGGCACTATTTTGTACGGGAGCAGGAAAAATGACGACACTACTGAAAAACGCAAAAATCTTCGACGGCGCGGGCTCCGAAGCATTTTTGGGCAGCGTGCTGATAAACGACGACCGCATCGCCCAGGTGGGGGAGACGATCCCAGGCGAGTTTGACCGGGTGATCGACCTTGAGGGAAAGAGCCTCGCCCCGGGCTTTATCGATGGCCACTCCCACAACGACTGGTTTGCCCTGAAAAACGAGCCGCTCAAGTATTTCGAGCCCTTCATCCGCCAGGGCATCAGCAGCTTTATCTGCGGCAACTGCGGCGTGTCCGTCGTGGGCTACGAGGACGACTGCCCCCACATGGACGTGATCGGCAGCGGCCTAGTCAATTTTGACGACACCCGCGCCCGCTACGGCCAGGTGGAGCCCTTCCTGTCCGCCGTGGACGGACACATGCCCTGCAACATGGCGCTTCTGATCGGCCACTGCACCGCGCGTGCCGCAGCCAGCGGCAAGGTGAACCGAAAGCTGACCCCCGAAGAAGAGGCGCACATGCTCGCCCTTTTGGAAGAGGGACTAAAGCAGGGCGCGGCGGGCGTGTCGCTTGGGCTTATGTACGTGCCCGGCCTCTACGCAGACGTGGAGGAATTGAAAAAGGTCGCGGCGCTGTGCCTGAAATACGATAAGCCCCTCACCGTTCATCCCAGAGCGGAATCCAAGGTTTCCATGGCCTATCCCCAGCTGCTTGGGCGCTCCCATCTGCTGAGGGCCTTTGACGAACTGGTGGAGATCGCAAAGGGCACGAAGCTCAAGCTCCAATACTCCCACGCGATCTTCGTGGGCAGAAATTCCCTGAGCGCCAAGGGGGAGCTGCTGCGCATGATAAACGAGCTTCGAGACCAGGGCGTGGACGTCATGTTCGACATCTACAACGAGTGCCTGGGCGTTTCGGTGATCACGGTCATCCTGCCCGCCTGGTACCAGTCCATGACGCCGGAGCAGCGCAAAAAACCAATTACCCGCTTAAAGCTCGCGTTCCTGGTCAGGGCTAGCAGCCTGCTGCTGGGTTTCACTTTTGACGACATCCAGATCGCCTACATCGGCGAGGGCTATGAAAAATACGAGGGCAAAACCGTGCACGAGGTCGCGCAGATGGAGGGCATGAGCGACTTAAACGCCTACCTGATGCTCTGCGAAAAAAGCAACTTCAAGGGGCGCGTCAACATGGGCCCCTACTCCACGCCGCAGATCATTTCGGAATTCGAGCATGATCCGCGGTGCCTCTACATGACCGACGCTTGGGTGGAGGACAAGGGCGTGCAGAACCCCGCCATCTACGACTGCTATCCCAAGTTCCTGCGCGACGCCCTGCTTGGCACGGGGGACACGCTGCCAAACACCATCCACCGCATGACCGGCGCCATCGCCCGGCGCTACATGCTGAAGGACCGCGGCTTCATAAGGCCCGGCTGCTATGCGGATCTTACCGTCTTTGACGAAGCAAAGATCAAAAGTGCAAAGCCGGATCAGCAAAAGTCCTTCGGCATCGAGCGCCTGTTCATAAACGGCGTGCAGGTTTTGCAGGGCGAAACGCTCGACGAGGAAGCTCTGAAAACCTCCGGCCGGGCGATCAGGGTCTGAGGGGAACGAAGTCAGGAGTTAGGAGTGAGGAGTTAGGAGTTCAGGAAGAAATCGCTGCGCGATTTCCTTGATGGAAGCATAAACGGATCCGTCCGTGAGGCGTTTTGGCGGCGATACCCGCTGTTGCATACCGCGATTGCAAAGAGCGGGGCGCTGCTTTTGATCCTGGAAACGCCGAAGGCGTTTCGCCCACAACTCCTCACTCCTAACTCCTCACTCCTAACTTCCTAAACGCGAGCGCGCCGCCCATTTGGGCGGCGCGCTCGCGTCTAGGAAAAATTCTCAGGTTTCGGGCTCCAGCAAGCCGTAGTCTCCGTCTTTTCTTAAGTACAATACGCAGACCTTGCCGGTTTCGGCGTTGTCGAAGAGGTAGAAGCTGTGGCCCAGCTGCTCCATCTGCATGATGGCGTCCTCCACGTTCATGGGCTTCACCTGGAAGCGCTTTACCTTCACCACGCGGCGCTCCTCCTCGGCGACCTCCTCCTCGGGGGCCTCGACCGGCGGCAGGGGAGCGGGGGAGCGGAACTTCTTGTCCAGCTTCGTGCGGTGGCGGCGGATCTGGCGGCTCAGCTTGTCCACGGCGGAGTCGATGGAGGCGTACATGTCGCCAGTGCTCTCCTCTGCGCGGAACAGCATGCCCCGCATGGTGATGGTGATCTCAGCGATATTCTTGCCGCCGCGCTCCAGCGTGAACTTCACCTGAGCGTCGGCGTCCGGTCCAAAGAACCAGTCCAGCTTATTGATTTTCTTTTCGGCATAATCGCGCAGGCTGTCCGTTACGTCCATAAAGCGCCCGTAATACTTGATATTCATAGGTGTACCGTCCTTTCGCGGTTGATGATCGGGAGTCCTCTCCCTGTTTTATCTATTCGACATGCGTGTTAAATCTCCTGCCTGTGCAAGAAAATTTTTTGCTATGGGGCTTCCTGTCCCTCGTGCGTCATGATCCCGGTAAGCCTTGGCACCCCAAAACGGCGGGTGAACAGCTCGCATTTGCACATGAAAAGGTAATATACATTCAGGCCGCAGCCGCTTAGCCCCTCGTAATTTCCCTGCCCCTTTGCGATCACTACGTCCGCCTCCCGCATGTGGGAAAGGGCCTCACTGGACATAGAGCCCGGCGCTGCGCCCGCAAGGCCTGAGCCGTTTCCGATCACGCGCTGGCATACGTCCTCTAAGCCCACCTGCTTTGCGTCCTCAAGCGTCGCGTCGTTTACGACCGGGCTGCCCCTCACGATGGCCGTCACCTCAAGCTCCGGGTTCAGGCCGCGCAAAACGGAGATGAGCAGTTTGTCGCACGCGATCTCGCCGCAGTTGTCCGTAAAATACACAAGGCGCTTTGCTAAAAGCACGTCTTTCTGCAGCCGCCTTTTCAGCGCTTCGTCAAGCGTTACCTCCGGTGCCCTGTCAAGACTTTGGCAAAGCGTTTCCTCGCTTACCTGCTCCAGGGCTGCAAAATCGATGTAGTTGCCCATCATCGAAAGCTGCAGGGCCATCTTAAGGGGATCTTCGGCCTTCTTAAGCTTTTCTTCCATCCGGGGCATGAGCCCAAGCATCAGCTGGTTAAAGTGCCGCTTTATTTTGCTAAAGTCGGCGGGCGGGCCAAACAGCTCCTTTTGGATCGCGTCCATCCGCCCGGACAGCTCCGGGGCGCTAAGCAGCGCGCTTTCCGCAGCGGCCTTTTGCAGCCTTTCCTCGTACAGGGCTCTTTCCTCCGCGCTGGCGCTTTCGGGGCAGGCCTTCAGGTGCTTGTCCATCTGGCAGCGGATGCAGGTGCCATTGATCAGCAAGGGCTCATTCTTCCTTTCCGTTTTCTTCTTCTGCCGCCTTGGGCGCGGGGCTTAAAACGATCGCGATCTTCGTGCCGATGTCCTCGCGGCTGTAGACCTCAAAGTGCCCGCCGTGCCGGTCCACGATCCACTTTGCGATGGACAGGCCCAGCCCCGTTCCGCCGCTGGCCCGGCTGCGCGCGGGGTCGGAGCGGAAGAAGCGCTCAAAGATGTGGGGCACGTCCTCGGGCTTTATGCCGATGCCGTTGTCCTGCACCTCAAGGCAGGGACAGCCGTCCTTTATGCGGGCGCGCAGGCTGATGCGGTCGCCCTCGCGGGTGTACTTTACCGCGTTGTCGGTCAAAATGCGCACGGCCTGCTTCAGCATGTCCGCGTCTCCCCGCGCGGGCACGGGCGGCGCTGCGTCCAGATGCCAGTCGCGCCCGGGATAGATCATGCGGCTTTCCTCGTACACCTCGCGCATCAGGGCGCACGCTTCCACGTCCTCGATGTTCAGCGCCGTCCTGCCGGAATCTCCCCGCGCCAGAAACAACAGCTGCTCCACCAGCTTTTTCATGTGGGCGGCCTCGGACTGGATGGCGCTGATGCCCTCGTCCAGCACCTTTTCGTCCTTCTTGCCCCAGCGCTGCAGCATGTCCGCGTAGCCCTGGATGACGCTGATGGGCGTGCGCAATTCGTGGGAGGCGTCCGACACAAAGCGGCTGCGCTCCTGATAGCTTTCGTTCATGCGGGTCAAAAGGTCGTTGATCGCGCTTTCAAGGCCCTTTAGCCCCTTGTCTCCGGTCGCGATGTGCGCGTGCGGATTCTGGGGCGCGACGCCGCTGATGGCGTCCTCCAGCTGCTTTAGGCGCTCGGGATCGAACTCCGCGCTGGTGATCTCCTGGGCGGTCCGCGCCATGCGCTCAAGCGGCTCCACCAGCCGCCCGGCCTTTTTTCGGGCGCTTCGCCGCACCATGAAAAGGGTAAGCAGCTCCACGCCCGCAAGGATCGCGATCCCCGGCCAGGCGCGTACCTGTAACTCGCCCATCTGCGCCAAAACCAGAAGGGCAAGATCCATGTCGATCAGGGCAAAAACCGTCCGCAGCGTCCAGGCGCGCACGACGCGGCTTGCGATGGAGCGCGCGGGCTTTTTGCTGCTCATGTGTCCTCCCTCAGCACGTACCCTACGCCCCGCACCGTGTGCAATAGCTTTTTGTCAAAGGGCTCGTCCAGCTTGCTGCGAAGATAGCGCACGTACACGTCCACTACGTTGGTTTCGCCAAGGTAATCGTAGCCCCATACCTTCTCCAGCAGCTGCTCGCGGGTGAGCACGATGGTTTTGTTTTCCAAAAAATATTTTAAAAGCGCAAACTCGCGCCCGGTAAGCTCGATCTCCCGCCCCGCGCGCTCCACCCTGCGGCGCATAACGTCCATTGTAAGGTCGGCGATGGCAAGCGCCCCCTCCGGCCCGTCCACGTCCGCGTGCCTTCGCAGGCACACCCTTATGCGCGCAAGCAGCTCCTCTATCGAAAAGGGCTTTGTCACATAGTCGTCCGCGCCGGTGTCCAGGCCGTTTACCTTGTCCATCACGGCGTCCCGCGCGGTCAGCATGATCACCGGCACGGCGGACGTTTTGCGCAGGCGGCGCAGCACCTCAAGGCCGTTCAGGCCCGGCAGCATGATGTCCAGCAGGATCAGGTCGTACCCGCCGCCCTCCGCCTTTTCAAGCCCCGCGCGCCCGTCAAAGGCCTTGTCCACCCGGTAGCCCTCGTGGGTAAGCTCCAGTTCCACAAAGCGCGCCAGCTTTTCCTCGTCCTCTACCAGCAAAATCCTTGCCATTTCTTCCTCCAACAAAAACGCACAGGGCGGCCATGGCCGCCCGCGCGTGGGTCTTATGCTTATTCCTTGCTGTCGTCGTCGCGGTGATACTGTACGGCGGAGGCCGCCTTCTCCTGCGCCTTGCTGATCACGTCGTTTAAGCCGTTTCCGATGTCAGGACCCCGGAAGGAGTACCTGGCCTGCAAAAACAGCCCCGCGAACAGAAACACCAGCAGCAGCGGCCAGAAGGGCAGAAGCAGCAGCATGATCACAAGCACGGTGACAGGCACTGCTACCAGCTCCTCGCCCTTGCGGCTGATCACGAACAGGTTTCGGTTGCCCTTTTGCACCATGCGCTTTACCCAGCTCCACAGGCGGCTTAGGCCGTTTCCCACGTCCTCCTTCACGCCGCGCGCACCCGCGCTCCAGTCGTAGCCCGGCTTTTTCTGGGTGCTGTAGGCCGCACCCTGGTTTTTGATCCTGCCCTGCTTCTCCAGCCAGATCAGCGCGTCCAGGATGTCCCAGTCGCTTTGCTCCAGCGCCTCCTTGGCTTCGTCGTAGGTCACGCCCGTCTTGGCGCTCAGCTTTTCGATCATTTCAAACTTATCCATTGCATTTCCTTTCCGGCGCGTCTACGCGCTCTGCGAAGTGTGATTGCTTTCGTTCCCTGGAACGCGTATATCATACCGCCGAAAGATTGGAGGCACCAAGGGATTTGCATTAGAAATCGATGAGAAATCCGGGGCCCCTCTCTCAGAAAGCCGTTTGGAAGAGTATAGCATCTTCCTTTCACAAAAGCAACCGCCGCCGCGCACGAAATGTGATTTTTGTATTGACAGCCCGCGGCGTCTAAGCTATAATCGCCTTGTAAAGGGAGGGCTGGATATGAAACGTTTGATTTCTGCGCTGCTTGCGCTGTGCCTTATACTGCTGTTTTTTGCCTTTGGGGAAGAGGCGGCAAGTCCTGCGGACGAATTTCTCTCCTGGATCGACGAGATCCTCTTTGAGGACATGGAAAAGGACTGGGAGGAGCTGGCCGAAGACCTTGCCGAGTTCTCAGACGACCACGCGGAGGCGCTCGCCGTCTGCTTTGAAAAGGCGGAGCAAGGCGATCCCGTGGCCCAGCGCATCGTGGGCGAAATGTACTTTGACGCCTACGAGGTCATGCGCGATTTGGACCTGGCCTACGAATGGACCATGAAGGCTGTGGAGCAGGGCGAAAGCGAGGCCATGGCGAACCTCTCCTTTATGTACCTTACGGGCAAGGGCGCGCCCCGGGACATCGCCGCGGCCTACGACTGGATGCTGAAAAGCGCCGAGCTCGGCCACGAATACTCCCAGACCATCATGGGCATGTTCTGCATGCTGGGCGTCGGCACCGAAAGGGACGAGGCCAGGGCTTATGAATGGTACACGAAGGCCGCCCTGCAGGGTTACGACACGGCGCAGGTCTATCTGGGCCTTATGCTGCTAAGAGGGCAGGGCGGCGTATCGGCGGATCCCGCAGCCGCACACGAGTGGTTTGAAAGGGCCGCCGCGCAGGACAACGCCCACGCCTGGTATTACCTGGGCATGATGGCGCACTACGGCTACGACGGCCGCCCGGATTACAAAACCGCCATGGAGATGTACTTAAAGGCCGCCGAGGAGGAGATCGCGGACGCCCAGTATGGCATCGGCGAACTGTACTTCTTTGGCGACGGCGTAAAGCGCGACTACGGGCAGGCCTATGAATGGTACATGAAGGCCGCCTTGCAGGGGCAGGCCGAGGCCATGGGGGTGCTTGGCGAAATGTACTACGAGGGGCTGCACGTCCAAAAGGACGACGCCAAGGCCTTCGAGTGGTTCTTAAAGGGTGCAGAGGGCGGCTCCAGCGGCTCCCAAAGCACCGTGGCGCAGCTCTACCTCTACGGCATCGGCACGAAGGCGGATGCGCAAAAGGCCATATACTGGTTTACCGCCGCCTCCGACCAGGGCGATGCGGAGCCGGACTATCTGCTGGGCCGCTGCTACTTTGAGGGCAGGGGCTTAAAGCAGAGCTTTCCAGACGCCCTTGCCAGCTTTCAAAAAGGGGCTGAAAAGGGCGACGCCTACTGCCAGTACTACGTCTCCTATATGTACTACCGGGGCCTTGGCGCGGAACAAAGCTATGAAAGCGCCTTTGAATGGGGGATGAAGGCTGCCCAGCAGGGCATGGGCGAAGCCCAGTACATTGTGGGCAGCGCTTACTACTACGGTGAGGGCGCGGAGCAAAACTACGAAAGCGCTTTCGAGTGGCTGCTCAAGGCCGCGCAAAACGACGTGGACGACGCCAAGGAGCTCGTGGCCCACATGTACGAAAACGGCATCGGCACCGCCAAAAACCGCATCCGGGCGGCGTACTGGA
>CADBNW010000020.1 GCA_902796025.1 uncultured Eubacteriales bacterium
GCAGCGCCTTTGAAATGTATCTGGACAAGGGCCTTGCGGCCTACGCCTTCCTGGACGCGCACTGGCTCAGCAAGCCCCGCCAGGTCAAAAGCCGCGCGGACGAGCTGCGCCGCCTTGCGGAGCTGCGCGGCGAGCGCATCCAAAAGGTAAGGACCATCTCCGACAGCCGCCGCCGGGCCTTCCGCATCTGCGCGCTGGTGATCGCGCTGCTGGTGGTCATTTTCGATACCGGCCTTGTGCAAAAGCTCTTTGGCGTCAGCCTCTCCTCCGGCATAAACATCTCGGTAAACGTGCTTGGCATCGCGCTGATCCTGGTGTTCCTGGCGTTTTCCTTCAAGCGCCGCCATCCCAACCGCTCCGTGGGCGGCGATATCGGCATCTACATTTTGCTGATCCTGATGGCCTGCCTCATGGCCTTCCCGCTGGTGTTTGCGATCGGCTCGTCCCTAAAGCCCCTGGACGAACTGTTCCGCTTCCCGCCAACCGTCTTCCCGCGCCACGTCACCTTTGACAACTTCTCTGACCTCGTCGTCACCATGGGACAAAGCTGGGTGCCCTTCAGCAGGTATTTGCTAAACACCGTCCTGATCACCTTCATCGGCACGGCGGGCCACCTGATCATCGCCTCCATGGCGGCCTTCGTGCTTGCAAAGTACGACTTCCCCGGCGGAAAGCTCTTCTTCGCTGTGGTCACCACGGCGCTCATGTTCTCCGGCTACGTGACCGGCATTCCCAACTACGTCATCATGAGCAAGCTGGGCATGATCGACACCTACTGGGCGCTGATCCTTCCGGCGTTTGCCGCCCCCATCGGCCTGTTTATGATGAAGCAGTTCATGGAGGGCCTGCCGACCGCCCTGATCGAGGCTGCGCACATCGACGGCGCGGGCGAGTTCAGGATCTTCTGGAGCATCGTGATGCCGAACGTAAAGCCCGCGTGGCTTACGGTCATCATCTTCTCCGTGCAGGGACTTTGGAACACCTCCGCCTCCACCGTCATCTACTCCGAGGCCAAAAAGACCCTTGTCTACGCGCTGCAGCAGATCCAGGCGGGCGGCATCGCCCGCACCGGCCAGGCCGCGGCGGTCACGGTGGTGGTCATGCTGGTGCCCATTCTCATCTTCGTATTCAGCGAGAGCCAGATACTGGAGACCATGGCGTCCTCCGGTATCAAGGATTAGGAGGTGCCATCGATGCTCAATGTAAAACGCATCCTGGTTCTGGCGCTTGCGCTGCTTCTCCTTTGCGCGTGTCTTGCGGAAAGCGACGGCTTCAGCGCGCCCTACACCTACAATTACGACTACTGGGAGGACATCCGCCAGTCGCCCGACGCCTACGAGGTAAAGCGCGTGCTCTATTCCGCGACGCTTGGGCTTGAAAACAGCCCCATACGCCGCCCCCAGAGCCTGTTTGTAAAGGACGACACCCTCTACGTCTGCGACACGGGCAACAACCGCATTCTGATTTTAAACGACATCTACGGCGACGTGCAGGTGGAGATCATCGATTCCTTCACCATGGACAAGGCCTTCGTCGATCCCGATTACCGCGCGGTGGTGGAAAACCGCATTTCCCTCGAAAAGCAGGAGCAGGCCGAGGAGGCCGCGATCATTGCCGCGGGCGGAGAGATCGAGGAGGAGCCCGTCTACCTCGACGAGCAGGGCAACGTGATCGAGATCGAGGACGAGTTTGAGGACGTAAGCAGCGTGGACGAGTTCCTCTCGTCCATCCCCCTTGCCTTCCTTACCCCCTCCGACATAAGCGTGGACGACGCCGGCAACCTCTACATCGCGGATAAAAACAATTTCCGCGTGGTGGTCATCGACCGCCAGCGCCACTTCCTGAAGGAATACACCCGCCCGGACGATTCCACCTTCGACCAGGGCGCAAACTTCCTGCCGAACCGCCTGGTGACCGACACCTCGGGCCGCGTATACGCGCTGGCTGACAACGTCAACAAGGGCATCGCAAAGTTTGAGGCCGACACGACTTTCACCGGCTTTATCGGCGCAAACAAGGTCACCATGGGCATGTTCGAATACATCTGGAAGTACTTCTTCCTGACCGACGAACAGCGCTCCCAGACCGAAAGCGTGGTGCCCACCCGCTACGAGAACATCTGCATCGACTCTGAGGGCTTCATCTACGCGACCAACACGGTCTTCAGCGAGTACGACCTCAAATGGGACAACGCCAAGCCCATCCGCCGCATCAACGGCATCGGCGACGACATCCTGATCAAGAACGACCACTATCCCCCCATCGGCGACTATCAGTGGGTGACGGGCACCAACAACGTGGATTACGGCCCCAGCAAGTTTGTGGACATCACCGTGCTTGAGGACGACATCTACGTGGCCTTCGACACCACGAGGGGCCGGCTTTTCGGCTACGACTCCCAGGGCGTCATGCTGTGGGCCTTCGGCGGCAAGGGCAATTACGAGGGCGCGTTTTTGAGTCCCATCTCCATAGAGCACATGGGCCGCGACCTCATCTGTCTGGATCAGAACGACAACGCGATCACCATCTTTACGCCCACTGAGTACGGAAACCTGATCTACGCGGCCAACTCCGCCTACATCCGCGGCGATTACGACGGTTCTGCGGACACCTGGCGCGAGGTGCTGCGCTTTAACGCCAACTACAATATGGCGTTTCGCGGCATCGGCCGGGCGCTGCTCAGGCAGGGCGCCTACCGCGAGGCCATGGACTATTTCGAGATGGCGCACGACCGCCCCAACTACGGCCGCGCCTTCCGCCTGTACCGCAAGGACTGGGTGGAAAAGAACATCTGGTGGGTCATTGGCGCGCTGCTGGTTCTGATCGCGGTGTACCTGACCTTCAGGATCTCAAAGAAAATTAAGATGGAGGTGGCGACGTATGAACGGGACCATGTCGCTAAATAAGTCCAAGGACCGTTCGGCCTCCCTGAGCGCCTGGGCGCGCTACTGGCAGGCCATGAAGTACGCCGGACACGTGATCTTGCATCCCTTCGACGGCTTCTGGGATATGGCGCACGAGCACAAGGGCTCCGTAGCGGCAGCCACCACCTACCTTGCGCTTTTCCTGATCACCCGGGTGTGCAAGCTGATGTTTACGAACTTCCAGTTCATAAACGCTCCGCTGCAGTACATCAACGTTTTCGAGCAGTGCGCTTCGCTGCTGATCCCCTTTTTGGTGCTGTGCCTGGCCAACTGGGCGCTCACCACGCTGTTTGACGGCAAGGGGCGCTTCAGGGACATCTACATCGCCATGTGCTACGCGCTGGTGCCCTATGTGCTGATCCAACTGCCCCTGATCTTCATAAGCAATATCATCACCTTCGACGAGGCCTCCTTCTACTACGTGCTGATGAGCTTTTCGCTGATCTGGTGCGCGCTGCTGGCCTTTGTGGGGCTTATGCAGGTGCACGACTACGGCCCGGGCAAAACGATCATCTTTTTGCTGTTCACGGTGCTGGGCGCGTGCGTGATCATCTTCCTCGTGCTGGTATTTTTCAGTCTGCTCAGCGACGCGGCCATGTTCTTTACGTCCCTGTACCGCGAGATCGCTTTCCGACTGTATTAAGGAGGGAAGCAGATGGCTAACAATAAACATCCCAACCTCAAAAAGCGCCTGATCGTCTGGGCGCTGGTGCTGGCGCTTTTGGCGGCGCTGGTGATCTTCGTGGGCATCCCGCTCTACGGTCCCCAGACCGTCCGCGCCCTGCCCGAGACCCAGGTGCAGTTCCACGAGCCCTCGGGCGAGACCCTCACCATGGAGTCGGACGAGCTGTTGTTCGAAATGGACGCCGACACCACCTACTTTACCGTGACCGACAAGCGCTCCGGCCAGACCTGGACGTCCATCCCGGAAAACGCGAAGGACGACCCGCTGGCTAACGCCGCCAACAAGGAGATCCTCCAGTCCACCATGATCGTGGGCTACACCACCAACACCGGCCAGATCGAACTGAACAGCTTCATCTACGCTATTCAAAACGGTACCTACTGGCTGGAGCAGGCGGAGGACGGCTCCATCTGCGTGCACTACGCCATCGGCCGCATCGAAAAGATCTACCGCATCCCCAACGCCATCACCGAGCAGCGTTACAACGACTTCCGCGCAAAGATGAGCAAATCCACCGCCAAAAAGGTGGAGAGCAACTACACCAAGCTCGATCCCGCAAAGCTCGACGCCAGGGAAGACAAGGCCGAGATGCTCGCGCTCTATCCCGAGTGCGCAAATCAGGTGCTCTACATCCTCAAAAGCAACACCTCCGAAAACAACAAGGCAAAGATCCAGGGCTACTTTGAGGAGGCGGGCTACACCCAGGAGGATTACGAATACGATCAGACCTTCGTGGCCGGCTCCACCACCAAGGCCGGCGCGGTGTTCAACATCGACCTGCACTACAGCCTCGAGGGAAACGACCTCGTGGTGGAGATCCCCTTTAAGGACATCCGCTACAAGGAGGAGTACACCATCACCAGCCTCAGCGTCCTGCCGATGTTCGGCGCGGCCGGGCTGCAGGACGACGGCTTTATGCTGGTGCCAGAGGGCGGCGGCGCGCTGATCTACAACAACAATCACAAAACCAGCCAGAACAACTACTACGCAAACTTCTACGGCTGGGATTATGCCTCTAAGCGCAGCGAAGCGCGCAGCGAGACCCGGGCAGACTTTGCCGTCTTCGGCATGGCCAAAAACGGCGGCTCCTTCGTGTGCATGATCCAGGACGGCGCGGCCTTCGGCGGCGTGCAGGCGGACATCAGCCA
>CADBNW010000021.1 GCA_902796025.1 uncultured Eubacteriales bacterium
GCCAAGCGCACCGGCTCCAGGGTTTCGGGCCCCATCCCGCTGCCCACCGAAAAGGAGATCGTCACCATCCTGCGCAGCCCGCACAAGCACAAGGACAGCCGCGAGCAGTTTGAGATGCGCACCCACAAGCGCTTAATCGACATCCCTCAGCCCTCGCCCAAAACGGTCGAAGCCCTGACCAAGCTCGATCTGCCGGCCGGTGTTGAGATCCAGATTAAACTGTAATTCCAACAGGAGGAACCACCAATGAAAAAGGCAATTCTCGGCAAAAAGATCGGTATGACCCAGATCTTCCTGTCCGACGGAAGACTGGTCCCGGTCACAGTCGTCGAAGCCGGCCCCTGCACCGTAACTCAGGTGAAGACGGTCGAAACTGACGGCTATGAGGCGGTTCAGGTCGGTTTCCAAGAGCTCGACGACAAGCGCGCTCAGAAACTGAAGAACAAGCCCGAGCTCGGCCACTTCGCCAAGGCAAACGTGAAGGCCACCCGCTACCTGCGCGAGTTCCGCTTCGACGACATCTCCGCTTACGCCGTAGGCGCTCAGCTGAAGGCTGACCAGTTCGCCGAGGGCGACAAGGTAGATGTTTCCGGCATCAGCAAGGGTCACGGCTACACCGGCGCCATCCAGAGATGGAACCAGCACACCGGCCCCATGGCGCACGGCTCCAAGTATCATCGCGGCGTAGGCTCCCTGAGCGCGAACTCCGATCCTTCCCGCGTGTTCAAGGGCAAGCACATGTCCGGTCAGTACGGCAGCGAAAAGGTTACCGTGCAGAACCTCGAGATCGTGCGTGTGGACGCGGAGCGCAATCTCCTGCTCATCAAGGGCGCGCTGCCCGGAGCCAACGAGAGCCTGCTCGTCATCCGCGATTCCGTCAAGGCCTGATCGTACCGGAAGGAGGACATATTAAATGCCTACTGTAAACGTTAAAAACATGCAGGGCCAGACTGTGGGCACTTACGAGCTGTGCGAGGATGTCTTCGCCGCCGAAGTGAACGTACCCGCCATGCATGCGGTGACCAGGGCGATTCTCAACGCGCAGCGCCAGGGCACCCAGTCCGCTCTGACCCGCACCGAGGTGCGCGGCGGCGGCAGAAAGATTTATCGTCAAAAGGGAACCGGCAACGCGCGCCATCATGGCCGCAGAGCCCCCCAGTTCACCCACGGCGGAATGGTATTTGCGGTAAAGCCCCGCTCCTATAAGATGAGCGTTCCCCGCAGAGTCCGCCGCCTGGCCATGAAGAGCGCGCTGACCTGCAAGGCCTGCGAAAACGAGATCATCGTTCTGGATGCGCTCAAGCTCGAGCAGCCCAAGACCAAGCTGATCGTTTCCATGCTGAAGGCTCTGGGCGCCGAAAAGAAGGCCATGATCGTGACCGCCGCGTCCGACTGCGACGTAGTGCGCGCCGCCTCCAACATTGAGGGCGTGAAGGTTTCTCACACCGGCATGCTGAATGTTGTGGACATTCTCAACTATACCTCCTTCATCGTGACGAAGGAAGCGCTGGGCCTGATCGAGGAAACGTACAACGACGCTTACGTCGATGAGCCCGAAACGGAGGAGAACGAACAATGAAGACCGAGTACGACATCATCATTCGTCCCGTGCTCACCGAAAAGTCCTACGCCACGATAGCGGACAAAAAGTACGTCTTCGTAGTGGATAAGACCAGCAACAAGACCGAGATTAAGAACGCGGTCGAGAAGATTTTCGGTGTGAAGGTCGCGTCCGTCAATACCCTGCGTACCGACGGCAAGATCAAGCGCCAGGGGCGCACCCAGGGCAGAACGCCCGAGGTCAAAAAGGCCTATGTCACCCTTAAGAAAGATTCCAAGCCTATCGAGTTCTTCGAAGGCATGGCGCAGTAAAGGGGAGGTAAACCATGGGAATCAGAGTTTATAAGCCGACCTCGCCCGCAAGGCGCTTTATGTCGGTGCTCACCTACGAGGAGCTCACCAAAAAGGCGCCCGAGCGCGCGCTGACCACTGACCTTCGCGCCAGGGCCGGCCGCAACAACCAGGGCAAGATCACCGTCCGCCATCAGGGCGGCGGCGCAAAGCGCAAGTATCGCATCATCGATTTCAGGCGCAACAAGGACAACATTCCGGCGAAGGTCGCCGCGATCGAATACGATCCCAACCGCACCTGCTTTATCGCCCTTCTGTACTACGCCGACGGCGAGAAGCGCTACATCCTGGCGCCCCTCGATCTGAAGGTCGGCGACACCGTGATGAGCGGCGCCGAGGCCGATATCAAGCCCGGCAACTGCCTGCCCATCGCCAACATCCCCCTGGGCACCCTGATCCACAACGTTGAGGTCAAGGTCGGCAAGGGCGGCCAGATGGTAAGGGCTGCCGGCACCTCCGCTCAGGTCATGGCCAAGGAAGGCGACTTCGCACAGATCCGTCTGCCCTCCGGCGAGGTCCGCAAGGTCTCCATCAACGCCCGCGCCACCGTCGGTGAAGTTGGCAACAACGAGCACGAGAACGTGCGCATCGGCAAGGCTGGCCGTCAGCGCCACATGGGCGTCCGTCCCACCGTCCGCGGCGTGGTCATGAACCCCGTAGACCACCCCCATGGCGGCGGCGAAGGCCGTTCTCCGGTCGGCATGCCCGCGCCCATGTCCCCCTGGGGCAAGAAGACTCAGGGCGTGAAGACCCGCAAGCATCGCAAGTACTCCGACAAGATGATTGTCAAGAGAGCCGGCACGAAGTAAGGCAGTGGAAGGAGTAAACGATAAATGAGCAGATCAGTCAAAAAAGGACCGTTCATCCAGGAAGCACTGCTTAAGCGCGTTCAGGAAATGAACAAGACCGGCGACAAGAAGGTCTTAAAGACCTGGAGCCGCGCCTCCACCATCTTTCCGGACTTCATCGGTCACACCGTAGCCGTGCACGACGGCCGCAAGCACGTGCCGGTATACATCACCGAAGACATGGTAGGTCACAAGTTCGGCGAGTTCGCCCCCACCAGAACCTTCAGGGGCCACGCTGGCGAAAAGGCCACCGCCAAGAAATAACGGAAAGGAGTAAATGACGAATGGCAACCCGCATTAAGGAAAAAGCCGCCGCGCGTCAGCAGAACAAGGACAACCGCGCCCGCGCGACAGTCAAAAACGTGCGCATCTCTTCCCGCAAAGTGAAGATCGTCATCGACCTTATCCGCGGCAAGAAGGCTGAAGACGCCCTGGCGATTTTGGAGTTCACCCCCAAGGCCGCTTCCCCCGTGGTAAAGAAGCTGCTGGAGAGCGCGATCGCCAACGCCGAAAACAACCTGAACCTCAACCGCGACGAACTGTACGTCGCCGAGGTTTACGCCAACCAGGGCCCGACCTACAAGCGCTATTGGGCCAGATCTCACGGACGCGCCGATGTGATCCTCAAAAGGACCAGTCACATTACCGTCGTGCTCGACCGCAAATAAGGGAGGAAACATATGGGTCAGAAAGTTAATCCCCATGGCGCGCGCGTTGGTGTCATCATGGACTGGAGCACCAAATGGTACGCGGACAAGAAGAACTTTGCCGACAACCTGATCGAAGACAACGAGCTGCGCGTATGGCTTAAAAAGAAGCTCTACGCCGCCGGCATAAGCCATATCGACATCGCCAGGGCCGGCACCCGCCTCGATATCAGCATCTGGGCCGCCAAGACCGGCATCATCATGGGCACCGACGGCAAGGCGATCACCGCCCTGAAGGAAGAGCTCATCAAAAAGACCGGCAATTCCAACATCAACATTCAGCCCCTCGAGGTAAGGAACCCCGAATGTGACGCGACGTTGGTGGCCGAAGACATCGCTCAGCAGATCGAAAAGCGTATCTCCTTCCGCAGAGCCATGAAGCAGGCCATCTCCCGCGCCCAGAAGGCCGGCGCGAAGGGCATCAAAACCGCAGTCAGCGGCCGTCTCGGCGGCGCCGACATCGCCCGCAGCGAAGGCTATCACGAGGGCTCCATCCCCCTGCAGACCCTGCGCGCCAACATCGATTACGGCTTTGCCGAGGCGCACACCACCTACGGCCGCATCGGCGTAAAGGTCTGGATCTACAAAGGCGAGCATCTTGGCAAGGGCTACGCCCCCAGGTCCCTTGAGGGCCGCGCCAACGATCGCCGCGACAGGCGCGACAGAGGCGAACGCCGCCCCTACAACCGCGAAAACCGCGCTCCCCGCGGGCAGCAGGCCCCCAGAGCGCAGGAACAACCCAATGAAGGAGGGAAATAAGCAATGCTGATGCCCAAGAGAGTTATGCACCGCAAGCAGCAGCGCGGTCGCATGAAGGGAAAGGCCCAGCGC
>CADBNW010000022.1 GCA_902796025.1 uncultured Eubacteriales bacterium
ATCCAAATCAAATCTTGCCATATTTCTCCCTCCACAATCAAAACCACGTTTGATATGTGTACAATTTCATACACATGATACACCCAAATACTCAATTAGTCAATATTTCCGAAAGATAAATTTTATACTTTTGAAATATTTTACGCTCGCAGCCTGCCCCTCTTTCCTCCGTTTACCTCTTTAAATTATAAAGGCGTTCCGCTTTTTTAGGCGCGCTGCGGCTGCTTTGCGCCGTCTTTAGGGCCGCAGGGCCGCAAAATCACTTTTCTTACAAAAAAATAGCGTTAAATTGCCGTAAGCGCACGCCCCGGCGCGGCGTTGTGCGCTTGCCATATTCGCGCCATGGTGCTATAATCTTACATAATGCTTTTTTATGCGCCGTTGGGCGGCAAAAGGGCATTCCATCTGAAATCACCCTTCGGAGGTCAGTCAATGACACTGAGCAAACTGAGCGTTGAAGAAATCAAGGCTTCCATTAAAGAAAAGCTCGAAAGAAATTACGGCTGTGAGATATCCGACGCCACCCGCGCCCAGCTCTACGACGCGCTGGCGCAGACGGTCAAGGACGAGGTCATGCGGCGGCGCACCGCTTCCCGCGGCGAAAGAAAGCGCCAGCAATGCAAAAAGCTGTACTACCTGTCCGCAGAGTTCCTGGTAGGGCGCGCGCTGCACAACAATATGGTTGCGCTGGTAAACGAAGAGGCCTACGCCACGGCGCTGCACGAGCTGGGTCTTGATCCCTCCCAGATTTTCGAGGAAGAGCCGGAGCCCGGCCTCGGAAACGGCGGTCTGGGCCGCCTGGCCGCCTGCTTTTTGGACTCGCTGACCACCCTGCGCCTGCCCGCGATGGGCTGCACCATCCGCTATGAATACGGCCTTTTCCGCCAGAAGATCGTGGACGGCTTCCAGGTGGAGCTGCCCGACAACTGGCTTGAAAACGGCTCCATGTGGGAGGTCTGCCGCCCCCACGAATCCCAGGAGGTCCACTTTGGCGGCTACGTGGAAAGCTACGAGGAAAACGGCAAGACCAAATACCGCCACTTAAATTACACCACCGTGCAGGCGGTGCCCTACGACGTACCGACCCTCGGCTACGACAGCAACATGGTAAATATGCTCAGGTGCTGGTCGGCAAGGGCCACAAAGACCCTGGACATGGCCTCCTTCAACCGCGGCGAATACACCCGCGCCATCGAGGAAAAGGAGCTGGCCGAGGTCATCAGCAAGGTGCTCTACCCCGACGACAACCACTACGAGGGCAAGGAGCTGCGCTTAAAGCAGCAGTACTTCCTGTCAAGCGCCTCCGTGCAGTACGCCGTGCAGGACTTTGTAAAGGTCTACGGCAAGAATTTTGACATCTTCCCCGACAAGGTCGCCCTGCACGTAAACGACACCCACCCCGGCATGGCCATCCCGGAGCTGATGCGCATCCTTCTGGACGAATACGAGCTTAGCTGGAGCGAGGCCGAGGACATCACCCGCCGCACCTTTGCCTACACCAACCACACCGTCATGGCCGAGGCCCTGGAAAAGTGGCCCGAGGACATGGTGGAGCGGCTATTACCCCGCATCTACATGATTTTGCAGGAGCTCAACCGCCGCGAGTGCGCCCGCCTGTGGGAGTTTTTCCCCGGTCAGTGGGAGCGCATCGGCCACATGGCCATCATCGGCTACGGCTACGTGAACATGGCAAATCTGTGCGTCAGCATGGGCCACTGCGTAAACGGCGTAAGCAAGATCCACACCGACATCCTGAAAAAGGGCATGTTCCACGATTTCTATCTCACCCAGCCGGATAAATTCATCGCCATCACCAACGGCATCACCCATCGCCGCTGGCTGATGATGGCAAACTACCGCCTGTCCACGCTGATCGACGAAGCCATCGGCCCCGCCTGGCGCAAGGAGTACGAGCGCCTGGCCGAGATCGAAAAGTTCAAGGACGACGCCGCCTTCCGCGAAAAGTTCTTCGAGGTAAAGCGCTTCAACAAGCAGCGCTTGAGCCGCCGCCTGGAGGCGTGGCAAAACACCGTCCTGCGCCCGGACGATCTGTTCGACGTACAGGCAAAGCGCCTGCACGAGTATAAGCGCCAGCTGCTAAACGCCCTGTCCATCCTCATCCTCTATAACCGCATCAAGGACAACCCGTCTCTGGACATCCAGCCGCGCACCTACATCTTTGGCGCGAAGGCCGCTCCCGGCTACTACCGGGCCAAGCTTATCATCCGCCTGATCAACGAGATCGCGCGCCTGGTCAACTCCGACCCCGTGGCGGGCAAGCTGATCAACGTCGTCTTCGTCGAAAACTACTGCGTGTCCCTGGCCGAGCAGCTCATGCCCGCGGCGGACGTAAGCGAGCAGCTCTCTACCGCCGGCAAGGAGGCCAGCGGCACCGGCAACATGAAGTTCATGATGAACGGCGCGGTGACTATCGGCACCATGGACGGCGCAAACGTGGAGATCCACGACGCGGTGGGGCCGGACAACATCTACATCTTCGGCATGACCGCCGAGCAGGTGGAGGCCGCCTACCGCCAGCAAAGCCGCGCCAGCAGCATTTTTGAAACCAACGCCGAGGTGCGCAGGGCCTTGACCCAGCTGATCGACGGCACCCTCTGCCCCGAGCAGCCGGGCCTCTTCCGCGACATCTACCACTCGCTGCTCTTTGGCGACAACGGCCAGATGGCGGACAGCTATTTTGTGCTCAGCGACATCAGCGGCTACGTGAAGACTCAGGAGCAGATCGGGCGGGATTACCGCAACCGCGACGAATGGGTCAAAAAGGCCATCGTGAACGTGGCGCGCAGCTGGGTGTTCGCCTCCGACCGCACCATCAAGGAATATAACGACAAGATCTGGCATCTGGACGAGGTAAAATTGTGATCCTCGCCCGGCACGATCCCACCTCCCGTTACGACCGCTTCCCGCAGGGCGCCTGCCCCGCCGGAAGCGTTGTTTGCCTTCACCTGGACAGCGAGGGCGACGTGCGCGCCGCCTACGTGCGCCTGTGGCGGGGCGGCGGCGAGGAATGGCACCCCATGCGCCAAAGCGCCCGGGGCGGCTGGGAGGCCGAGATCAGCGCCGGGAACGACCCGGGGCTCGTGTGGTATTACTTTGTGCTGGATACGGGCCTTGGACGCCGCTATATCGGAAAGCCCGAAACGGACGTGTGCGCCCTGTACGAGTGGGAGCCCCCCTCCTTCCAGATCACCGTCTACGATCCCGCCTTTGAAACGCCCGCCTGGATGCGCGACAGCGTGATGATGCAGATCATGGTGGACCGGTTCGCGATCGGCTCCTCCGGCATAAAAAAGCCCCACGGGCGCGGCACACATCTGCACAAAAGCTGGGACGAGCTGCCCGAATTGCGCCTTGGCGGCAAGGATCTGGAATCCGTCGATTTTTTCGGGGGCAATCTCGAGGGCATCACGGAGCGCCTGGATTACTTAAAGGATCTTGGCATCGGCGCGCTGTATCTGAACCCCATTTTTATGGCGCGCTCCAACCACAAATACGATACCGGCGACTACATGCAGGTCGATCCCTCCTTCGGCAGCGAAAAGGAGCTTGCGCGTCTGTGCGAAAAGGCCGAAACGCTCGGCATGCACGTGGTGCTGGACGGCGTGTTTTCCCACACCGGTGCGGACAGCCGCTACTTTAACAAATACGGCACCTACCGCTCGGACGGAGCGTACAACTGCTTTGGCCACAGCCCCTACTCCGCCTGGTATCACTTTGGCAGGGGCCGGGATGATTACGAGTGCTGGTGGGGCATCGACACCCTGCCCGCGGTCAACGAGATGGAGCCCAGCTTTCTGGACTTTATCGTGCAAAACCATGACAGCGTCGTAGCACACTACATCGGCTGCGGCGCGGACGGCTGGCGGCTGGACGTGGCGGACGAATTGCCCATGGACTTTATCCGCGCCCTGAGGCGGCGCGTCAAAAAGGAAAATCCAAACGCCTGCGTGATCGGCGAGGTCTGGGAGGACGTCACAAACAAGCTGTCCTACGGCCGTCCCCGCTGCTACGCCATGGGCGACACGCTGGACAGCGCCATGAACTACCCCCTGCGGGACGCGGTGCTGGGCTTTATGCTGGGCAGGATGAGCGCAAAGCAATTAAAGCTTTTGATCGACCACCAGATGAACACCCTGCCAAAACCCATGCTCTTTTCCATGATGAACCTGCTGGGCAGCCACGATAAGCCCCGGGTGATCAACGTCCTTGCGGGGCAGACGGGGCTTGAGCCGCCCCGCGAGGAGCGAAGATTCACGCCCCTTACCGATGCGGAATACGCCCTTGGCAAGGAGCGCTTCGTGCGGGCGTTTGAATTTATCTGTCACCTGCCGGGCATGCCCTGCCTGTATTACGGGGACGACGCGGGACTTACCGGCATGGGCGACCCCTACTGCAGGCGCACCTACCCCTGGGGACAGGTGGACGAGCAGCTGCACAGCGAGATCAGGCGCATCATCCGCGCCCGCAACGCCTCCGATGCGCTAAGGCGCGGCGAATGCATGACGCGCGCGCTGGACGACGACCGGCTGGAGCTGATGCGCGTCTTCGGCGCCCAGTGTGCGAGCTTTATTCTTGACCGTCGTATGTGAGGTGGATTAAAATGACCATCAAGCGCGTATCCGACAACAAGTTTATCGCCGTGGACAGCGCGGGCAAGCGCGTGGGCACGGGCAGCGTAAGCCGCAGGTTCGTGCCCCGCATCTTTCCCGACTGCCCGGTGCAGATCGTCATCAGCGTCAGCTGTCAGCCGGAGTGCCGCGACCTGCTCTACGGCGCCGCGGTGACCCGGGCGCGGATGCTGGCCAAAATGGAGGAAGCCCCCTGCCGCATCTACGCGGAGGTGGACGCCGGCGCGAAGGAGGAGCTGGACATCCTGCGCGCCCTCGGCTTTACCCTGCGCGACGGCATCACCCGCATGCAGCGCTTTGTGACGGACGAGCGCATCACCATGCCCGTGTACAGGGACTGCACGATCGTGCGGGACTTTCTGGACCGCGAGGACGAAATGCAAAGCTGCCTGAAGCGCTACAACGAGTGCTTTGGCCTGAAGCGCGACCGCGCGTGGCTTGAAAAGATCGCCTCGCAGACGGACTTTGCGCGCATCCTGATGGTTTCGCCGGAGGAGATGTGCGGCGAATTGATGGTGTGGAGCCAGGGCTCCAACGGCGTGATCGGCATCATCCAGACGGCCAGAAGCTGGCGGCAAAAGGGCGTAGCCAGTTACCTTTTGGAGGACGCGCGGATGTACTTTGCACACCTTGGGCTCAGGCAGGCCTTTTTCGACGTATGGATCTCCTCCCCCGGCTGCCTGGCTCTTGCGCGCAAGTGCGGCTACAAAAACGGGGAAGCGCTGATGCTCTACCCGGAATTCATTCAAAAATGATCGCCTGAAAAGGGGGCTATCGCATGTCCAACATCCCGCTTAGACCCAATACGCATCCCGGCGCGCAGTGGTTCCCGCATGCGGGGCTGGGGCTGTTCATCCACTGGGGCATCAGCTCCGTGGACGGCTATCTGGATCTGTCCTGGGGTATGTACAAAAATTTCAAGTACTCCCCGCGGGTGTGCACCCCGAAGGAATACTTTGACCTGGCAAAAAAGTTCGATCCCGGCCGCTACGACGCGGACAAGTGGATCCGCGCGGCCAGCGACGCCGGCTGCCGCTACACGGTTTTGACCACCCGCCATCACGACAGCTTTGCCCTGTGGCCCAGCGAATACGGCAGCTTCAACACCAACACCTACATGCACGGGCGCGACCTGGTCGCTCCCTACGTCGAGGCCTGCCGCAAATACGGGCTGAAGGTGGGACTGTACTATTCTCCCCCGGATTTTCGCACGGCAGGCGCGTACCTGCCCTACGGCGGCTGGCAGGAGGATCGGCGAAGCGAGATCCCCAAAGAGCTTACGGACTATGAGCATGCCATCGTGCGCGGTCAGGTGCGCGAGCTTTTGACCCGCTACGGAAAAATCGATCTGATCTGGTTCGACGGCAAATGGCAGCACATCCTCAAGGAAGAGGACATCCGCGCATACCAGCCGGACATCGTCATCGGCCGGGGCGAGGACACGAATTTCGCCACCACCGAATGCCACATTCCCACCGAAGAAGAATATAAAGAAAAATTCAGCGACTGCTGGTGGGAGTTCTGCGGCGAGCTCAACTGCTGCTGGGGCTACACCCGCCGCGACGAGCACACGGTAAAGAGCCTTGAGACCCTGGCGGAATGGTTTACCAGCGTTCGCACGCACGGCGGCAACTTTTTGATCAACATGGGTCCGGACGCCGAGGGCGACTTTACGCAGCTTGAGTACACGCGCCTTGCGGAATTCGGCGCGTGGCTGAAGACCCACCCGGAGCTCATGCCGGGCGACTGGAAGCAATTTCAATAAACAAGCCTGAAAAGAGGGATAGCTATGACATTTGAAACCCTGCACAATGACATGGTCGCGGCCATGAAGGCCCGCGACAAGGAGAGAAAGGCCGTATTGTCCACGCTGATCGCGGACGTAAAGAAGGCCGCGATCGACGCGGGCACCCGCGAGGACATCAGCGAGGCGCTGGTGGATCAGGTGATCCTGAAATCGCTCAAAACCGCCAAGGAGCAGCTCGACTCCTGCCCCGATGAGCGCGCGAAGCTGAAAAGGGAATATCAGTACAATTACGACGTCATCAGCGAGTATGCTCCCCACATGATGTCAGAGGCCGAGATCAGGCAGTTCCTTGCGGACAACTTCGCCGCCCTCCTCGAAACAAAAAACAAGGGCCAGATCATGAAGGAGGTCATGCCAGCCCTAAAGGGCAAGGCCGACGGCAAGCTGATCAATCAAGTGGTCGCAGAGATGTGTAAATAAAAAGTCTTCGCCCCCGGAAAACCGGGGGCGAAAGCTTTTATTTAGTTAGGAGTTAGAAGTCAGGAGTTAGGAATTCAGGTAGCTTTGCTGTGCAAAGCTTTGAATGAAGCAGAGCGCTTCGCCCGTCAGGCAGTTTCTGGCTTTACGCTTACAATAGAGCCGAATGAGCTTTTTCGAGCATGCGTAACGCTTAAATCAAAGAAATCGCTTGCGATTTCTCAGACCATCAACAAAGTCACACTACAGATTCTGCGGTGTGACTTTTAACATAGACTAAACAAACAACCAAAAGGAATTGTGAGGA
>CADBNW010000023.1 GCA_902796025.1 uncultured Eubacteriales bacterium
AGATTGGGGTTAGGGGTGGTTATTCAAATGGGGATAAAAGCGTGGAGGACGGAAGAGGTGGATGGTGCCGGTGGTGTGGATGATGTGGATGGTTTGGACTGTTGGATCGGGACAGAACCTCATCCGTCAGCGCCTTCGGCGCTGACACCTTCCCCTGAAGGGGAAGGCTGAGGGGCGGGCGGGATTGGATGGGAAGGGCGGGGATGGGATGGAGAGGCTAGAGATAGGAGAAGTTGGTTTGGGAGGGGTGCTTGGTTCTTTCGTCTGCTTTTATAAAAGAAACGCCTCGCGGCGTTTCTTCGTGAACTCCTAACTCCTCACTCCTAACTCCTCACTTTACTTCATCTGCATCGCGCTGATCCAGGCGCCGTAGGTGGCGGGCATGTGGGCCTGGCCGATGAGGGCGGTGGAGGAATCAGCGGAGGCGAGGAGTTGAAGCAGGGGTGCAAAATCGTTTTCCGCGGAGGCGTAGAGCTGCGGCAGCTGCTCGCTTTTGCCGAGCGCGCCGGTAAACAGCAGGCTCAAAAACTCGCCGGCGGTCATGCCCGGCTCGTTTGCTTCAGCGGCGCCCGCGTGCGCAAAGGCGTGGCGCAGGGTGTAGGCGGAGGCGTAGTCCGGGATGAGGCGGGAAAGCGCCTCTACGGCGGCGTGGGTGAAGGCGACGTCGTCGGGCGAGGCGGAAAATTCGCCGGTTTTGTCGTCGCGCGCTGCGTAGGCCTCGCTGGCGGCGGCATAGAGCGTTTCGTCGTCCACAGGCAGGACGACGTCCACACCGTAGCGCTCAAAGCCCCACTGAGGCAGGGGCAGGAAGGTCACGATGTCGGCAGGGTTGATGAAGTTGACGATGTTCGTGTACTGCTTATATTCGCCACGCACGGTCCTGGGGGTGGCGAAGGTATAGGCGACGACGTTTTCCGCGCCGAATCGGTCGGTGAGCAGCGCTCCTAGCACGTTTGCGATCGCCGCTCCCCTGCTGTGGCCAGTGACGAGGAAGAAGGGCTCTTCAAGGCCGTCAAAGAAGGCAGACTGCTGATCGAGGATATTTTTGGCTGCGAGATAGAAGTTTTCCGCGTAGGGCAGGGTAAGATCGCCTGAGGGCATGAGGTCGAGGTTCAGCGCCCATTCGGTTTCGTTGGCGGTGCCGCGAATGACGACGAGCACCTCCTGGCGGCCGCCCTCCGCAGCGCGGCTGTAGATGGAGTAGGCCGCGGTGTGGCTAAGGTCGTCCCTGGCGCGCTCGTAGTTCCAGCTGCCGATGCTTTTGTAGCCGAGGTAAGCCATGATGGTTTTTTGGAGGCTGGGCGAATAGGTCGATTCTGAAAGCAGCAGGGCCTGCTGGGCAAGCGCCGCATCGTAGGACTGCGCGGGGGCCTGCTGCGCAAGGGCAGCAAAGGACAGCGCGATAAACAGGGTCAGGATAAGGGAAATGGTTTTTTTCATAGTTCTCCTTTCGTGTTGCAGGTGAAGTAAGTGGGCAGCGTTACGCACGCAGTGTAGCACAGGAAAGGACGTTTGTAAATGAAGGGCGCAAAAACGGAGGGTAAAGAAAAGTGGGGATGGCGGCAAGGGATTGTGGGGATGGTGGCAAAGGGAGCGCGGCTGGGGCGGGACAGAACCTCATCCGTCAGCGCTTTGCGCTGCCACCTTCCCCTGAAGGGGAAGGCTGAGGAGCGGGCGGGGTGATGGGAATGGAATAGAGGCTGGTGGGTGGCTGATGTGGGAGCGAAGGCATTGTGGCTTTGGCAGACGAAAACGGGCTGCCCGTTTTTGCGGACAGCCCTTGAAAGAGGTTATAGGTTTTTGGGGGTCAATTAGTACATGCCGCCCATTCCGCCGCCGGCAGGCGCCGCAGCAGCGGGAGGATTCTTGTCGGGCAGGTCGGTGACCAGGCTCTCGGTGGTGAGCACCATGGCGGCCACGGAGGTGGCGTTCTGCAGGGCGCTGCGGGTGACCTTGGTAGGATCGATGATGCCGCGCTCGGTCATATCGCAGTACTCGTCCTTAGCGGCGTCGTAGCCGAAGCCCAGCTTCTTGCTGTTCTTGATCTTTTCAACGGCGACGCTGCCGTCGACGCCGGCGTTGGAGCAGATCTGGCGCAGGGGCTCTTCCAGGGAGCGCAGCACGATGCTGACGCCGGTTTTGAAGTCGCCGGTCTGGGTCTTCATATAGTCGGCCAGGGGCTTGCAGGCGCTAAGCAGCGCGGTTCCGCCGCCGGGCACGATGCCTTCCTCGACAGCTGCGCGGGTAGCGGCCAGCGCGTCCTCAATGCGCATTTTGCCTTCCTTCATTTCGACCTCGGTGGCCGCGCCGACCTTGATGACGGCTACGCCGCCGGCGAGCTTGGCCAGGCGCTCCTGGAGCTTCTCGCGGTCGTAATCGGAGGTGGTGTCTTCGATCTGGCTCTTGATGGAGTTGAT
>CADBNW010000024.1 GCA_902796025.1 uncultured Eubacteriales bacterium
AGATTGGGGTTAGGGGTGGTTATTCAAATGGGGATAAAAGCGTGGAGGACGGAAGAGGTGGATGGTGCCGGTGGTGTGGATGATGTGAATGGTGTCGAGCGTTGGATCGGGACAGAACCTCATCCGTCAGCGCCTTCGGCGCTGCCACCTTCCCCTGAAGGGGAAGGCTGGGGGACGGGCGGGGGTAGACGTGAAGGGCAGGGGTGGCACGGGATTTCTGAAAAGGGAACGCAAGAGTTTGAATGGGGACGGCAGGGCGGGAAATAGGTGGAGATGGGTTGGTGGGGGTGGTTGGTTTTCGTCTGCTTCAATAAAAGAAACGCCTCGCGGCGTTTCTTCCTGAACTCCTAACTCCTCACTCCTAACTATTCTTCTCTGCTTGGTCCGTCGTCGAAGCTGAGGTTTTCGGGGAGGATGATGCCGCTGTCTTGCGGGGCAGCGGGATGCAGGATGGTATCGATTATTTGGAGCAGCTCTTCCCGGCCCTGATGGGTCTCGGCGGAATAGCTCAGCAGCTGCCAGGGCTGCACGATCAGCTTTCGGCCAATGGCCGGAAGATTTCGGGACTGCTGGGCGCGGCTGAGCTTATCGGCCTTTGTGCAGACGACCGTGAAGGGCAGATCGTAGTGTCTTAGATAGTCCACCATTTCCCTGTCGCTGTCCTCCGGCTCGCGGCGGATGTCCACGAGGAGCAGCACGTGCAAAAGACTTTTGGAGCCGGTCAGATAGCTCTCCATCATCCCGCTCCAGCGCCGCCGCTCCTCCCCCGAGGCTTTGGCAAAGCCGTAGCCGGGCAGGTCCGCGAGGATGAATGCGTCGTTTACGCGGTAGAGGTTGATGGTGCGTGTCTTGCCCGGCTCCGCCGATGCCCTGGCCAGGCGGCGATTGTTGCATAGAGAATTTATGAGCGAGGATTTGCCCACGTTTGAGCGCCCCGCCATGGCAATCTGCGGCAGACCGTCGCCCGGGAAGGGCTTGAGCCGGTCGATGGAGGTGATAAAATCAGCCTTCGTGACGCGCATGGACTTACCTCTTTTTTCCGGGCAGCACGTAGGAAAGGGCTTCCATCGCACTGGTGATCGGGATGACGTTCAGCTTTTCAAGGACGCCGGACGGGATCTCTTCGAGATCCTTCATGTTTTCCTTGGGCAAAAGGATGTTGTTGATGCCAAGACGATAGGCGGCAAGCAGCTTTTCCTTTACGCCGCCGATGGGCAGCGCCTTGCCGCGCAGGGAGATCTCTCCCGTCATGGCAACATCCTGACGCGCCTCGAGCCCGGCCAGCGCGGAGTAGATGGCGCAGGCCATGGCGATGCCGGCAGAGGGGCCGTCCTTTGGGGTGGCGCCCTCCGGTACGTGCACGTGGATGTCGTGGGACTTTCTGAATTCCTCGCTTACGCCGTCCTCCTGCATGTGCGCGCGCACGAAGGAAAGGGCGATGTGGGCGGATTCCTTCATGACGGCGCCCAGCGACCCGGTGAGCTCCAGCGCGCCGCTGCCGGGCAGGACGCTGACCTCGATGGGCATGACCACGCCGCCGATGCTGGTCCAGGCAAGGCCGTTTACGATGCCTACTTCCGGCTTTTTGGCAGTGTCCGGCTTTAAGTGCCGGGGCGCGCCCAGATACTTTTGGAGAAGCGCGGGCGTGATGCGAAGGGCAGGCGCGTCGGATTCCTGCTCCAGGCGCTCGACCAGCACCTTCCGAATGACGCGGCCAAGCGCCCGCTCCAGGGAGCGCACGCCGGCTTCGGCAGTGTAGCCCTCGATGATCTGCGTAAGGGCTTGGTCGCTGATTTTGAGCTGCTTTGCGCTCATGCCGTTTTCCTCGAGCTGCTTTGGCCAGAGGTGGCGCTTTGCGATCTGCACTTTCTCCTCCACGGTATAGCTTGGCACCTCGATCAGCTCCATGCGGTCAAAAAGGGGCCGCGGGATCGCCTCGAGGGTGTTTGCGGTGGTTATGAACAGCACGCGGCTCAGATCGAAGGGGGCTTCGAGGTAGTGGTCGCGGAAGCGGGCGTTTTGCTCCGGGTCCAAGATCTCGAGCATGGCCGCTGCGGGATCGCCCCGCATGTCCGAGGCCATTTTGTCGATCTCGTCAAAGAGGAAGACCGGGTCCATGCTGCCGCACTGCTTGATGGCGGAGATCACCCGCCCGGGCATGGCGGCGACATAGGTGCGGCGATGGCCGCGCAGCTCCGCCTCGTCGTGCACGCCGCCCAGCGACACCTGGCAAAAGCGCTTGCCAAGCGCCC
>CADBNW010000025.1 GCA_902796025.1 uncultured Eubacteriales bacterium
CGGGAAACAGGACTTGAACCTGCACGAATCGTAATGATCACTAGAACCTGAATCTAGCGCGTCTGCCAATTCCGCCATTCCCGCGAAAAGTTGGTGGGCAGGGGTGGATTCGAACCACCGAAGTCTGCGACGGCAGATTTACAGTCTGCTCCCTTTGGCCACTCGGGAACCTACCCACGATATTTATTTATCAAGCTGGCGAAGGGACTCGAACCTTCAACCTGCTGATTACAAATCAGCTGCTCTACCATTGAGCTACGCCAGCGGATCGAATACCTTTGCCTAACCCGGAAAAAACGATCCGGAAGGGGCTCGAACCCTCGACCTCCAGCGTGACAGGCTGGCATTCTAACCAACTGAACTACCGGACCAAATGGGCCTTCAGGGACTTGAACCCCGGACCGATCGGTTATGAGCCGACTGCTCTGACCAACTGAGCTAAAGGCCCTAAGTTTTTGCCACCTGATAGCCTGAGAAGCTACGACCTCTACGGGATTCGAACCCGTGTTACCGCCGTGAAAGGGCGATGTCTTAACCACTTGACCAAGAGGTCGAATCCTCATTCATCGGGGCGACAGGATTTGAACCTGCGACCCCATGCTCCCAAAGCACGTACGCTACCAACTGCGCTACGCCCCGAAACTTTCGACCTCAAGGCCGTGCCTCACAAGCGACTATAATATTATAGCGCCGACAGGACGGATTGTCAAGCCTTGCGCATCAAAAATATTTCAATTGACCGTTAACTTTTTGAGTATTCTCCGGGCTCGTTTTATCCTTCTTAAGGCTACTGCCGTGCCTGCACAGTTTTGCTTTACATGCTCGCTCTTTTGGGATAGAATAGCTGCAGGAAAATATGTATCGTTCACAGGAGGTTCCCATGGGCAGAGCATATCCCTACAGGGGCTTTATGTTGGATCCCGCGCGGCATTTTATGCCGCTGGAAGAGGTGCTGAAGCTGATCAAGGCGGCGTCCCTACTGGGGCTCAACCGCTTTCATTGGCATCTGACCGACGATCAGGGCTGGCGCATTGAGATCAAGCGCTATCCCAGGCTGACCGAGGTGGGCAGCGTGCGCGGGGACAGCTGCTTTTGGGGCGAGGATCCCCGGGAGAACAACTGCGGCTTTTATTCACAAGAGGATATCCGGCGCGCTGTGGCATGGGCCAGAGAATGCGGAGTCGAGATCGTGCCGGAGATCGAGGTGCCGGGGCACGCCAGCGCGATGCTTGCGGCCTATCCCCAATACGGTTGCCGAAGGGAAAACAGCGAAGCCGCACGTCAATACCAGGTGCAGACCCGCCCGGGCGTTTTTCCGGCCCTGATCTGCGCGGGGCGCGACGACTCGCTTTCGTTTCTTGAAGCCATACTGGATGAGATCTGTCAGCTGTTCCCGGGGCCGTATGTGCACATCGGCGGTGACGAGGCGGTAAAGCAGCACTGGCGGCGCTGCCCGGACTGCCAAAGGCGCATGCGGGAAAACGGTCTGAAAAACGAAAACGAATTGCAGCGCTGGCTGGTGCTTCGCGTCGGCGAGTTTTTAAAGCAGCGGGGAAAGCGCGCCATCGTGTGGAACGAGTCGCTGGCGGGCGGGCTTTTGCCCCAGCATTTTGTGGTGCAGCACTGGCTGGGCAACGACAGGGAGACCGAAGAATTCCTTCGTAAAGGCGGCGAGGTGATCTGCTCAGACGCGGATCACTATTATATCAACCGCCCCTACCACATGCTGGATGCCCGCGCGGTGTACGAAACGCCGGAGATCCCCGCTTACGCCAAGGGGTGCGAGGATGGGCTGATCGGCTTTGAGTGTCCGCTTTGGGGCGAACGCATCACAAACGCGCGCCGCGCGCAGGAGCGGCTGTTTCCCCGCCTGGCTATCGTTGCGATGCGGGCGCGGGGCGAGGATAAGCCGAAGAGCTGGGAAGCCTGCAAAGAACAGCTGCGCCGCGAGCAGGCGCGCTTAAGTGATCTTAAGCTAAACTGGGCGGAGGAAAAATACTGGGCGATGTCGCCCGAGGACCTGGAACAGGGCAGGAAGGACGAGGACGCAAAGCGCCATCTGCCCGGCATGGAAGAGATCTTTGATGTAAACTGGCGCATCGTAAAGCAGGACATGCTGGAAAACCTGCTTTCGCGCATCGAAATGCCGCGCCCCTTTGCCCTGCAAGCGGCAAATATCAGTTGGAGCACGCTTGGCAGGTACGCGGACTTTGAGCGCGCGGACGAGTCTAACGGCGCAGGCGAGTTGAACCGGCAGCTGCTTTGCGCCCTTGACAGCCGCCTTTCCGGCCCCTGGGCCAACAAGCCGGAGGAGGTTTGGCTGGATACCATGCGCTGCTTTACCCGCTTTGTGAACGAGCACAAGCAACAATACGGCTTTTATGGCTTTGACCGGGGCTTTTGGACGGTGCGGCAGGTGGAGGGAAGGCTGTTCCGCCTTGGTGAACTGGAATACGAGCGCTTGGAAGACGGCGATCAAAAGACACTCGCCATGCACATCCCCTCCGACGCGATTTTGGAGCCGGAGAAGCTGAACGCCTCCGTGGAGAAGGCTCGATCGTTCATGCAGGAGTTTTATCCCGAGTGGGCAAACGCCCCCATCACCCTGCACTCCTGGCTGCTATCGCACGAGCTAAAGGCGCTTTTACCGAAGAACTCGCGCATATTGCGCTTTCAGCGCGCCTTTGCGCCGACAGTTGCCCAGGAGGAGTGCCTCGAAGCTGTGCTGCAATGGGTGTACGCGCTGCCGCCGCAGGCGCGCAAGCGCGACAGCCTTCCCGGCTTAGCCGAGGACACTGCGCTGCGCCGCAGCATGAAAGCATATCTGCTCTCCGGCGGTCAGATTTTTGCCGCCAGGGGCACACTGACAGGAAAGTTTGAAGCGTAAGCAGAAAATCACATAGAAACAAAGGACAGCATTTCCACTTCTCATGGAGCTGCTGTCCTATTTGATTTGAAATTTAGAGCATTATCCCATGCTGCTGTTACTCTTCCACTTCATCCGCGCTGTCCGGATCCATGGTGCCCAGCAGCTTTTGTTTGATATCGTCGCGGGCTTCGATCTGCACGTTTTCGGTGTCGAGCAGCGCGCCGTGGCAGACCTCCACGTCCTCGCCCTGCACGACGAGGCGCTTAAGGGACGAGGCGCGAAAAGCCCATTCCCCGATGCGCGAAACGCTTGCAGGAAGCGTGATCTCCTTAAGCGCGCTTAATGAAAAGGCGCAGGGTACGATCTCCTTTACGCCCTCTGGAATGCTCAGGCTGCCTTCTTTTGCGCCCGCAAAGGCGATCAGCCGCGCGCCGGAGGCGTCCATCAGGCAGCCGTCTTCGGCTTTGAAGCAGCGGTTTTCGGGATCCACGCTGATTTGCTTGAGCTCCGGCGTGAAGGCCAGGGCTTCGTTTGCGATCTCGCGCACACGGGCGGGGATAAAGATCTCCTCCAGCTGCATCATATTGGAAAATGCGCCCTCGCCGATCAGCTCGAGGCTGCGGGGCAGCGCAAGCTGTTTTACGGACACGCAGCCCTCAAACGCCCGGTCCCAAATGGCCTTAACGCCCTCCGGGATGGTAAGCGTTTCAAGCGCGGTGCAGCCGCGAAGCAGCGCGGACTGGATCTCCTTCGTGTTTGGCGGAAAATGGAATTCCTTTAAGCCGCACATGGAAAAGCAAGCGGGGCCAAGGTGGGTATCCGCGCCGTTGATTTGCACGCTGCCAAGCAGCGCGCAGCCCGCAAAGGCGTTTTCGCCCACGCTTTTAAGGCCGGCAGGCAGGGTGATGCTGCGAAGGCCGCTGTCCTCCCCGGTATAGCCCCGCTGCCCTTCGCGCATGGCGCAGCTCAAAAACGCGCCCTTTTCGATGACTTGCAGGCTTTCCGGGAAGCTGATCTCGTTTAAGCCGCTGCAGCCAGCAAATGCGCCCGGGCCGATCCTTTTGAGGTATTTGGGAAGGCGGATGCTTTCAAGATAGGCAAAGAGATAAAAAACTCTCTCTCCGATCGCCGTGACTGGCACGCCGTTTACCTCGTCGTCCAGCTCGATCGACGTATCGTGCCCCGCGTATAGCAAAAGCTCCAGGCCATCCTCTGCGCGGCGATAGATGCGGTCGCAGCCCGCAAAGCGCTTTTCGTCGTACTCCATTTGCCTGGGCAGCACGAGGCACAGCGTTTTGGCGCAGCCCTTGAACACATCCTCCCCGAGCTCCTTCAAGCCGTCCCCGAGCGACACGCTGCCAAGGCTCTGGCAGCCGTTGAACGCGTCGTCGCCGATCTGCTGGATGCTGTTTGGAAGGGACAGGGCGCAAAGCGCGCGGCATTTGGAAAACGCGCCGGAGGGCAAAAGGGAAAGTCCCACCGGAAGGCTGACGGACGCAAGCGATTTGCAGCCCGCAAAGGCGTACTCCCCAATGCTTTCAAGCCCCTCAGGCAGCGCGATCTCCTTTAAGGCCGAGCAGCCGCGAAACGCGTTCATGCCAATGGCCTTGAGGCCCTTTGGCAGCTGCACATGCTCCACATGGCCGTTATCGTAAAAGGCGTTATCCCCGATGCGCGTGAGCGCGGCGCCCTCGTACTGTTCCGGAAGGACCACCGCTTTATCCTTGCCGGAATACTTTACGAGCACCGCTTCCCCGTTTTGCTTTTCAAATTTGAAGGGCTCCTTGCTTCTGCCAAACAGCATACGCATCCTCCTTATCGATTTTATATAGAGTACAACGCGCGGCAGTCGCCCCGCCGCGCGTCAAAGAATTTGGTAAAGATTGTTTCACGTGAAACAATGCCGGACTGCGCGGCCCCGTCCCTCAGCCGAGCTTGGCGAGCCTTGCGCCGATGCCAAACAGGTCTGCAAGCGCGCTGTCCGAGGTAAAGAAGCGGCCAAGCGCAGATTCCTCAAGGAGCTTCAGCACAAATTCGCCACCCTCCAGAGGCCCTAAGACGATCTTGAGCGCCGCGACGACCAGGCAGATGATCACATACGCGCGAACGAGGCCCAGCAGGCCGCCCAGCAGACCGTCAACGCCCCGAAGCTTCGGCACGCGGAACATGTTGTTGATCAGGTTTACGATCAGCATGAGCGCGGCGTAGGCCAGGAAGAACACCACTACGTAGCTAAGCACGTGGAAAAGATTGCTCCAAACCTCCGGCGCCGCCTCCAGGTTGGCCTCGAGCCAGCTGCGCAGTGAGGTGTTCATAAACGCCTCCGCCAGGCGGCCCTCCAGAGCCCCGGCGATCAAAAACGCGCCGAACATCGCCGCGCAGGCCAGCAGGGAAGTCAAAAATCCCTTTTGCAGGCCCGAGATCAGGCCGATCACCAATGCAGCGAGAAATACGATATCGATAATGCCCATTTTATATGCCTCCTTGTGATTTAAGGAAAAACCGTTCGTCTTCGTGCGCCCGCGCGCATCAGACCGCAGGCAGCTTTATCAGGTAGATCGAGCTTCCGCTTACGACAGCCGCGGTGCGGTCGCTGGTGATGCCGATCACTTCGTTTACGTTGAGCGGCAGCGCATACACGTTGGAGCTGGTGCCCGGATAGTTTGCTACGGCAAGCCTGTTGCCCGCAAAGCCGTAGATGGTGCCGTTGTAGCTGCAAAGCTGCGTGCAGGCTACCGGGAAGTGCAGCATGCGCTCCTCGCTGCCCTTGATGCAGCGGATGTCCTTGATGGCCATGCTCTCGCCCGCCTGCGCGTTTGGTACAAACAGCATGAGGGGGTTTTCGTTGCCGGGCTCCACATGCTCCAGATACCAGCCGTACACCATGGTGCGCTGAGCCGTTTGCTCCGCGCCGGTGTAATCGTATACGCGCATATAATCCGTGCCCACCGCGCAGATGTGGTTGGAGCGGAACATGACCTTGTAAATCACCTGCTCCATATCGGTGATGGAGCCGGTCTCGCGCTTGCCAGGCTTGAAGGTGGAGATCTTGCACGAGGGCAGACTGCCGGTGGAATCCAGCGTCATGATCCAGAAAAGCTCGCGCCCCTCAAAAAAGCCGCAGTCCAGCACCGTGACGTCCTTAAAGTCGGTCAATTCGTCCACGACGTTGCCGTTCAAGTCTGTGAGCAGCACGGTGGAGTTATGCTCCGGCGCGATCACCACGGCCGCGTACACGTCGCCGACTACGGCGGAAAGGATATCGCCGTTTACCGACGGGGTGCCCCGGATGACGCCGGTTTTGATGTCCACGATGCGAAGGCGCGAGCCGTTCCACACGGCGACGCCTTTGGAGCTTACGTTGAAGCGGGAGGTCTTGTCCACGCTCACGTTCCATTTGAAGTCGCCCGAGGAAGAGACGCAGTGCAGCGAGCCGGCTTCGATATAATAAATATTTTCGCCCTCCACCTGCACGTCGCCAAGCCCTGAGGTATTTAGCCTTACGGCGCTTTCCAGCGGCGCGTTGGGCGCGTGCTTTATGATGAGCGCCACAAAAAACGTGACCGCCGCAAGCAAGAGCGCGATCAATGCGCCCTGCAGCTTGCCCAGGGGTTTTGTGAGATCGATATTCATCCGTTTCCTCCGCGTTTTGCGACAAAAGCAGAGCGAACACAA
>CADBNW010000026.1 GCA_902796025.1 uncultured Eubacteriales bacterium
TCGCCCGCATGAAGCGCTCTTTTGCGTCCAGATCGTCGTTGGTGCCCCAGCGGTTGCGGTTTTCAAGGTACAAAAGATGAAAGCCGCACTCAACCAGCGCCTCCTCCAGCTCCTGAAAGGCGGCAAAATACTCCGTCTTCAGCGCCCAGCGCCCCTGCGCGTCCCGCTTTTCAGGAAACACGATCATGGCCTTGCGATCCTCAAACGCAAAGCGCTCCATCCGGTACCTGTTTCTCCACAGCTCCATGGCAAAGCCTCCTGCCGTCAAATCAGTACCTTCCGACTTCCTTATAGGTCTCGATGATTTGGGTAAAGTTGCTCAGGCTGACGGTGTCCGGGATCGAGTGGTCGGAGGCAAAAATGTAGCCGCCGTTTTGCATCATCTGCGGCACCAGCTCCCGGATCTGGGGCAGGATGATCTCCGGCCTGTGCCACTGGGCGGCGTTGGTGCCGCCGTGGAACAAAAGCCTGTCGCCAAATTCCCTTTTCAGCTTTAAGGGATCCATGCCCGCCTTCACCTCCAGCGGGTTCAGGCCGTCCAGCCCCATCTCCACAAGCTCCGGCACGAAGGGCATGATGTTTCCGCAGGAGTGCAGCCGCACGTAGCAGCCGTGCTGATGTCCCCAGTCGATCGCCCGCTGATGGAAGGGCTTTAAAAGCTCCCTGTACAGCTTCATGGAGAAAAACTGGGTGCCCTTGTAGCCCATGTCGTCGTACCAGTGCAGCTCGTCAAAGGTGTAGCCCGCGTCCCAAACGCGCTCGATCAGGGCAAGGTTTAGGTTCAGTTCCGTTTCGAACATGTCCATCACCCATTCGGGCTCCTCCAGCATGGCGATCAGCATGTTTTCCGTGCCGATCATGCCGGAGTGGGTGATGTCAAAGCCAAACCACAGCCCGCCGGTGATCCAGCGGCCCTCCTCGCGCCAGGTTTTGTAGTTTTGCTGCAAATGCGCCCAGTTGATGCGGTCGTCCGACGGCGTCATGCGGTCGCGGATCTTTGCCCAGTCGTCCGGCGTGGTGATGGCAAAATCCACCGGCTCGGGTGTGGTGGTGCGGTTTTTGAAGGTCCTGCGAGTCGCGCCCCAGGAGGTGGTAGCCACGATGAATTCGTCGTTTTCCTCGATGACGCGCGTGGGAAGGCGCGGCGAGGTGTCAAGGCTGATGTACGCGGTCTTGTCCAGATCGAAATAGGCGTAGTAATCGTCTGTGGGCAGGCCCTCGGCCCGCCACCTGCGAACGGTCTCCGGCCAGGCGTAATCTATGATGGGCACCCGGTCGGCCTCGCGGTGCTCGTACATGCGCTTTATGCGCTCGTATGTGGTCATATGCTTCCCTCTCTTCTACAGTAGAGCTGTTGAAATGCAAACGCCCCGGGGTGGTTTGGAGGGGTCGCAACCTCTCCAATTCTAATCCGCAGGGGTGGCTTTGCCGCCCCGAGGACGCGGTTTTTGCGAAGCAGAGCTTGCCCTGCAAGAGCAAAAACGCAACCTTGCAGTTTGAGGTCGATTTGCCTTTGGCAAATCGATTCCGCTCCGCGGAACGTGTTGGCTCAAATTGAAAATTTGAGGCAACACGCCTTGCGCCCGGAAATCTCCGCAGAGATTTCAGCAAAAACTGTTTTCCTGTTGTCAATCCTTCAGCCGTCGTTCGTTTCGACTAAATTGTCTATCGGGACGGTATAACCAACCACTCAAAATGAATCTTTGATTCATTTTGAGTGAAACCCTGGAATTTTGACGGGCTGCGCGGGATCGTCCGGGCTCCAGTAGTTTTCGTGGCGCTCGAAGTAGCCGATCACGTGGCCCTCGCGATCGCGCACCGGCACAAAGAATTCGCGCTCCCCGGTTTTTTTGTTCAAGACCTCAAACATTTCGCCCTCGCCCGCGTCCGCGCGCTCCAAAAAGCGCTCGATCTTTGCGCGGCTGCTCTCGTTGTGACAGTTGAACAGGCTCCCGCCCACGCTGATAAAGGCGCTGTAGCGCGCGCGGGCCACCCTGTTCATATAGCGCACGGTGTGGCTGCGGTCGCAGCACACGATTTCGTAGGGATACGCGTCCAAGATCGCTTCAAGCAGCAAAAGACGATCACTCAGTTCATTCATCGCTGCTAACCTCCACTGCTTCCTTAAGGCCAAGCGCCCTTAGAACAAGGCGCGGGGGATCTGACGATCCGGGCTCCGGGTCGAAGGCAAGGCCCGGACGCGGCCGCCAGGTAAGAGGGATGCACATTTCTTCGTCCGGCAAAAGTGTAACACAATTCTGCTCCGCATGCAATATGTTTTCGCCTGTGGGATCAAAGACCTGCGCGTGCAGTATCGCAACCGCGCCGCTGTTTTTCAGCAGCAGGCTGCCGCCGTCCGGCGCGGTTTTCAAAAGCTTTGCTTCAAGGCGCGCGCCCGTCAGTCTGAGCGCCGCGGCGTAGGGCTGCTTTTCGGCGTTAGAAAACCAGTAGTCGTTGACGCTCGTTTCGTCGTGCGTGCGAAGCTTCAGGCGCACCAGGAACAGATCTCCCGGGAATTTTGGCACCTTGAAGCGCAGGGGACTGACCGTCTTAGCTCTGCCCGGCGCCGCGGAGCAGCTGAAGCGGCGGGAAAGGTAGCATTTGCCCTGCAGATCCAGCACCTGCACCACCACTACCGCGTCCTCGCGCTGCTTCATATCGTCTGACAAAAGACAGATGTCCGTTGCAAAGCTGCTGCCCGGGGCGTAGTCCAGGCGGCGGTACGTGAGGCAGGCGTGCACGCGGGCAAAGGCGTTCCTTGCCCAGTAATAGGCCATTTTGGGATCCAGGTAGTAATCGACCAGGGAGGTGCAGGAGAGATTTGGCCAGGGCTCGTTCATCTGCCAGATGATGGAGCCGCTGTTTCGGGGCTGGCGCAGGCGGTTGGCCTCCAGGATAAAGCGAAGCCCCTCCGCCTGCATCCATTGGCTGATCAGGATGTATTTGCAAAGATCGCTCGTCTCCCCAAACATCGCCTTTTCCCGCTCCCAGGTGCACCACCAGTCGCCGTGGAAGCGCCAAAGATCGTCTGTGAGCATCGGGCGGGGCGGGATATCCAGCGTGCCGGTCACGCGGCTTACGGTATAAAAGGAGCTCATGCCGTCGCAGCCAAACTCGCTGTGCAAAAGACTGTCGCTGTCGCCAAAGTAGCTGTACTGGCGGGGATTTCCCTGGTACTGCCACCAGCCATGCACGTCGTGGCTCAGGTTTGGGGTGCTGCTTATGTGGCAAACGGGGCCGGAGGGGGAGCTTGGCAAAAAGAGCCTTTCGGGATCCAGCGCGTGCACAAGGCGCGCAAGCATCGCGATATTGGGGTCGCTCTCGTCCACCGGTATTTTGTCCGCCGTCATCAGCTCGTTCCCGCCGGACCACATAATGAGGCTCGTGTGATTGCGGCATCTTTTGATCGCGCTTTCGGCGCTTTTGCAAAGCAGGGCCAAAAACGCGGGATCGTGCGAGGGCATGTTGTCGATGCCGGAGGAGGACTGGATAAACTCCTGCCACACAAGGATGCCCATCTCGTCGCACAAGTCGTAAAACTGGCGCGTTCCGATGAGCCCCCCGCCCCAGACGCGCACGGTGTTTGCGTGCATGTCCCGGACATAGCGCATAAGCGCCTTTCGCTGCTCGTTTTTCACGTCGCCGTAGGCGTGATCCAGCGGCACAAGGTTTACGCCCTTCATGTAGACGCGCCTGCCGTTTATGCAGACCGTGTAGGGGCGGGAGTCCTCCGGCGCGCCCGGATTTATACAATAGTCGATGTGCCGTATGCCGCAGCGCTGGGTGTAAAGATCCACTTCCTCTTCGCCCGCCATGAGGCGCGCGCTCAAATGGTACAGCGTCTGCGCGCCAAGGCCGTTTGGATACCACAATTCCGGGGAGGGCACATTAAGCGTCAGCGAAAAGCTGCCGTCTTTTTGAACGACGGCGCGGTCTGCCGCCTTCAGCAGGCCGCTTAGGCGAAGCTCCGCGGCAAGCTGCAATTCCTCATAAGGCGCATCGCGCAAAATGCTTCCCTGCAGGCGGACGAGGCCGATACCGTCGCTATGATCGGTCGATACAAAGACCTCGTCAAAGCGCGCTCTTTGCCAAACGCGCAAAAACACGTCCTGCCAGATGCCAAGGTTCACAAGGTGGGTGGAAAAATCCCACTTGTAGCCAAAGCGGCTTTTCTGGGTGGAGGTCATGCTGGTAAGGCCGATTTGTCCCATCTCCCGGGGCGCGTCCCAAATGAGGCACTCCAGGGTAAAATGGGTCTGGCCCCTGCAGTGCTTACTGATATCGAAATGGAAGGGATCGAACATCCCCTCGTGCTCGCCAAGCAAAACCTGATTGAGGTAGACCCTGCAGCGATAATCCACGCCCTCAAAGCACAGCTCCGCGTGCGCGTCCGGGGGAAGCGACAGATCAAATTCCCTCCGGTAGATCCACCAGCGGTGCTCCAGCCACTCGCAGGCCAGGCTGTTCATCCCCTCGTAAGGATAGGGGATAAAGCCCGCGCGGTACATGGCCGCGTGCACGCCGCCGGGCACGGGGGCGTCGATCCAGCCGGTCAGGCCCTGCAGGGGCTTTCCGGTCTCCATGCTGCTGTCGCGCAGCGGCACGTAGGGATCCAGGCACTTTAGATTCCAGCTGCCGTTCAAGGAAATGATTTTGTTCATAGTATATTCGACGTCGGCTTTTGGCCGTTAATGGCGAATTGGCAAAGTGGAGGAGCGAGAATGCTCCTCCACTGGCGGCTGTGCCGCTGGGGTCAGGGTGATTTTTACTTGAGGAATTCCTCGGTCAGCGCGGCAGCGGCCTTGTCGGCGGCAGCCTTGTTTTCGGCGATAAAGTCGTTCCAGATCTTGTCGCAGTCGTCGGAGATGACGGCCTTGATGATGATGTTCTTGATGTCGCCGTTGATGGAGGTGAAGGCGTGGTAGTCCTCAGACTTGGACATGCCCAAGTTGTAGTCGTTGGGCTTGAAGCTGGCGTTGGTCGCCCAGGTTTCCATATTGGTGCGGAACAGATCGTCAATGATGTAGGAGGAGTAGGCGGGGTTGCCCTTCAGGAAGACCTCGAGGCCCTCAAGGATGAAGTACTTCTGGAAGGAGCGCTCCTGCGCGATGTAGTACTTGTCGCCGGTCGCGGCGATGTCGGCGTCTGTGTAGTTGAGCACTACGTTTCCGTTTTCGTCGTAATCCCAGTCGCTGCCCTTTACGCCGTAGGCATAGGTCTCGACCTGCTCAGGCTCAAGCAGCCAGTTGCCAACGGCCAGCCAGCGCTCCATGACCTCGTCACGGCAGTTGGCGGCAAAGGCGAACGCGCCCCACCACTCGTCGATCTGGCTTACGTGATAGGTGCCGTCCTCCATGGTGACGCACATAAGGCCCAGGTCTTCCTCCTGGAAGCCCTCAACGTTGCTTTGCAGGGTCTTTGCGGTAGTCTGCAGGATGGAAGCGCCGAGGTTTCCGTACAGCACGGCGCTGCGGCCGGCCAGGAAGCGCTCGCGGCCCGCGTTATTGGAATCGTTGTAGGAGTCCATGGCCAGCAGGCCCTCGTCGTAGAGCTGCTTGATGGCGCGGATGCCCTGCAGGGAGGTCTCGTCGGGCGCGCCCCAGACGTATTTGCCGTCCTCTACCTTGAAGGAGGCTACGTACAGGTTCCACTGCTGGGCGAACAGGGCCCAGTGGTTGCCGCCGTTGTCAAAATCCAGGGGCACGAGCTTGTTGCCCATCTGGCCGGGATCCTTCTCCTTCACGGCGCGCAGGTAATCCACAAACTCGGCGTAGGTGAGCTTCTGCACGGGATCGAAGTCGTAGCCGATGGCCTTGGCCCAGTCGCGGCGGTAGGCAAACATGTAGGTGGAGTAGAGGTTTACGGGGTTGGAGTTCTTGATCTTGGGGAAGCAGTAGATGTGGCCGTCCTTGTCCTGGATCTGCTGGAAGACCGTGTAGGTGTCGCGGAGCTTCTCAAGATTCGGATAGGCGGACAGATCGTCGGGCAGCGCCTTGAACACGCCCTCCTCGACCCACTCGCGGTACTCGGAATAGTTCATGTTGTACCAGGCCAGCACCTCGGGCAGGGTATCGGTGTAGGCCAGGGTGCGGGTGACCTGATCCCAGCTGTCCCAGGCGACGAGCTGAATTTTGAAGTCGAAGTTGAACTTCTCCATCGCCTGCTTTACGAGGGGCCAGTCGAACATGTCGTCCGCACCGTCGATGGTGAACACGGTGAAGCTCAGGTGCTCGGCGTAGGGGTCGCTCTCGGCCATGGCGGGAACGCTGGCGATGCCCAGCAGAAGCACCGCGGCCAGTACGATGGACAAAATTCGCTTGCTCATGGTAAATCCTCCTTGAAAGATTATCTAATAAATGCCTTGAGCCCGGCATTCATAGTCCTATGATTTGATGGCCCCGATCATGACGCCCTTTGCAAAATAGCGCTGCAAAAAGGGATATACGCACATGATGGGAAGGAGCGTTACGATGACCGCAGCCGCCTTCATGCCCTCGGCGTAGGTCTTGCGGCCGATCTCAAGCGGCACTTCGTCTGAGAGCGAGGCGCTGGTCCACAGGATCTGCCTTAGCTCCAGCTGCATGGGCCACTTTTTGTAATCGGTCAAAAAGAGGTTGCTGTAGAACCACTCGTTCCAGCGGTCCACCATAAAGTACAGCGTGACCGTGGCAAGGGCCGGCTTCATCAGGGGCAGCACGATCTGCACGAAGATGCGCGGCGGGCTTGCACCGTCCAGCATCGCAGCCTCCTCGAGATCTGCGGGCAGGGACTCGAAGAAGTTGCGCAGGATGATCATGTTGAAGGCGTTGAACGCCAGGGAGATCACCGTAGACCATCTTGAGCCGTACAGCCCTAAACTTCGAATCAGCAGGAAAAAGGGCACGACGCCGCCGCCAAAGTACATGGTGAAGATGATCATGTTCTGAAACAGCGCGCGCCCGGGATAGCCCTTTTTGGACAGGCCGTAGGCAAGGGTCGTGGCCAGGAACATGCTGAAAATGGTGCCAGACACGGTATAGAACAGCGAGTTGAAAAACGAACGCATAAGACCCGTGCCAAGAAAGATGTCCCGGTAGTTGCCAAGGGTGGGGGCCTTGGGCCATACGACCGCGCTGTTCATCGTGAATTCCTGCTGGGTAAGAAGCGAGCGCACGATGGTGAACCAAAAGGGGATCAGCACCAAAAGCGCAAGCAGTATAAGAACGATCACATTTATCACGTCAAACAGCTCGACCCTGCGGATCCGGTTTTCGCTTTTTGCGCGGGCATGCATCGGTACGCTCATCACATGATCCCTCCCTCGCCCATGAGCTTTGCAAGCTTGTTTGCAAGCAGCAGGAATATGAAATTGATGATGGATTTGGAAAGGCCGATCGCCGTGCTGAAGCCGTATTTGGGCCGGTCAAGGAAGGTGATGCGGTAGATGTAGGTGTCGATCGTCTCCGCGGCGTCGCGGGTGACGGCGTTGGTCATGTTCAGGATCTGGTCGTAGCCCTTGCTCATGATGCCGCCAAAGGACAAAATCAGCAAAATGACTGCGGTGGACTTGATCTCCGGCCAGGTGATGTAGAGCATTTTGTGGAAGCGGTTTGCGCCGTCCACCTCTGCGGCCTCGTAGAGCTCTGGATTTATGCCCGCGATGCCTGCCAGATACAATATCGCGCTCCAGCCGGTGCCCTTCCAGATGCTGGTCGTGTACAGTAAGGGGCGGATCAGCTGCTCGCTGGTCAGAAAGCCGTAGGGCTTGCCGCCGGACTGGGTGATGAGGGTGTTTATGAGTCCCTCGCCCGAAAAGATCGTGGTCATAAGACCGGAAACGATGACCCAGGACAGGAAATTCGGAAAGGTGTAGATGACCTGCAGGGAGTTTTTGAAAAGCTTGCCTCTTAACTCGTTAAGCAGCAGCGCCAGCAGGATCGGGGAGGGAAAGCCCGTAATAATGTAGGCAAGACCCATCCGCATGGTGTTGAAAAACGCGGCCACAAATTTTTTGTCGCCGAACATGTCCTGAAAATTTTTGTAAAATGGCGTGGAAAAGGGACTTCCCAGGATGCCCTGGCGGATCTTGTAATCCTTAAAGGCGATGATCAGGCCGTACATGGGCCCGTAGCAGAACAAAATGACAAACGCGATGCCCGGCAGCAAAAACAAATACGTCCAGCGGTTCTTTTTGATAAGGCGCCACAATTCAAAAAGGACCTGCGAGAAGGAACGGCGCTGCCGCCTGAGCGCTCCGGCTTGATTGGTCACGCGATCACGTCCTTTGGCTTGGGATGGTTTAATCATAGCATAATAAAATTGGCGATGCTTCACATTTTTTCGGCTGATGGTGTTCACTTTTTCGGTTCTTTTACCATTGTGGATATCGGTAGACAAGCGGGGAGGGAAAATGCTATAATGAAGCCGTTAAACGGTAAATGCAATCTACGCGCTCACTTGGAAGGGAGGCACAAGGCGTGTTTCGGATGCTGATTGTGGACGACGAGCCGATGGCGCTGGTTTCCACCGCACATTCCTTTGACTGGCAGGCCTTTGGCTTTGACGCGCCTGCGACCGCCTCCAGCGGCGAAATGGCGCTTGAAATGCTGACAAAGGAGCGCTTTGACGCCGCGCTTGTGGACATCCGCATGCCGGGCTTGAGCGGCCTTGAACTGGTCAGGGCCTGCAGGGAAAGGGGCGTTGGCACCTGCTTTGCGGTATTGAGCGGGTATTCGGATTTCAGCTATGTGCAAAGCGCGCTAAGGCTGAACGCGGTGGATTACTGCTTAAAGCCCGTCGAGCCGGAGGAGAGCCAAAGGGTGCTTGGCAATCTGCTGGACTGCGTGCTGGAAAAGCGCTGCGGCGAGGACGCAAAGCGCCTGAAGGAGGCCCCAGGCGACTTGTGCGCACTGCCTGGCGCGCAGGCGGCGCTGATCGGCCCGGTAGAGTCCCGGGCGCTTCCCGCCCTGCTGAACGCGCTTGGAGACGCGCAGCTTTTCTTTATGGAGGACAGGCTGCTCTTTGCCCTTGGCAGGGACGTCGCCCCCGCGCTTCAAAAGGCGCCGGAGGATCTTCGTTATGCGCTTTGCACAAGCCTCTACGGCGCGCAGCAGCCCTGGCGCGTGTGCCAGCTGCTGCGAGAGCACTTTGAGCGCATGGGTGCGCAGCAAAGACAGCAGCGCGTGAGCATCGGACAGGGCGCGGAGCTGCTTGGCGAGATCCTTGAGTACATCGGGCAAAACCTTTCCGAGCAGATCACCCTGGGCGATCTTGCGCAGCGCTTTCATATGAATTATACCTATCTTAGCGAACTGTTCAGCGAGGCCGCGGGCGTGGGCTTTGCAAAATACCTTACAAATCTTCGCATGGAGCGGGCAAAGGAGCTGATCGTAAGCAGCGCCCTTAGCCTTACCGAGATCGCCCTGACGGTCGGCTACAGCAATTACCAGCATTTTTCGGCAAGCTTCAAAAGGGCGCACGGGCTTTCGCCAAACCAGCTGCGCCGCGGCGAGGATGAAAAGCAATGAAAAAGCGTCTGGCTTCCTCCATCCGCGCGCAGGTCACGCTGATCATCGCTCTCAGCATCGCCCTTACGCTTGCGATGGGCGCGGTGTTTTTCAGTATGTCCCTAAGAGCGCTGTACAGGGAGCGCGAGGGCGTGATCGAGCGCTTGATGCTGCAGGCCTCGGGCAGCATTTCGCAGCAGCTGGAAGAGATGCGCTACATCGCAAATTCCATGGCCAACAACAGCACCGTTCGCGCATACCTAAGCGAGACCCAGCCCAGCACAAAGCGCGGGCACGGGGAGACGCTGTCCGGCTTTGCGGGGGATCTATTGCAGTATTCCCCCATCATATCGCATATCCTGCTGGTCAGCCCGGACTGCCAGATCTTCAGCCCCACCCAGCACAACGTGGCAGCGGTAGACTATCTGGATAACGAGTATCACATCTTTGACCGCCAAAGCCTTGCCAGCGGCCTGATCGCGCCGATCACAAACGCGGCGGACACAGTGCCGTACTGCGTATACTATACCCCTGTTTACTCCACCTCCGGCCCGGAGCGCCAGCAAAAAATCGGCACCTGCCTTGTGTTTATGCCCCTTGGCGCGATCAATCGCACCCTGTCCGCCGCGTCCTCCCAGGAGGGCGGGGCGCTGATGCTTGTAAACGAGAGGGGAGAGGCCTTCTGCAGCGGCGCGGACAACAGCCTTACAAGGGCGCTGGCCCGTTCGGATCTGAGCAGCCTGGACGGCGTAAGCGCAAACGGCAAATACTGGCAGCTCACGCGCCGGGAGCTTGCGGGAAGCGGATGGACGATCATATCTGCGGACGATGCCTCCGTTTATGCCCACAGCCTGTCGCCGCTGATGTGGCAGGGGCTTTTCAGCTGCCTGCTGTTTATATTGATCGCCATCGTCTGGACCCTGCACGTGCGCCACAACCTTACCCGGCCGCTTACGCGCCTTGCCAGGTTCGCGCAAAGCCAGCCCGGAGAGGGGCTGAGACTGCGCTTGCCGGAGGGCGGCAGCAACGAGATCGGCGTGCTCTACCGCCAGATCAATCAGCTGCTGGACAGCGTGTCTTCCTCCGCCGAAGCGCTGATGGAAAACCAAAAGCAGATCTACGAGCTTGAGATCGCAAGGAACAAGGCGGAATTGAACGCGCTGCAAAGCCAGATCAATCCCCACTTTCTGTACAATACCCTGGATTGCATCAAAGGCTACGGCTATATGCTTGGCAGCGCGGAGGTCGTGACCATCACAAACGCCCTTGCGTCGATCATGCGCTACTGCATTAAGGGGCCGGAATTTGTGCCCGTGCGCAGGGAGCTTGCGGTCGTCAAGGACTATCTCAGCATCATTTCGATACGCTTTAAGGATCGTTTCAAATATATATACGCGCTGGACGAGGAGCTGATGGACGTGGAGATCCCGCGCTTTATCCTGCAGCCGCTCATCGAAAACGCGGTGTATCACGGCCTAGAGCCAAAGCCCGGAAGCGGGACGCTGCGCATCGCCTGCGAAAAAGACGGAAACAACGGCCTGCGCTTTGTCATTGCGGACGACGGGCTGGGCATGAGCGAGGGAACGCTTTCGCGCCTAAGGGAACGCCTGCTTGTAAAGGCCGCTGCGGAAGATGGCGTGCGCCCGGACGATCTTGGACTAGCCCTTCCAAACATCCAGGCGCGCATCCGGCACATCTACGGAAAGCCCTACGGGCTTTCGGTCGAAAGTGAGGAAAACCGGGGCACGACGATCACCCTCACGCTGCCCTGCAGGAGGAAGGAGGGCTGAAGCGCTCCTTCTGAAGCCACTGACAGCTTAACAGAAACTAAAATTTTCAGCTTAATTTAGCTTATATAGCCAAAGTTTTCATGTTAATTTTGCTTATTTATTTTACGCTGTGATTGACGCGCCCGGTATGGGGTGCTATAATTTGAACAAAAAGGGAAGAAAGGGTGAGCGGTTTGCAAAACGCGTCTGTAGCCATGGCCACTGCGGGTAAAAAGCGCCAGCCGTTCCAACGGTTTTTACGGCTTTTATGGAAGCAGCGGGCGCTGATCATGCTGTGTTTGCTGCCGATGGCGCTTCTGATCATCTTCCAGTACGGGCCCATGTACGGCGTGCTGATCGCCTTCAAAAAGTACGACGCGGGCCTTGGCGTATGGAGAAGCACCTGGGTGGGCTTCGATAACCTGGTCGAATTCTTTGAAAACATCAACTGTCTGCAGATCATTCTGCAAACGCTCAAGGTCGGTATCTTTTCCCTTATATTCACTTATCCCATGCCGATCATCCTGGCGCTTGCGCTGAACGAAGTGGCCTCCAAGGCATTCAAGCGCACCGTCCAGTCCATTTCCTACATCCCGCACTTCATCTCCGTCGTCGTCATCTGCACGATGCTGAACGAATTTGGCTCCCTCAACGGCCTGTTCAACAACCTGCGGGAGGCCTTCGGCGCCCCGCGCGTCAACATGAACGACGGCACCAAATACTTCATGCTCTTCTACGTGGGCTCCGCTGTATGGCAGGGCGCAGGCTGGGGCTCCATCATTTATCTCTCTGCGCTTGCAAACGTCGATACCTCCCTGTACGACGTAGCAAACATCGACGGCGCGAACCGCCTCCAGAAGATCCGCCACGTGGCGCTGCCTGCGATCTTGCCCACCACCACCATCGTGCTGATTTTGAACTCCGGCAACATCTTAAGTCAGGATTTCACCAAGATCCTGCTTTTGATGAACAACACCAACCGCATGGATCTGGAGGTCATCAGCACTTACGTCTACCGCATGGGCATCGCGGAGGGGCGCTTTGACTACGGCACCGCGGTCAACCTCTTCGTGTCGCTGGTCAGTCTGATCCTGGTTTTGTCCACCAACCGCATCGTAAAGTCCATCGACCCCGATCAGGCCATGTTCTAAGGAGGCGCTTAAAATGAATAAAGCTACTGCTGTAAACGCCCCCGCGCGCAAGGTCAAAAACAAGATCCATATCGGCGGCTATTCCTTCGACATCGTAAATACCCTTTTCCTTCTGGTCGTGTGCGCGCTGGTGCTGTTGCCGTTTTTGCGGGTGCTCGCCATTTCCCTGTCCTCCAGCCGCATGATCGACAGGCACCTCGTGGGCATCTGGCCAAGAGAACTGAACCTCAAGGGCTACGAGATCGTATTTTCCAAGCAGACGATCTACATTTCCTATGTGTGGACGCTTTTGTACTCCTTCTCCTTTACGCTGATCAGCGTATCGATGACGGCGTGCCTGGCCTACCCCCTGTCGGTCAATGACTTTATCTTAAGAAAGCCCATCAGCATCCTGCTTTTGATCACCATGTTCTTCTCCGGCGGCACGGTGCCCTCGTACCTGCTGATCAAAAACCTGGGCCTTATGAATACCATGTGGGCGCTGGTTTTGCCGGGCGCCGTGGGCGCGTGGAACACCTTCCTGTACAGGGCGTTTTTCAAGGGCATCTCCCACGAGATCCGCGAAGCGGCCCTGATCGACGGCGCGGGGGAATTGCGCATCCTGGTCCGCATCATCGTGCCGCTGTCAAAGGCCCTGTTTGCCACCTTCTCCCTGTTTGCGATCGTGGGTCAGTGGAACAGCTACTTTGCCGCCATGCTCTACATCAAGGATACCGCAAAGCAGCCCATCCAAAACATCCTGCGCTCCATCGTCTATACCTCGGTGACCGCCACGTTCTCCGATGCGTCCATCGCCATTACGAACAACGCGGTCAACACCCTGAACGTGCAGTACGCCTGCCTCGTGGCCACCATCGCGCCGCTGCTCCTTATCTACCCCTTCATTCAGAAGTACTTTGAGCAGGGCATGCAGGTCGGCGCGGTCAAGGGCTAAACCCATCCGGGATCAAGCCGCTACGCGGTTGATTAATATTATCAGGAGGAAACCTACATGAAAAAGCTGTTTGCGTTGGCAATCGCTTTAGTGCTGGCCCTGGGCTGCATGTCCGCGTTCGCCGCGGAAGGCCCCATCGAAGGCCTGTTCTATTCCGAATTGCCGGACAACACCCTGAAGATCACCGTCTCCACCGCCAACTTTGGTACCGATCAGCGCGATACCAAAATGATGAAGCTGTGGGAAGAAAAGATGGAAGAGTATCTGGGTGTGAACCTGGAGATCACCTGGCAGATCATCCCCTGGGACGATTTCCGCTCTAATGAATCCGTAAACCTCGCGGCCAAGGATCTGGCTGACGTCAACACCTACTCTCAGGGCGAGCTGGTAAACGACTACGGCGCCCAGGGCGTGGTGCTCAACATCAACGAATACGCCGATTACATGGTGTACTATCCCACCTTCGTTGAAGGCGTCGTGGGCGGCCAGGAAGGTATCAACAACCCCGACGGCAGCTCCTACGTGTTCTGGGACGGCTACGACAACGACGTGAACCTGGCGGGCGCGCAGTCCTTCGCGGCTTACGCCTACCGCTTCGACGTGCTGAAGAAGTACGACCTCAAGCCCGCTGAGACCTGGGAAGAGTTCAAGGATCTGTGCGCGGAGCTCAAGGGCCTGATCGACTCCGGCGAAGTGGACGCCAAGTACGTGCTGCACAACGGTGCCAGCTGGATGGCCTTCTACCGCGGCTTCGTTGGCACCTTCCACACCTGGGACACCCTGTACTGGAACGGCACCGAATGGGCTTTCGGCCCCATCGAGGACAACTTCCGCGAGATGCTGACCGAGCTGCACGAGCTGTATGAGCTTGGCTACATCAATCCCGAATTCCAGACCGACGACAGCGCCGACAACGAAGCCGAGAACGGCGAAGTGCTGATCGTTCCCACCAACTGGGCCGGCTCCGTGCAGACCTGGAACGCCCAGAGCGACGAAGGCATCGAGTGGGGCCTTGCTTACCTGCCCGCCTCTGATCACGGCACCGCCTGGAAGTGGGGCTCCAAGATCACCGGCAAGAACCTTGGCACCACCCGCACCATGGGCATCATCATCAACGCTGAGACCGAGTTCCCCGAGTGGATCGTGACCATGGTCGACTATCAGTACAGCCCCGATATCTACCTCATGCTCAACTGGGGCGTTGAGGGCGAAGACTGGTACCTGGGCGAAGACGGCATGCGCCACTACACCGACAAGTACATGGCTCAGCCCGTGTCCGACCGTCCGCAGCTGCTGGCTGACGAAGGCATCATGTCCTCCGCTTCCGCCCGCACCGGCATCCCGTTCGTGCCCCAGATCTTCTCCACCATCGCGGCTTACGGCGATACCGAGCCCTGGTGGAACGCCGAGAAGGGCTACTACGATGGCCACTACTGGTACGAGACCGCTATCAACGGCGGCGTGGAGTCCATTTCTCCCTTTGACCGCGCGCCCGTTGTGAACGTGCCCACCGAAACCAGCACTGCCCGTGCTTCCCTCAAGAGCGCCTGCGAAACCTACGCCAAGACCGAGTCCGTCAAGTTCATCAAGGGCGAGCTCGACATCACCGACGACGCCGTGTGGGAGGCCTATGTCGAGGGTCTGAAGAGCCAGTTCAAGGGCTTTGACGACATCATAGAGGCGCAGAACGCCGGCACCGATCTGGAGAGCCTGAAGTACTATAACGACTAAGCTCACTTGAGCGCGAATCGTTAAAGAGGCGATTCCCGGAGGCTTGCCTCCGGGAATCTTTTCAAAAGAGGAAAAATATGTTTTACGGCACCACCATTACCCACGGCGTGGATCCTTGGCAGGTTTTTCAGCGCGTAAACGGCCGCGCACGGGTGCGCGTGGGCGGGCTGTGGCGCCTGGAGGACGGCGCGGCCAGGGCGGGCGTAAGCGCGCAGGAGCCTTCCATTCGCCTCGTGCGCGAGGAGGATGGATCGTGCGTGTTCGACTGGACGCGCGCGCAAAGCATCACGGACGGCCGCTGGGAAACGGAATTCGACATGCCCGAGGGCGGGCTGTACCGGCTTGAGACCTGCCTTGACGCGGTGTCCGCCAAAAGCGGCGAGCACTGGAGATTTCACGGAGACATGCGCATGCACCTTGGCTGCGGGGACGTATTCGTCATCGCCGGGCAGTCCAACGCCGCAGGCTACGGCAAGGGCATCGCCTGGGACGCGCCGGACGTGCGCGTACACGTGAAGCGAAACAGCGGCCTGTGGGACATGGCCGCGCATCCCTTGAACGACGCGACTGACGCGGCGGACTGTCCAAATGCCCCCATGGGGCAGGTGGGCACGTCGCCGTTTTTGTCCTTTGGCCGGCGGCACGCGGACTTTACCGGCTGCCCCGTGGGCCTGATCCCAGCTGCCCAGGGCGGAAGCCCCCTGAAGGCGTGGGATCCCGCAAGGGACGGATATCTCTACAACAACATGATAGCGAAATTGCACGCAGTCGGGCGGGCGGCGGCGATCCTCTGGTATCAGGGCTGCACCGACGCCTCAAACGGCGAAGCGGATATTTATTTTGAAGGCTTTGAAAGACTTGTAAACGCCACCCGCCGGGAAGCGGGCTTTGACATCCCCTTTTATACCTTTCAGCTGGCGGGCGTCCTTGGCAGGGCCGAGGACAGGGGCTGGGACGCCGTGCGTCAGGCGCAGCGCCGCGCTGCCCGGGAGATCCCGGGGGTATACATCCTTTCTGCGGCGGGCAGCGGCATGGCGGACAACATCCACATAAGCCCGTCTTCAAACGTGCTGCTGGGTGAGCAGCTAAGCTATGTGATGGACAGGGGATGGCGCGCGCCGGATCTTATTTCGGCACAGCTGCGGGGCGGCAAAATAGAATTGAAATACGAAAACGTGCGGGGCGAACTGAGCGTGCGCGATCCCCTGGCGCGGGGCTTTGCGCTGAGGGACGCTTTCGGCGAAGTGGCCATATCGGAAATTGCCGCCATGGCAAACACCGTGACCCTGACGCCCGCAAGGGCGCTTTGCGGGCGGGTTTTCGTAAGCGCCAGCTGCGGCTCCATGCCGGACGTTTATCCGCTTATGGACAGCGGAACAGGCCTTTGCGCCCTGTCGTTCTTCGATGAGCCCGTAAGCGCTAAAAAATAAAAGCACAAGCAACATCCCATAAACGATCGTCGGCAAAAGAAATAACTTTGGAGGTGGAGCGTGGACTGGTCCAAATACGAGCGGCAGGCGCCCAAGTGGTACAGGGACGCCAAATTTGGCATGTTCTTTCACTGGGGACCCTACAGCGTGCCCGCGTGCGAGAACGAGTGGTATTCCCGCAACATGTATCTGAAGGGATCAAAGCAGAACCTGGAGCACGTCAGGCGCTTTGGCAAGGTATCCGAATTTGGATACAAGGACTTTCTGCCCATGTTCAAGGGCGAAAAATTCGACGCCGCCGACTGGACGGAGCTGGTTTCACGAAGCGGCGCGAAGTACGCCGGCCCCGTCAGCGAGCACGCGGACAACTTCTCCATGTGGAACAGCCGGGTAAACCCCGTCAATTCCATGAAGTACATGGGGCGCGACGTGGTGGGGGAGTGCGCTGAAGCCTTCCGCGAAAAGGGCATAAAGCTGCTTGCGACCCTGCACCATCAGTGGCTGTGGGGCTGGTTCATGTCCTCCGACCCGGACGCGGACGTGTACGATCCAAAAAACGAGGTGTTCTACGGCCCCGCGCTGCCGCTTGAGACCTGCCGCTACATGCCCTACCGCATGCCAGACAAGGCCTTTAACGACGTGTGGCTGGAGAAGGTGCGCGAGGTGGTCGAGGGCTATAAGCCGGACGTATTGTACTTTGACAGCCGCACGCGCATCATCCCGGAGGAGTACCGCCACCGGGTGGCCGAGATCTTCTACAGCGCATGCCCAGACGGCATCATGACCTACAAGCAGGACGACTTTCCCAAGGGTGTTGGCGTGTACGACGTGGAGTGCGGCCGCTTTGCGGAAAAGCAATCCTTCTTCTGGCAGACCGACGACCGCATGGAGGACAACATCACCTGGTGCATCGTGCAGCAGCCAAAATATAAGCCCGCAGAAAAGATCCTGCAGCAGCTTTGCGACGTGGTCAGCAAAAACGGGAACCTGCTTTTGAATCTCGGTCCCAATGCCGACGGCAGCTTCCCCGAGCAGGCGAGAACGGAACTCTACCGCGTGGGCGACTGGCTCAAAAAATACGGCGAAGCCATCTACGCTACCGTGCCCTTCGATATCGCGGTCGAGGGCGTGACCCAGGGCAAAAACGAGGATTACAACATTGAGCGGGTCAAGCAGCAGATGAAGGACGGCATCGCCATGGAAAGCGGCGCGTACGCCTTGACGGGTGCAGATTTCCGCTTTACCCAAAAGGAGAACAGCGTCTACGTGCTTGCGATGGGCGTGCCGGTAAACGGCGCTTACACCATCCGCGCGCTGGGGCTGGACGGCCCGGTAAAGGAAAACATCAGCGTGAGCATCCCGGGCACGAACGCGCCTGTGCGCTTTGAACGCACGCGCGAGGCGCTTACCTGCTATCTGCCGGAGGGCATGCCGCAGGAGCCCGTGTACGCCCTTAAGGTGACAAGAGCATGATCGTGGATACGAGGCGCTCGCCGCACGCCAAAGCGGCGCAAAACACGAACCGGACCCAGACGACCGGCGGCCTCATCCACACCCGCCGCCTGGCCGCGCGGGACGTGATGATCCCGCACGTGCTGAGCATCTACGCAGATCCCGACAGCTTCTTTCACGAGGTGGAAAATTTCCGCATCGCGGCGGGGGAGAGCGAGGGAGAATTTCGCGGCAACGTCTACGGCGACGGCGATTTCTACAAGCTGCTTGAGGGCTGCGTGTATTTTGGCATAGACATCAGCGAATACGCCGCCCTCATCGCCCGTGCGCAGGAGGAGGACGGCTATCTCTCCACCAAGCAGATCATCGCCTCGCGCAAGGGCTTAAGCACGCGCCACGCCGATCAGGACGACTTTGAGGAATATAACTTTGGCCACCTGTTCACCCTGGCCTGCGTGCATTACCGCCTGACCGGGGACAAGACGCTGCTGAACGTCGCCAAAAAGGCCGCGGATTACCTGTACAGAAGGTATCAAAAGGCCGTGGGGGACAAAAAGGCCATGACTGCGGTCTGTCCCTCCCACTACATGGGGCTTGCGGAATTGTACCGTACCACGGGAGAAGAAAAGTATCTTGACGCCCTCAAAATGGCCATTGAGATCCGCGACTACGTGGAAAACGGCACCGACGACAACCAGGACGCGATCAAGCTCCGCGATCAGCGCAAAATGCACGGCCACGCCGTGCGCGCAACATACCTGTATGCGGGCGTCGCAGATCTGTACATGGAGACGGGGGACGAGGCGCTGAAACAGGTGCTGGACAGCTGCTTTGACAACCTCGTTTCCAGCAAAATGTACATCACCGGCGGCCTTGGCGCGCTCTACACCGGCGCGTCGCCCTTTGGCGATCTGATCGGCTCCAAAAGGGTGCATCAGGCCTTCGGCTACGAATACCAGCTGCCAAACATCACCGCCTACAACGAGACCTGCGCGTCCCTTGGCGGGGTGTTCTGGGCAAGCCGCATGTTCGCCATGGCTCCAGGACAGGAGTATATGGACTTTATCGAGCGCGTGGTGTATAATCTGGCCATGGCCGCGGTGAACGTAAAAGGCGACAAGTACTTTTACGAGAACATGCTAAGGCGCACCCAGCAGGTGGATTATTTCCTGATGTGGCCCAGGGAGCGCACGGACACCTTCAAGTGCTTCTGCTGCCCCACGAACCTGAGCCGCTTCATGGCGGAGCTTCCGGAGTACGCGTTTTATCAAAGCGACGACACCCTCTACGCCTGCCTGTACATGGCGTGCAAGACCCATATACGCCTGAATAACGGCGCGGAGTTCGACATCGAGGAAAAGACGGACTATCCCTGGGACGGAAAGGTCGCCTTTGAGATCACCCGCTGGAACGGCGTTCCCTTCCGCTTCCTCGCGCGCCGTCCTTACTGGATGGGCGGCGGCTGGACGGAGATGCGCGGCACAGCGCCCGAGACCGAGATCGACCTTCGCCCGCGCCTGGTGCGCGCCCACGCAAAGCTGGAGGAAAACGAGGCAAGCGTGTGCGTGATGCGCGGCCCCATCGTCTACTGCGTGGAGGACGAAGACGCGAGCGGCCTGTACCTGCCCGCAAACGCGAAGTTCGATCTGTGCGATAGGCAGATCGCGGGCGAGCGCGTGGTGGCCCTCATAACGAGCGCCTACCGCCTGAACAGCTCCTGCGACGGTCTGTACGGGGAAGTGGGGGACGCACGGCTTGAAGCCTGTCAGATGGAGCTGATCCCCTATTTCGACTGGGACAACGAGGGCTTCAGGGAAATGCGCATCTGGATCCCCGTGCGATACGATATCAAGGAAGGATGAAATACGATGGACTATAAAATAGCTCTGGTCTATACCGGCATGCCGGTAAAGCTGGTCAGCATGGTGGAGGAGGAGCTCACGCGCCGCTTTGCGGGCGACAAGCTCACCTTCCTTACCCTCTCAGACCCCTCGATCATCGCCGACGCCGTAAAGAACGGCTCGCCCTCCCCGGCCGCCTGCGGAAGGCTGCTTGCCATGTACGCGCAGGCGCTTGCTTCCGGGGCGGACGCGGTACTTAACATCTGCTCCTCCGTCGGCGACGTAGCCGGCGCGGCGCAGGAGGTCATGCGCATGTCCGGCGTGCCGCTTGTCCGGATCGACGAGAAAATGGCCCGCGAGGCGGTAAAGCAGTATAGCAAGATCGGCGTGATCGCGACGCTTTCCTCCACGCTTGAGCCCACAAAGCGCCTGCTGAGCCAATGCGCCAGGGAGGCCGGCAAAGAGGTCACGCTCATCAGCGCCCTTGCGGACAACGCCTTTGGCGGCGGCGCGCAGCCGCTGATCGAGGCGGCCGCAAAGCTTGGGGAAGCGGAGTGCATCGTGCTTGCCCAGGGCTCCATGGCAGACAGCCGCGAGGCGGTCGAAAAGGCCAGCGGCAAGCCCACCTTCGCAAGCCCCTACTGGGGCGCGCTTGGCGTATACGAGGCGGTGAAGGCATGATGGAGGTTCGAGAGCTTACCCGCATGGGCAACTGCATCCGCAGGGACATCATCGAAATGATCTACCGCGCAAAGGACGGGCATCCCGCCCCCTCCCTGTCCGCCGCAGATATCCTGGCCTGCCTGTACTTTGGCGTAATGAACATCCGCCCCGAACAGCCCGCCTGGGAGGACAGGGACCGCTTCGTCCTCTCCAAGGGGCACGCCTGCCCGGCGCTGTACGCGGCGCTGGGTCTGAAGGGCTATTTTTCAAGGGAGCTCTATCCCACCCTTCGCCACCTGGACAGCCTCCTGCAGGGCCATCCGGATATGAAAAAGACCCCCGGCGTGGACATGACCAGCGGCTCCCTCGGAAACGGCCTTGCCGCCGCCACGGGCATGGCGATCGGCGCAAAGCTGCTTGGTAAAAGCTGGAAAACCTACGTGCTGACCGGCGACGGCGAATTGGGCGAGGGCATCAACTGGGAGGCGGCGCAGACCGCGGTAAAGTACGGCCTTGACAACCTTACCCTGATCGTGGACAACAACGGCATGCAGTCCGGCGGCAGCGTGGAAGACGTAGGCGGCGTCATAAACATCCCTGGAAAGTTTGCAGCCTTCGGCTTTGCAGTTTGCGAGGTAGACGGCCACGATACCAGGCAGATCATGGACGCGCTTAATGCCCCCGTCAGCGGAAAGCCCAAATGCATCGTCGCGCACACGGTGAAGGGCAAGGGCGTAAGCTTTATGGAGCACAACAACGCCTGGCATAAGGGCGTGCCCAACGACGAGCAATATAAAATCGCGTGCGCGGAACTGGAGGCGCTGATCAATGAGTGAATTAAAGAGCACCCGCGTGGCGTTCGTGAACGCCCTGGAGGAGCTGTTTCAAAAGGACGAGCGGGTCGTGATGGTCAGTGCGGACTCCGTTGCGGTATTTCGCGCGCAGGAATTGCAGAAAAAATATCCTAAGCGCATCGTGGAGTGCGGCATCGCCGAGGGCAGCGCCGTGATGATCGCCGCGGGTCTTGCAAGCGCGGGCTTTAAGCCCTACGTCTGCGCCTACGCCGGCTTCCTCACCATGCGGGCCGTGGAGCAGATGCGCACCTTCGTCGGCTACCCCCACCTGGACATCAAGTTCTTTGGAGCCAACGCCGGCATGTGCTCGGGCGAGCGCGAGGGCGTGACCCATCAGTTCTTCGAGGATCTTGGCATCATGCGCGCGGTGCCCGGCTTTACGGTGCTTGCGCCCATGGACGCGGACGACACCGGCCGCATGGTGCATAAAGCCTACGAGACCCCCGGCCCCGTGTATTGCCGCATCGGCTCCGGGCGCGACCCCATCGTAGGCGATAAAACGCTATTGCGCTCTTACGGCGACGACGCCCTGATCCTCGGCTGCGGCGCGCCCCTTTCAGACGCCTGCGAGGCGGCGGACGCGCTGAAGGCGATGGGCAAAAACGTGACTGTGCTTGGTGTAAATGTCGTTAAGCCCCTTGACGAAAAGCAGCTTTTGCCCCTCATGGCGCGGGCCAAAAAGCTTATCACCATCGAGGACCACAACATCTGCGGCGGCCTTGGCGGCGCGGTGTGCGAAATCGCCGGCAGACCCGTCACGCGCATCGGCCTAAACGACATCTACCCCGAAAGCGGCACGGCGGAGGAACTGAAGCACAAATATCACATCGACGCGGACGCGGTGATAAAGGCGGTGACTGAAGCATGAGGAAAGGCTACTTTGAAAGGGTGCACGCCCTTACCCCCACCCGCTTTTGGGTAAACAATCCCACCCTCTCCCAGGCGCGCCTTGCGCTTGAGGCCGGCGCGATCAACTGCACCACCAACCCCACCTATACCGCGAAAATGCTGGCGTCCGAGGAGATGCGCCCGGCGCTTTTGGACGACATCCGCCGCTTCAAGATGGAGTGCAGCGATATAAGCCAGATCGCAGCCTGCACCCAGCGTGAGGCGGTCAAGCGCCTTATGGAAGTGTTTTACCCCCTGCACAAGGCCTGCCCCTGGCGGATGGGCTTTGTGTCCCTGCAGGGCGATCCGGAAAAAGAGGACGACCCCAAGAACATCATCGATGAAGCGATCCGGGATGGGGAGCTGGGTGCAAATTACATCGCCAAGATCCCGACCACCCAGGCGGGGCTTGAGGCGATAGCGTATCTTGCCGCAAAAAACGTGCCCATCATCGCAACGGAGATCATGAGCGTCTCCCAGTGCCTTGCGGCCTGCGAGACCTACAAAAAGGCGGGCGGCAGCGCGGCGTTTTTTGTGACCTGCATCGCGGGCATCTTTGACGACTGCCTGAAAAACCAGCTTGCCGCGGGCAAGATCGACGTCGAGCCCGACGTGCTGTTCCAGGCGGGCTGCATTTTGATGCGCCGCCAGTACAGGCTGATGCGTCAGAGCGGTCTGCCGGGCATCCTGCTTGGCGGCGGCGCGCGGGGGCTGCACCACTTTACGGAGTTCGTGGGCGGTGCCTGCGACATCACCATCAACTGGAAGGGCACTGCGGACAAGCTGATCGAGCAGGACGCGCCCGTCGTGTGCCGCATGGATACCCCGACCCCGGAATGGGTGCTGGACGAGCTTATGACGAAAGTCCCCACATTTGCAAGGGCGTATGCAAGGGACGGCTTGAAGCCTTGCGAATACGCCGACTTCCCGCCGGTACGGCTGTTCAGAGGACAGTTTGAGGACGGATGGACACTTTTGAAAAAGGAGATCGAAAACGCATGAACAACAAAATCACCGATCTGGCCAGCAGAAACGAAGTAGAGCTTCGCCCGGGCCTTACCAAAATCAACCTTTCCTATAACAACGAAACGATGCTGTGCTACTTCAAAATGAAGAAGGGCACCATTTTGCCCATCCACAACCACGCGGCGGTGCAAAACGGCTATGTCCTTTCCGGCAAGCTCAAGTATCAGCTGGCGGACAAGGACAAAAACGTCTACGAGGAGGGCGTCATCGGCCCCGGCGGCGGCTACGTGTGGGACGCCTGGGAGTATCACTCCACCGAGGCGCTGGAGGACATGGAGTTTATCGAATTCTTCGCGCCCATGCGCCCGGAGTACATCGCCGAATAAGCTGCGGAGGAAATGCATATGCGTCTTAGCGTGCGCGGAAGATCCTTTTACGAGGGAGACAAGCCGTTTTTCTGGCTGGGCGACACGGCCTGGCTGCTACTGTCCCGTTTGAGCTATGAGGAAGCCAAAGTCTACATCGACAACCGCGCCGCCAAGGGCTTTAACGTGCTGCAGGTGACGCTCGTGCACTCTCCGGGCTACCGCACCCTGGACGGGAAAATGGCGCTTGTGGACGACGACTTTGCGCGCCCCTGCCATGACGGATTTTGGGAGCATGCGCGAAGGGTCGTTTCCTACGCGGCCCAAAGCGGCCTGTACATGGCGCTTTTGCCCGCCTGGGGCGGCTTTGCCAAAAGCGGCGCGCTGAACCTTGAAAACGCAAAGGGCTACGCGGAATTCTTGAACGATACCTTTGGCGGATTCGATAACGCCCTGTGGCTGCTGGGCGGCGACGTGCGCGGAGACGCCGCGCCGGAGGTATTCAGACTCCTTGGCAAAACCTTTAAGCAACTGGATAAGGACAGGCTGGTGGGGTATCATCCCTTCGGGCGCTGCTCCTCCAGCTTCTGGTTTGCAAAGGACGAGTGGCTGGACTTCAACATGTTCCAAAGCGGCCACCGGGATTATACCCAGAAAAACCTCGGCCAGTGGGACGACAACGACGTGTTTTACGGCGAGGACAACTACCGCTACGTGCAGGAGGATCTGAAGCTCTGCCCGGACAAGCCCACCCTGGACGGCGAGCCCAGCTACGAGCTGATCCCGCACGGGCTGCACGACCCGTCGCAGCCCTACTGGCAGGCGTCTGACGTGCGCAGATACGCCTACTGGTCGGTGTTCACGGGCGCGGCGGGGCATACCTACGGCGACAACGCCATCATGCAGTTTTTAAAGCCCGGCCTGAAGCCCGCCTACGGCGCGCTGGAAAACTGGGACGAGGCGATCCACGATCCCGGCAGCGGCCAGATGGGGCACTTAAGGAGCTTATGCGAGGACATGGAATTTGAAAAAGGCCAAAGCGCGCAGCAGTTTGTTTTGAACAGCGGCGAAAAGCACGCCTACAAAGCGGCGCTTCTGACCCCGCAGGCGCTGATGATCTACGTCTACGAGGGGGAGCGCGTCGATGTGAACACCGCGCTATTGCCCTTTGAGACGATCGACGCTGCGTGGTTCGATCCGGTAAGCGGCGCGTGCAGCCCCATGGGGCAGGTCAAAAAGGCGGAGTGCGTAAGCTTTTCCCTGCCAAACCGCAGGGAAACGGCAAACGACTGGGTGCTGCTTTTGATGCCGGGGGAGGAATAGTCCATGGTCATCGATCACCTGATCACTCCCTACAAGCTGGGCAGGCCCGTCCTTAGCGGCTCGGGCGTCAAGGGCCAATACGACGAGTGTGCCGTGGACTGCCCGGTGGTGTTTACGCATAACGGCCGCGTCTACATGACCCATGTGGGCTTTGACGGCACGGGCTACCAGACGGGGCTTGCCGTCTCGGACGACATGGTAAACTGGGAAAAGCTTGGCGTCATCCTGCCCCGGGGCGCAAATCAGGACTGGGACAAGGTGGGCATGGCCTGCACGACGCTATTGACAGACTGCGACCTCTACGGCGGGAATCCCCTGCTCAAATGGCAGGACAGGTACTGGCTCATGTACCATTCCTACCCCAGGGCGGGCTATGAGGCGGGCTCTGCAGAGGTGGGGCTTGCCTGGACGCAGGACGAAAACCTGCTCGACTGGCATTTTTGCGGCCAGCCGGTGTTTTCCTGGCGGGACGGCGCGCCCTGGGAAAGGGGCGGCCTGTACAAGGTGAACCTCGTTCGGGCAAACGACAGGTTTTACCTCTTCTATAACGCCAAAAATCACCCGGAGCACGGCTGGGAGGAGCAAAGCGGCATGGCCGTGTCGGACGACCTCGTCCACTGGACGCGCTGCTTCGACTACCCGGTGCTGCCCGTCGCTCCCCAGGCCTGGGACAGCAAATTCGCAAGCGACCCGCAGGTGCTCTACGACAGTTGCCAAAAGCAGTGGGTCATGTTCTACTACGGCCTTGGCGAGCTCTCCGCCTGCGACGGCGTGGCGGTCAGCCAGGATCTGTACCACTGGCA
>CADBNW010000027.1 GCA_902796025.1 uncultured Eubacteriales bacterium
AGCGATTTTTGTGCAGGGCGCGACACGGTAGTGAATGAAAGCCCAGTGGGCTTTCAGAGCCGTGGCGCGTTACGTAAAAGCGAAGCGAAGACGACCGGAACAAATAATCGCGTCCTTACGGTTTTTGCGCCCGGAAGTTTCCCGCAGGAAATTTCAGCAAAAAACGCTAACCTATTCCCCATCCGCCTACAGTTTTTCGTTTTGGCCAAACCGCCTTTCCGTTCAAACCAACCAACCGCTCAAAATGAATCAAAGATTCATTTTGAGCGCATTGCAACAACCCCTTAACATTTATCTGCTACAATGCCGCAAAAGGGCTTTGGAGGATGTGGAATTGCTGATCGATCTGTCCTGTCCCATAGAGCTAAGGGGCTACGAGCTATTGCACGACGACACAGGCGTGACGCGGGCGCGCATCGATCTGTTCAACGTGTCCGACAATACGATATGCGCGTATGCGGGCGTGGTGCGCTGGTCGCGGGACGAAACCGGCGAAGCGCGAAACGACAGCATCCGCGTGGACCAGCTGGATCTGGAGGAGGGCACGGCGTTCAAGCTGAGCCTTTCCACAAATCAGCTGCGCTACGCGGACAGGGTGGAGATTTATTTTACCTCTGTGGAATTTTACGACGCGCCCGCCTGGCAGCCCGACGACAGCGACATGGTGGACGTCGGCGAGCAAAAGCAGCTGGAGGGCGCGGAGCTTACGCGCCTTCAGGAAGCGGCGGGCGACGACGCGCTGATGTATCCGCAGACGCAGGACGAATTCTGGCGCTGCGTGTGCGGGCGGATCAATCCGCTTTCGCTGGATACCTGCGTGCGATGCCGCAGAGAGCGCCAGTATGTGCTTGGAGAATTGAACCGCAGGGCCGTGGGCATGAGTCCGGAGCAGGTCTGGGCGCGGCAAAAGCGCCAGGCGCGCGCCAAGGCCGCCTCCCGGCAGATGGTCCGCGCAAGAAAGGATACAAGTTTGTATATCGCTTTGCTGCTTGCGGCCTGCGCCGCATTCATCGCCCTTGCGATGTGGATGGCTTGGAGCGTTTGAATAACAAGCACAAAACAACGGCGGCCGGGGCCCGAGCGGGCTTTGGTCGCCGCTTTTGTTTAGGCGTTCAAAGGTTCAGCGGATCGAACCAGGGCTGCTGCTTTAGATCGCAGATGGCAAACAACGCCTCCGCGCGGGTGCGGTAGTCTGCGAGGGTCTGCGCCTTTCTTAGCTGCTTCAGGGGCTTTTTTGCGCTGTCCAAACAGCAGCAAACGTAGGACATGATCTCGCACATGCGCCCATGCAGCGCCTTGAAGGGCATTTCCTCCGCGTAAGCGTCGCACAAAGCGTCGTGAAAGCGCTTAAGCTCCGAAATCGTCAGCGCCTCTCCCCCGCGCAGCATGCGCGAAAGCGCCGGATTGGCCACGAGGCCCCGGCCAAGCATGACGCCGCCCAATTCCGGATACGCCTTTTCTATCGCCTGTACGTCCTCCGGGGAAAACAGATCGCCGTTAAAGATCACGGGAAAGGGCGCGTTTTTGCAAAGCGCAAGCGCGTCCGGATGGGTGCGCCCGCGATAATACTCCTCGCGGGTGCGGGCGTGCACGATCAGTTCGCTGAAGGGGTAGGCGCGTAAGATCTGCCACAGGCCCTCCCATTCGCTTATATCAGAAAAGCCGATGCGGGTTTTTGCAGAGACCGCAAGGCCGCAGGGTAAAGCAAACAGCGCGTCCAAAAGCGTCCGCAGCGCATCCGGCTCCCGAAGCAGGCCCGCGCCCTTCCCCTTTGCGGTCACCGTGCCCGAGGGGCAGCCGAGGTTCAAATTGATTTCAGTAAAGCCCGCGTCCGTAAGACGGGGCAGGATCTCCTCCAGGGCGTCGGGCTTTCCGATCAAAAGCTGCGGGACCACCGTGTAGTTCGCGTCCCGGTCGCTTAAGAGCTGGCGCTTTTCCCGGTGGGTCACGCGAAAGCCCGCGGAGGGGCTGATGAAGGGGGCAAAGTACTTGTCCACCCCGCCAAACATCTTACAGTGCGCCCGGCGGTACACTCCGTCCGTAATGCCCTCAAGGGGCGCGAAGTACAGTTTCATCCCCTGTCCTTTTTCTGGATGAGCACGGCAAAGATGATGATCGCGCCGGTAAAGGCGTTGGAAAGGAAGGCGTCCACCCCCACCAGCACCAGAAGGTTGTTCATGATGCCGATGATCAGTACGCCAAACACGGTGCCAAGGATGGAGCCCCGGCCGCCGGCCATGGACGTACCGCCCACGACGACGGCGGCGATGGCATTCATTTCAAAGCCGCTGCCTGCGCTTGCAACGTCCACGCCCCTTAGCCGCGCGACCGACGTGATGGCGGCGATGGCCACGATCACGCCCATCAGCATGTACACGCCCATTTTTACGCGGTTTACGTTGATGCCGCTCAAGCGGCTGGCCTTTTCATTGGAGCCCACGGCGTAGATGTGCCGTCCAAAGGCCGTGTGGCGGCTGATGACGTACATGACAGCGGCAAGCGCCAGCCAGTACAGGATCGGCAACAGCATCTGATCGCCGATGATCTCTTTGTTCGCGAGGACCTGAAAGGCCTTGGGCACCTCGGGCTTATAGCTCTTGGTAAAGTACTGGGCGACCGAGCGCACGATGTTCATTACGCCAAGGGTAATGATAAACGGCGGGATGCGCCCCTTTGTGATGCCAAGGCCGGTGAGCGCGCCAAGCCCCGCGCCGGTCAAAAGCCCCGCCAGAATGGCGATCAGGAAATTGGGCGTGCCCGTAATGCCAGCGCCCGTCAAAAAGCCCCTGCCGGACACGTCCAGGCAAACCATGACCACCGTGGCTACGCCGGCCAGTGTGGAGCCGACGGCAAGATCAATGCCGCCGGTTATGATGACCAGGGTCATGCCAAGGGCGATCATTCCCACGGAGGAATTGGAGCGCAAAACGTTCAGCATGTTTTTGAGCCAGTACAGCGCCCATGCGCCATAGCTTTCAAAGCCAAAGCCCAGGGCATACACCTGGATCACGATCATCACGATCAACGCCACAAAGGTGGAAAACAGCATGTGCCGCCTCCACATGCGCATAAACCAGCCGCTGAAAAAGCTGAGCGTGCAGCCGATCAGCAAAAGCAGCGCCGCGGTAAAGCTAAAGCCGATCGGGTAATTGCCGATCAAAAGCAGCAGGCGCTCGGAAAAGCTCTGGCGGGTCTGCGCGGAAAGCTGATCCGCCAGAGCCTGCGCGCTTTGCGCTTCGTCGCTGAGCACCTGCGAAAGGGCCTCAAGCTCCTGCGCGCGCCGGGAAAGCGCCTGGAGGGCGCTTAGGATCCCCTCCCGGTCGCCGGGCGTTTCTTTTTTCGTCTTTTCGATCTGCTCCGGCTGATAAGCGATCTTAAGCGCGATGTACACGTCCAAAATGCCGTTTTGAGCGGTCTCGGCGCGGCCCTCGGCGGCAGTCACGCTTTTATAGGCGCTTTCCAGCTTTTGCTTAAGCAGGTCGTTCAGCGCGCCTTGCGCGCCGCCCTGCAGGCTGTCCGCAGCGTCCTGAACCGTTTGCGCCCAGCTTTCGCCCCCGTCCTTTGCAAGCTCGCCCAGGGCCTTTGAAGCCTCAAGCGCCTGCTGCGCGATGGGATCGTCCAGCTTTCCCGCGTCGAAATCGCCAGCAAGCTTTTGGGCCTCCGTCAGCGCCTTTTCGCTGTCGGCCAGCGCAGTCTTTGCAGCGCTTACGGCGGCGGACGCCTTTTTGATCGCCGAGGGCGCGGCTTTGGACGAGGCGGTTTTGTAGGCCGCAATCAGCGCGCTCTGGCTTTGCGCCGCGCTGTACTTTTCGCTGGGACGGGCGTTTAACACATGCCCGTAGATTGCCGCGATCAATAGCGTAAGCGCCAAAAACAGGCAAAGGAAGCCGATTGGCTTTAAGCAGCGCGCGCTGTTTTTCATGAAACGATACCCTCCGTATTTGATCCTGAAGCGCTTCCCCTGGCGCCGGTCGCAAGCAGCATGATGTCGCTTTCGTTTAGCCCGTCGCCCCTGAGTTCGCCGCTTATGCGCCCGTGATACATCACATACGCCCGATCGCACAGGCGCACGATCTCCTGCGCCTCGCTTGAAAGCACGATGAGCGCGCAGCCCTCTTCGGCCAGGCGCAAAATGATGGAATAGATGTCCTCCTTCGCGCCGACGTCCACCCCCTGCGTGGGATTGTCAAAAATGAGGATGCGGCTTTGGGCGCTGAGCCAGCGGGCCAGCACTACCTTTTGCTGGTTGCCGCCGGAGAGGGAGGTGATGAGCTCGTCCATCGAGGCAAGCTTTATTTTCAGCGCCCCGACCTGCGCCTGCATGCTTTTGCGCTCCAGCGCGTGGCGGATCAGCCCCAGGCGGGACAGGCGCTCGTAGATGGCCATGGAGCCGTTTTCCAGGATGCTCAAGTCCTTGATGATGCCGTTTTCCTTGCGGTCCCGGGGCACGTAGCCGATGCCAAGCCGCGCCGCCTGGCGGGTGGAGCGCATGTGCGTGCGCCTGCCGAATAGAACAATGTCTCCCGAATAGCCCTTTTGGCAGCCGAACACCGTTTGGAACAGCTCGCTTCGACCATCGCCCAAAAGCCCCGTAAAGCCCACGATCTCGCCCTGGCGGATCTGAAAGCTGATGTCTTCAAAGGCGCCGGGAAGGGTGAGATGGGAGCAGCTAAGCGCCTCCTGCCCCGCCTCTGCATTGCGCTGCAGGCGGCGCGTGGAAACGTCGTGCCCCACCATGAGGCGCGCAAGGGCCTCCTGCGTGGTGTCGGCGATCTGCCCCGTTCCCGCGATCTGTCCGTCGCGCAAAACGGTGTAGCGGTCTGAAATGCGCATGACCTCGCGCAGCTTGTGAGAAATAAATATAATGGAAACGCCCTGCGATTTCAAATGGCGCATCAAATCGAACACCCGCTCGATCTCCGGCTCATTTAAGGAGGTCGTGGGCTCGTCCATGATGATGATGCGCGCATTGAAAAGCAGCGCTCTTGCGATCTCTACCGTTTGCTTGTAGGAAGCGTCCAGGGTGGATACCAGCGTATCCTCGTCGATGTCCACGCACATGCTGTCAAGCACCTGACGCGCGCGGCGCTTCATGGATCTTCTGTCTAAAAAGATGCCCTTGCGCGTCTCTTCGCCGATAAACAGGTTTTCGTAGACGCTGAGGTCGTTTATCAGATTGAGCTCCTGATGGATAAAAGCAATGTTTCCCCGTATCGCATCCGCCGGGGAAAGAAAATGAACGGGCGCGCCGTCTATCGCGATCTCACCGGCGTCCCTTTCCAGCACGCCGCCCAGAATGTTCATCAGCGTGCTTTTTCCGGCGCCGTTTTCGCCGAGCAGGGCGTGGATCTCGCCGTCCTTCAGCTCAAAGTCCACGCTTTTGAGCACAAGGTTTCGGTCAAACGCCTTGCAGATTCCCTTCATTGTCAGGGACATCGGTTCCTCCGATAAAAAGCGGGGCCATGATGGGCTGCATCATGGCCCCGCGGTGATGGCCTGTAAAGGCGCTGATCAAACGGCCAAGGCGCGCGGCGCATTTTCAGCGCCCTGCGCGATGCCGGTCCGATCAGAGATTTCCTAGTTCAGTAATGCCTTAGTAGGGAGAATCGGGATTGAGGAAGTCGGCAACGTTGTCGCGGTCCACGATGGTGGTGGGCTTTACGAGCTTATGCTCGATCTCTTCGCCCTGCAGCACGGCGATGATGTTGTCCACGCAGTCCACGATCATGTCGGGAGAGTAGGTAGCGGAGCTTACCCAGATGTCCTTGTACTTCTCGTCCAGC
>CADBNW010000028.1 GCA_902796025.1 uncultured Eubacteriales bacterium
CGCATGCTCGGTCTCCAAAATATGCGCGAGCAGTGCTTCCTGACAGCTGCGGCTCAAAACATAAAACGCTTGGTGAACGCCTGGTAAAGGCGCTTTTTTTATTTCTCCACTCTTTTTATTCCATCATTAAACCCCTGCCACTAGTGTGAAACAGGGGTTTGTTGATGGCCTGAATCCCCCGGCAATGCCGGGGGATAAGTACTAGCCTGTTACCTACGCTCGTATTGCCTTATAGCATCATGTTTGCATGATGCTATAAGTTTATCTTATAACTTTATAAAGTATAAGTATTTGCAAAATGCCACAAGATTTGTTAGTATTGAATCAGAAAGGAATGCAAAAACTTGTTATTTGAGGCCTGAAGGGGCAGAGAAAACGGAGAAAGGTTATGAATACAGCTTCTTTTTCGGCCATGACGCGGGTTAAGAAGAACCTGCGGATGATGCGGAATCATTGGCAGATGTATTTGATTTTTCTTATACCTCTGGCGCACATCATCGTGTTTAAATACGTGCCCATATACGGAATTCAGATCGCTTTCAAAAAATGGAATCCGGCGCTTGGCATCTCGGGCAGCAACTGGATCGGCGTAAAATTCTTTGAGCAGTTCTTCCATTCCCCGGACGCGCCGCGGATCATCTGGAACACCTTCCGGATCAGCCTGATCGACCTGTTCCTCGGTTTTCCGATGCCGATCATCCTGGCCCTGGGGTCAACGCCTGCAGGGCGCAGAAGTTCCGCAAAACCGTGCAGATGATAACCTACGCGCCGCACTTTATATCCACGGTCATCATGGTAGGTATCCTGATGCAGATCACAGACATGCGCCTTGGAGCGATCAATACGATCATAAAGCGGCTGGGCTTTGAACCGGTCAACTTTATGGGAAGTGAAACGCTGTTTCCCTGGGTCTATGTGCTTAGCGGCGTCTGGCAGCAGGCGGGCTACAAGTCCGTCATGTACATAGCTGCCCTCGCCGGCATCAGTCCGGAGCTGCACGAGGCGGCTACTGTGGACGGCGCAAACCGTTTCCAGCGCATGCGCCACGTGGACATTCCCGGCATCCTGCCCACCATCGTGCTGATGCTCATCCTGGACGTGGGCTCCATGCTGAACGTGGGCTATCAAAAGGTGTATTTGCTGCAAAACACCATGAACATGGGCTCGTCGGAGATCATTTCGACCTATGTGTACAAGGTGGGCCTCAAGCAGTCCAACTACGGCTTCTCCACCGCGATCAGCCTTATGAACACCATCGTTTCCCTCGTCATGGTATCCTCGACAAACTTTATCTCCAAGCGCCTGACGGAAACGTCCCTGTGGTGAGGTGGCAAGATGATGAATCAGACTTTGAGAAAAACAGCTCGCAGGCACAGTGGCATGCATGTTTCCGGCAGCGATATCCTGTTCGACGTGATCGTCTATGTGATCCTCATTTTTGCGCTGATCGTCGTGGCTTATCCGCTCATCAACGTGCTTTCGGCATCGTTCAGCTCTGCCTCGGGGGTTTCCGCGGGCCAGGTGGTGCTGCTGCCGGTACGGCCGTCCCTCGTCGCGTATAAAATGGTCATCGGCTATAAGAACATCTGGATCGGCTACAGAAACTCCCTGTGCTACATGGTCGTGGGCACGCTGATGGCGCTGTTTACGAACGTGCTGGCCGCGTTCCCGCTCTCGCGCAAAGAGTTCGTGGGACGGCGCGTGCTTACCCTCATTCTGGCGATCACCATGTATGTGCACGGCGGACTGGTGCCCACATACTTGGTCATCAGCTCGCTGGGCCTGTTGGATACCTTCTGGGTCATGGTCATTCCCGGCGCCGCCAGCGTGTGGCACATCATCATGATTCGCACCTATTTTCAAAACTCCATTCCGGACGAGTTGTACGAGGCGAGTCAACTGGACGGATGTTCCGACCTTAAGTATCTTCTCTCCGTGTTGCTGCCCCTGTCCGGGCCGATCGTGGCGGTCATCGCACTGTATACGGCTGTCGGCATCTGGAACTCTTACTTTAACGCATTGATTTACCTCACAAAGCAGGAACTGTATCCCCTGCAAATCTTTTTAAGAAACATATTGACGCTGGGCAAAAACATCAACATCGACGAAGTCGAAAACATCGAAGAAGTACAGGACATGATCGGTCTGTCCAACCTGATGAAGTACGCTGTGATCGTGGTGGCCAGCGTGCCGGTCATGGTGATCTACCCATTTGTGCAGCGCTACTTTGTCAAGGGCGTCGTCGTGGGATCGGTCAAGGGATAAGATTTGCCATTGCTACAATCGTTGCAATAAAAGAGGCGGTTGAATATGAATATCGTGCTTAGCGCACCCGTGCAGGGAGAAAAGCTGTCTCTGCTCACCGCGGAGCACAAGGCCTTCCTGTCCGGCTCCCACTTGATCCAGGCGGACAACAGTCTGGACTGGACGAACCTCAAGCGAAAGGGGACGGAGAAATCGTATCCCGCGCCGGTATGGTTTTGCTGGCGGGTGGAAGGCAGCGGAGATTGCGCTCCCCGGGCGGTGCGGCTACACATCAGCGACAGACCGGATTTTGCCCGCGAAAGGGTGATCGCCTGTGACCCGGCGGCGACGCAGGCGGAGGTCTACAATCTGAGCGCTGATCGCGCCTATTACTGGAAGGTCGTACTTACCTGGCAACAGGGACAGATGGAGTCGCCCACGGGCTGCTTTCAGACCCTGGATGAGGCGCCCACGCTGTACCGTGTGGAGGGACTTACGAACGTGCGGGACATCGGCGGCTGGCGCACGGTGGACGGAAGGCGCGTAAAGCGGGGACTGCTGTTCCGCGGCAGTGAAATGGACACCCATCACGAACTGACGCAGGAGGGGCGCCGCGCGCTAAAGGAGGAATTGGGCATCCGCACCGACCTCGACCTGCGGGAGGAGGTTGTGGGCAAGATCGCATCCAGTCCCATCGGCCCGGATATCCGCTTTGAGCTGCTTCCGGTGAAGGCCTACGCGGAGTACATGGAGCGGGATCGCTTCGCAGAATGCAGGCGGCTGTTTTCGCTGCTCGCAGACGAAACGGCATATCCCGCCTATCTGCACTGCTGGGGCGGGGCGGATCGAACGGGAACGGTAGTACTGCTGCTCAATGCCCTGCTGGGCGTGGACGACGAAAGCCTGCTATTGGATTACGAGATGACACTGTTTTCTGTCTGGGGAGAGCGCTCCCGCAATTCCGAACTGTTTCAGGGTCTGCTGGCCGCACTGAACGGGTACGGTGGAACAGATCAGCCCCTGCGCGTAAAGGCGGAAAGATATCTGAAAGAAGCAGGCGTTACGGACGAAATCATCGGTAAGATTCGCGCTTTGTTTCTGAAATAGCGCCCTTCAGCGCGCACCCAACGCGCTGCACAAAAAAGTATAATCGGCCCTGGCCGATTAGAATAAACGAAGGAGGATTCAGTATGAAACGGTTTTTGGCAACATTTCTTGCGCTGACGATGCTGATGACGCTGTGCGTATTTTCATCGTCAGTCGCGGAAGAAAGACCCACCCTGACGGTATTCCTGGAGGGTGTCGCGACGGTGGAGGACTTTGAAACCAACGACGCAACCAAATGGCTCGAGGACAAAGTCGGCGTAAATCTTGACTTTATCGTCGCGCCCGCAGGCTCCGCCGAAGAAAAGATGAACATTCTGCTCAACAGCGGCAACTATCCCGACATCTTTTACCTCAAGGTTCCGGATCAGGATCTGTACGGCGTGGAATCCCACATCTTGATCGATCTTTTGCCGTATGTGCCCGACATGGAATATTTCAACTATGCCCTTGAAATGTATCCCGATATAGCCAACACGATGCTGGCCTCTGACGGAAAGATGTACGCTTTCCCGACCTACGGCGGTACGTCCAAGCACATGCAGTATTCCGTAAAGTGGTTCATCAACTCCGCCAACCTTGAAAAGCTGGGCATGGAAGCTCCGACCGATACGGACGAACTGTATGATACCCTCAAGGCCTGGAAGGAGCTCGATCCTGAAAAGAACATCCCCCTGACTGGCAGCGCGGACAACGCACAGGGCAACCCCATGTACTTCCTGACCAATGCTTTCACCTATCAACCCATGAACGGCTGGGGCTTCAACCTGGGCCTCAGACTGCACGGCGACACCGTGGAAACGATGTACGACGACGAGGAGTACCGCGAGGCGCTCAGGTACATGCATACCCTCTATGAGGAAGGTCTGCTCTACGAAGGCTCCTTCACCCAGAGCCAGGAGCAGGGCACCGCGCTGCTGGCCAGCGAAGGCGAGCCCGTGCTGATCTGGGCGGCCTCCCACAACGTGCGCCTGGTAGTGGCGGCCAACTCTCCCGAGCTGTACGCCCATACCGATTTCATGACCCCACTGGTTGGGCCGGAAGGCAAGCAGTACGTCAGCTATATGCCCCAGAATTCGGGCGCCTTCTTCTCCGTCTCCAATACCTGCCAGTATCCGGAGCTCGCCTGTCAGCTGGCGGATGAATTCTACAACGCCTATTCCATGGCGGTGCTCAACTACGGCCCGATCGAGCTTGGCAACTGGCGCTATCCCACCGAAGAAGAGATAAAGCTTTGTGAGGAAGCGGGCAAGCCGCCGGTCAGCTATATGCGCACGACTGCTTTTGAATCCGGCGTCCAGAACTTCAAGTGGCAGCCTGCGTTGCCGGGCACGCCTCAGATGCAAAAGGCCGGTGTGCCGCACCAGGGCGGACTCCCGGTAGATTATACCACAATGGACTTTGACGACCCGAAAAACGGTTCGAACTATCGGCAGTATGCCACTGAGCAGCAGTATGAGCCCTATTACCAGGAAGAGTACAAAACCATCCCTGCCATGAAGTTCACCCCTGAAGAGAAGGAAGAAAAGTCCACCATCGAGGTCAGCCTCGAAAGCTATCTGTCCCAGGCCCGCACGGACTTCATCACCGGCAGCAAGGATCTGGACGACGACTGGGGTGCCTATGTGGAGGGCATCCGGAACCTGCAAATGGACAGGCTGGTAGAGATCTATCAGCAGGTCTACGACCGCAACAAGTAAGATCTGAATACGGCAGCCGCTCTTTGCGGTGGCGCTGAAAAACAAAGGTATGGGGCATTCCCAAAAGGAACGCCCCACGCTTTATCTGCCGGATATGTTTATTGAAAGCTGATTTCAGGTGATCTGCTTTTTGCGCTGTACGATGAGATTTGTCATCGTATCGATCAGGTGCTCCTGGGCAGGAGAAAACTTTGCCTCCGGCCGGTAGGCCACGGCGTAGTTCCGTGTCATATTGATGCCGGCAAAGCGGTAAAAGTTGGGCAGCTCCTGGCGCACGGGCATCTGTGCCATCGTCTCCGGCAGGATGCATACGCCGATGCCCAGACTGGCCAGGGCTGACATGGTTTCCCAGCTCACGGTTTCAAAGATCACTTTCGGGGTAAAGCTGAAATGATTGAACAGCCTTTCGAATATGACGGAGGATTTGGAACCCTTGTTGTGCAGGATAAACGGCGAATCCTTCACATATTCGAACTCCATATAGGGGCGGCCCGTCGAAAAAATTGCGTGGCGATTGGCAGGATGATTCTTTGGAACGGCCAATAAAAACTCTTCGATATCGATTGTTCGGTAGATGAGGCCTTCCCGCTCCGGCGTGGACGGCACAAAGCAAAAGTCGAGCTCTTTGTTCAGCACCATCTGCTCTGACTGGGTCGAACTGATTTCCATCGGCTCAATGCGCACATTGGGGGCGTTGTTCTGATAGTACTGGAACAGTTCCGGTATATACAGCCTGCTGTAGAAGGAGGATATGCCAAAGCGTACGGTTTCCTCCTTCGCGGAGGAAAAATTGCGCAGATCCATCGTGATGCTCTCGTGCTCGGTCAAAAGCTTGCGCCCCATGGTGAGCAGATGGTCGCCCGCCATTGTCAGCGTCAGGCTGTTGCCCTTGCGGATGAAAAGGCTGGTGCCAAATTCCTCCTCGAGCTTTTTGATGGTCTGGCTCAGCGTTGGCTGGCTGACAAAGAGCGATTGGGCGGCCTTGGACATGCTGTGTTCCTCGGCGATGGCGATAAAATAGCGAATATCCCTGATGTCCACGCAAACGACCTCCGCGCACATAACGTTGGAACAATTATACCATGAATGATTTTTTGTGACAATCATTTTTGACTTTATAAAGGAAATGGAGAAAAAAGCTATGGCGGACAGACTGGACTGGTTTGAAGAAGCGCGATACGGCTTGTTCATCCACTGGGGTCTTTACGCGATCCCGGGCGGAATATGGGAAGGAAAAGAGTATGGCGGCGGCACGGAATGGATCATGCGGACGGCGAAGATCCCCTTTGAAAAATATAAAAAGCTGGCGGATTCTTTTCATCCTGTAAACTTCGACGCGGAAGAATGGGTGTGCAAGGCCGTCCAGTTTGGCTGCCGCTATCTTTGCTTTACGGCCAAGCATCACGACGGCTTTGCCATGTTCGACACGGCGGTGTCCGACTACAGCATCATGCATACGCCCTTTGGCCGGGATGTCGTGAAGGAGCTTTCAGACGCCTGCCGACGGCACGATCTTACATTTTGCGTGTACTATTCCCAGATGCAGGACTGGGCGGACCCGGACGGGGACGGAAATACCTGGGATTACGACCCGGCCAGGAAGGATTTCAGACGCTACTTTGACAATAAGGTAAAGCCCCAGGTCAGGGAGCTTCTGACCAAGTACGGCAGGATCGGCATGATCTGGTTCGATACGCCCTATGATATGCCAAGGGAGCTGTGCGCGGAGCTGGCCGGGTTCGTCCACAGCATCCAGCCGGATTGCGTGATCAACGGGCGGATCGGCTACGGCCTTGGGGATTATCGGCAGATGGGGGACAACGAGATCCCCGTGCTGGCCTACCGCGGGGCGTGAGAAACCCCGATGACGTTGAACAACACCTGGGGCTATTCCAATACGGATCAGAACTGGAAAAGCCCAAAGACCGTAATGAAAATGCTGATCGACGTCGTAAGCAAGGGCGGAAACCTTTTGATAAACGTTGGCCCGGACGCAAAGGGCGTGATCCCCGAGGGCAGCGTCCAAACGCTTAGGAAGGTGGGCGCGTGGCTTCACAGAAACGGCGAGAGCATTTACGGCACCAAGCCCTGCGCCGATTTTCCCTATCAGATGCGCTGGGGCGGCATGACGGGGCGCGGGGAGAAGGTCTATCTGCACCTTCTTGACGTATCAGAGCTTCGCGGCCATCTGAAAATATGCAACATCGAAACGAAAGCAAAAAGCTGCCGCCTTCTTTCGACCGGGGAGGAGCTGCCCTTCAGGCAGACATATGAGCTTGCCCGGGACGAATACCGTTTTATCGTGGATTACCCGGCCGAGCGCCTTGACGACCTGGACACCGTGATCGCGGTGGAATTTGAGGAAGCGCCGGTCCCGCACAGCCTTTATATGACGTTTGATAACGATGTTGACACAAAGATGTGATAAAATGATTTCAGGCAAGCAAACGAAAGCGACGAGGGGGAGTATAACGCATATGTCGATCATCAACTACGCGCACAGGGGAGCAAGCGCCTATTATCCGGAAAACACGCTTAGAGCTTTTTACGCAGGCCTTGATATGGGCGCGGACGGCATAGAGACCGATATCCAGCGCACCAAGGACGGCGTGCTGGTGCTGTTTCATGACGATTCGATGGAGAGAGTGACCGGACTTAAAAAGTGCATAAGCGATTTTGCTTATGAAGAATTGCTGGACATCGATTTCGGCGCCCACATGGGTGAAAAGTTCAGGGGGGAGCGCATCGTAAGACTGGACACCTTTCTTACGCAATTTGGACGCCGCGGCCTTACGCTGGCGCTTGAGATCAAGCGCGCCGGGATCGAGGCGGACTGCCTTACGTGCGTAAACAGCCTTCGCTGCCGGGAGGATGTGATCTTTACCTCCTTTATGTGGGAAAGCCTCGTCGCCTTGCGGCAGCTGGATGCGGACATCAGGATTGGCTTCCTTACGCCGGAGATCAACGAAGAAACACTGGACATGCTGGAGAAAAATCACATCCAGCAGATCTGTCCCATCATCTCCAAGGCGACGCCCGAGGGCATGGCGCTTGCGGCGCAGAGGGGGATCTCTGTAAGGTTCTGGGGAGTCGCGAATACCGATCTTATGTGGAAGGCCATTGGGCTCGGCGGCGACGGGATGACCATCAACTTCCCGGATAAGCTTGCGCTCGCACTGAAGAAGTGAGATTTGCGGGCGCTTCTGCAAAAACGACGATAGGAATAGAGGAAAAGCGGGATGGCTGTTCTATATCAACTGACAGAGACAAGCAGGTTCATGATGTCCTTTGTCCTTGTGACAGACAAGGAAAACTGCATCATCATCGACGGCGGAAGGCCGGAGGATATGCCGCTGCTTAAGCAGTACGTCGCCGGGCGGCACGTATCGGCCTGGATCCTGACCCACGCGCACATCGATCACATAAGCGGGTTCGTGGACGAATTTGTGCAGCACGGCGGAAAGGATTTTGATATCGATACCATTTACTATAACTTTCCGCCTTATGACGAACTGATCCGGAAAACCGACGTCGAGGACGTGGAATGGTTCCGCCACGACCTTGATAATATGCTGCCTGCGTTCAATAAAGCGCTGCCGCTTTTTCAGGACAAGACCCGCATCGTGCATCAGGGGGAATCGCTGGATATCGACGAAGTGCATATCGACTTTCTGTTCAGCTATCACGAAGGGCTTACGGCAAATATCATAAACGACAGCTCCCTCGTCTTCAAAGTGACGACGCCAAACAAAACGGTCCTGTTTCTGGGCGACCTGGGGCCGGATGCGGGGGACCTTTTGTACAGAGAATCGCGGCACCTGCTCAAATCGGATCTTTGCCAGATGGCGCATCACGGACACATGAACGTTGGAATGGAGGTCTACGCCGCCATCCTGCCGGAAGCGTGCCTGTGGTGCTGCGCAGACTGGCTCTACAACGAGCCGGAGATCCCGCCCTACCTTGAGGATGCCCAAAAGCTTCGCAAAATGGGCCGCATCCGCATGTACGGCACCGCAGTGACGCGCAGGTGGATGGATCTCTTGGGAGTCAAAAAACACTATGTGACAAAAGATGGGACGCAGAGGATCGAGTTATAGGGAAATGGACGGGAAGCCGGATAAAGCGAAGAGGTTTCTGCAGGGCGCAGCCCTGCTTTTTCAATACAACTCAGCTATTTCCTGAAACAGCCTTCTTAACCATGCATCGGGCATTTATGCGGGCAATCTTCGCACTTATGGTTTTCGCCCGTATACTTCATCGGCCCGAAAGCACCCTTCCCTCTCCATTCCTGTTCGGCTTTTTCTCCGCACTTAGGGCAGTGGGCTTCCTTGCGCTTGCCTATGGTTGTAAGCAGCTCGAAATCGTGTCCGCATTTTGGACAGCGGTACTGATAAAGCGGCATTGCATGTTTCCTCCAGATAAGGATGTACGGTATTATAACCCATAAAGCTGTCAAACGCAAGGGCGCATATGCCCTTTATGGGACCGCATCGTGCATCGGATGTATTCTTGTGAACTTGCTTATTATATCCCGGCAAATTCTTCACATCACATCGTCCGAAGTGTTCCTGTCTACATATTGAGCTGTGACCAGTTTACTTTCAAAATACTCGCAGCGAAAATGTACATAGAAAAGGCGTTTTGAATACCCTGACAGGATAAAAAAGAAGCCCACTGCCGTAATCATCGTAACGTTCAGTGGACTTCTTCTTTCTGCTGTAGAGTTTCTTACTTTCGACCTTCTTGGTTACCGGGCTGAAGCTCCAGGTGGCTCTTTGCCTTGAATCAAGCTCTTTTCTGGCTTTTTTGCTTAGCTTTTGTTTTGAAATGAACTTCGCCATGCATACCACTTCCTTCCTATGGCAAAAAAATGCCTCTCCCGATTAGGGAGAGGCGATGGTGCTTACTGGACTCGAACCAGTGACCCCCGCGATGTGAACACGATGCTCTCCGCAGGTGGTAGGAACTATAGA